>NZ_JBJIEP010000071.1:0-508 GCF_046557955.1 Shinella agrisoli | reverse complement strand
ACGTCGTAGCCCAGCGGGACGTGACCGCCCATCCACATGCCGCGCTTGCGGGATGCCGCGACCTTGTCGCGGATGCGCTCGCCGATCACCTCCCGCTCGAACTGCGCGAAGCTGAGGAGGATGTTCAGGGTCAGGCGGCCCATAGAGGTCGTGGTGTTGAACGACTGCGTGACCGAAACGAAGGTCACCTGATTGCGGTCGAAGATCTCGACCAGCTTGGCGAAGTCCATCAGCGAGCGCGAAAGCCGGTCGATCTTGTAGACCACGATCACATCGATCAGACCGGCCTCGACGTCCTGAATGAGGCGCTTCAGGCCGGGGCGCTCCAGCGTGCCACCGGAGAAGCCGCCGTCATCGTAGCGTTCGCGAATGGTGGCCCAGCCTTCCGCCTTCTGGCTCGTCACGAAGGCCTCGCAAGCCTCGCGCTGGGCGTCGAGGCTGTTGAACTCCATGTCGAGCCCTTCCTCGCTCGACTTGCGGGTATAGATGGCGCAGCGCTGGCGGCGCG
>NZ_JBJIEP010000070.1:0-720 GCF_046557955.1 Shinella agrisoli | reverse complement strand
TGTCGTCTCCATGTCGACAAAGTCAAGCGGAAATTTTACGATTGCCGACACGTTGTTTTTCTGGCCCAATGCCCCGCAAGCAGGGAAAGGGACATAAGTGTCTGACGAAGTTGAAGCGAAGCGCGTGCGCGGCACCGGCTGGAAAAACGTCTATGAGACGCTGCGCGCGGAAATTCTGGCGCTCGCCCTGCCGCCTGGCCAGCTGCTCGACGAGACCACGCTCGCCGAGCGTTTCGACATGTCCCGCTCGCCGGTGCGCGAGGCGCTGATCCGGCTGGCCGGCGAGGAGCTGGTGGTGACGCTCTCCAACCGCAGCACCATCGTCGCGCCCATCGAGGTCGGCAGCTTTCCCAAATATGTCGAGGCGCTCGACGTCGCCCAGCGCATGAACACGCGGCTTGCCGCGGCGCTGCGCACGGAGGCGGACCTGAAGATCATCGCCAGGCGCCAGAAGGAATTCGAGGCGGCGGTGAAGACCGGTGTGCATCTCAGGATGTCGGAGGCCAACAAGCAGTTCCACATGGCCGTGGCCCATGCCGGCAAGAACGCCTATCTCGCCTCCTTCTACGAGCGGCTGCTCAACCAGGGCCAGCGCATGCTGCACCTGCATTTCGAGTATCTGGAGCGCACCGGCGACGGCTACCTCCTGACCGACGAGCACGAACTGATGCTGGAGGCGATCCGGGCGAAGGACGTCGAGCTCGCCGACGAGCTGGCCCA
>NZ_JBJIEP010000069.1:0-739 GCF_046557955.1 Shinella agrisoli | reverse complement strand
TTGCGATCGCGTTCAGCACGTAGCGTTCGACCTCCTTCGAGCACGAGCCGGCGGACGGCATGTGGAAGACGCGCCGGATCACCGCATGTCTGTCCTCCGCGGACGAGGCGCTTTGAAGATCGCGGCCGGCCGCGTCGTCGAGCAGGGCATTGAACGCATCAGGGCTGCTCGGAAAGTCTATGACCTTCGCCACGACCGGGTCGTGCGGGTCGAAGATCAGCTCCTCCGGCGGACGCATGGCGTCGCCCCAATAGGGCACGGCGGTCCGGCCCCTGCAGAACTGCGCCTCCAGCACGGAAAGCGAGTTGAACCCGACGACCAGGCGCGCACGCGGCAGAAGAGAGGTCAGCGCGACCTGGTGGTCGATCTCCACGAAGCGTGCCAGCGATCCCGCCGCAGCGCGGATCTCGTCGGTGTCGGCAAGGTTCTTCGCCTTCACCACGAACCGGACGCCGCCGCCGGCATGGCGTGCGGCGGCTTCGAGGAAGAGGCGCAGGACCTGCTTGAACGAGTTCGGCGCGCGGTAGTCGGGATCGCGGTAGCTGAGGAGCACGATCGTGTCCCGCTCGATGCCGTCGACGTCGATGTCGCGCCAGATGTCAAGCCGCGGCGGCCCCACGACCGTGACCTGGTCTTGCGTGCAGGCGCCGCTTTCGATGAAGATGCGGCGCGTGGCATCGCCGAACACGGCGATGGAGTCCCCCTCGTAGCGGAAACCGGTATAGTAGTCGCGAACCGT
>NZ_JBJIEP010000068.1:0-852 GCF_046557955.1 Shinella agrisoli | reverse complement strand
CTAGGATGAGGACTCATTCAAACCCATGCGATGACTGCTGAAACGAGAGCGATGGCTGCGAGATAGTTTGTTGCTAGGCGGTCGTAACGGGTTGCGATGCGCCGCCAGTTCTTGAGCTTGCAGAACAATCGCTCGATGACGTTCCTACGCTTGTATGCTGTGCGATCCAGCGGATAGGGTATCTTTCGTGCCCGTGATGATGGAATGACGGCTTTTATGCGGGCGTTGCCGAGCCAGTCCCGCAGGCTGTCGGCATCGTATGCCTTATCTGCGAGCAGACGCTTTTGGGGTCTTGCGACCTCCAGCAGTGGAATTGCCATCTTGATGTCGGCGATGTTTCCCGGCGTCAGACTGAAGGCGACCGGTCTGCCGCGATCATCGGCCAGACAATGGATTTTGCTTGTTCTTCCGCCACGTGACGTACCAATCGCTTGTGCCCATGCCCCCCTTTTGAGCTTTGTGCCGAGCGCTGCGCCTTGATGTGCGTGCTATCGATAGAAAGCTCCTGTGGAACAGGACCGTTGGCGGCCATCCTCTCGAAAATACGATGCCAGATGCGGCGGCGTGCCCAGCGATGGTAACGGTTGTAGATGGTTTTGGCAGGGCCGTATTCAACTGGAACGTCGCGCCAGCGGCAACCTACCTTCAGCACATGCAGGATACCGAAAATGACGCGCCGATCATCGACGCGTCGAGCCTCCGGCTGGTTCTTCGGCAGATGCGGTTCAAGGGCAGACCATGCCGCATCCGAAAGCCAGAACAGATCGCTCATCGCGGGCCTCCCGCTTCGAAACTCAAAGCGACAAGGAATCAGTCAATAAAGACAATTCTTTGATCAGGTCCCCATCCTAG
>NZ_JBJIEP010000067.1:0-880 GCF_046557955.1 Shinella agrisoli | reverse complement strand
CCTAGGCATTGTGGACGGATTTGACCAAGGTGAACCCCGCTGCGAGCGCGACGATGGCTGCGAAGTTGCGCTTCGTCTTCTCGCATCGTAGGGCGACACGCTTGAAGCGCTTTAGCTTTCCGACCGCCTGCTCGATACGCGCACGCCCTTTGTAGATGGCCTTTACGAAGAAGCCCGGCTTGCCCTTTTCGTTGGCCTTTCGCGGAATAACGGGGATGATGCCCCGTGACCGCGCCGCCTGCCGATTAGCCTTGCTGGCGTAGCCCTTGTCGGCGACGGCGCCCCTCGGATCGATATCGGGGCCGAGCCCAAGCAGGATGGTGAAGTGCGGAGCGTCGCCTTTTCGCCGCCGGTCAGGTCGAAGGCGATCGGATGGCCGTTGAAGTCGGTCTTCAGGTGAATTTTGGTAGAGAAGCCGCCGCGCGAGCGGCCAAGCGCCTGGCCATTCTGCCCCCCTTTGCGCCCGCTGCTGAGACATGGGCGCGCACGACGGTGCTATCGAACATCTGGATCAGATGCGCCGAGGATGACAGCGCCGCGAGGTGATCGAAGAAGATTTCGAACACGCCTGCCTTGCTCAACCTGTCGAAGCGTTTCCAGACGCTGTTCCATTTGCCGAACCGCTCCGGCAGCGCCCGCCAGGAGATGTTGTGGACCGAGAAATAGTGCATCGCTTCCAGAAACAGCCGGTCGTCACGGCCCTTGTCGCCCCGACGCGGCAGCGAGGCCCGGAACACCTCCAGCGCCATCGCCCAATCCTTCTCCGTCATCTTCGTGGACATCGCCGACCTCCAAATCAGTCGGCTCTCCATGAATCAGACAAATCCCCTCAGAGGAATCCTCGCCTCTCTTCATGCGGCAATCCGTCCACACCGCCTAG
>NZ_JBJIEP010000066.1:0-888 GCF_046557955.1 Shinella agrisoli | reverse complement strand
AGGTCCATCAAGGTCTCTTCTCCGTGGCCTCGACGGCCGACACAGCCGCCGCCCGTCTGGTTTCGCAGGTGATGAGCGCCGCGCGATCGGCGCCCCAGTTCGTTGTCACCTCCTGGGAGGTCATGTCCCGCTCGGGGAGGCCGCGCGGCCGCGCGCATGGTTGGCGCGCGGCTTCGGGCAGGATAACGGGCCGCTGTACGGTGAGGACGACCGGTTTCGGATCAGCGGGGGAGCAGGCGGATACGGTCGCGGCCGAGGCCGCAAGCATCGCCAGCAGGCAGGGCCGCATTGGCAGTCTCCAGTTCGGAAAGTTGCGCCTCCACCGCGCGCACGCGGGCGTTGGCTTCGGTCTCAATCGCCAGGGCGGCTTGTGCCTGGTCGGCGATGCGCTTGTTGGTCTCGGCGTTGGCCCGCTCGATCTCGGCGGTCCAATGCGCATCCCGGCCGGCGACGGCCAAGGTGACGGCGCGGTCAACGAGGGTGTCGATGCGGGACACGATCAGCAGCACGACCAGGGCGAAGGTCAGCAGCAGCGCCGCCGCCGCGACGGCCGGCAGCGCTGCCCTGTTGAGGAGCGCGATCATGACGCGCCTCCCGGCTGGTCACGCGCATCGTACGGAGGATCGGCGGGCGGTTCCTCGGCGGCGCGCTCCTGTGCCGCCTGGAAGTCGAGGGATCCGGTGTAGCGGTGGATGCCGAGCAAGGCGGCGATCAGCAGCACCAGCGACGGCACGATGATGCCGGCGAGGTTGACGGCCTCCGTGCTGCCCGTCACGCCGGCCGCGACGATGACGAAGATGACGAGCCAGGCGAAGGCGAAGGACAGCCAGATTTGCCGTTTCGTCGTGCGGTAGGTCGGGCGCTCGCTCATGCTTCGTTCCTCGTGAC
>NZ_JBJIEP010000065.1:0-1003 GCF_046557955.1 Shinella agrisoli | reverse complement strand
TTAGAGTCTGATGCTCTCATGTTGAAGCGTATCCTGCGTTGATGAGATAGTTTCGGCATTCGTTTGGGGAGAAGCATCGGAGCAGCCTGCCTGCTGCTTTCCAGGTTGCCTCGACGGTTCGTTCAGCGGCCGCGCGCATGAGGTGCTTGAGCTTGGCGAAGACTTGTTCGATCGGGTTCAGGTCCGGACTGTAGGGGGGCAGGAAGAAGAGCTTGGCTCCTGCTTTGCGGATAGCCGCTCGCACCGGCTGGCCCTTGTGTGAGCCGAGGTTGTCCATGATGACGATGTCGCCGGGTCGAAGCGTCGGCACGAGAACCTGCTCGACATAGGCTGCGAAGCTGCGTCCGTTGATCGCGCTATCGAACACGCATGGCGCGTCGATGCGATCGCAGCGCAACGCTGCGATCAGGGTCAACGTCTTCCAGTGGCCATGCGGAACCCGGCTTTGCAATCTGTGGCCGCGCGGCGCCCAGCCGCGGATCGGCGCCATGTTGGTCTTGGCCCAGGTTTCATCGATGAAGACCAGCCGTGTCAGGGCGATGTTGCTCGCTTGGCAGAACGGTTTTTTTGAAGCTCAGCCCTTCGGCATGGACGAAGTTCCAGACCGTCCGGTAGTCAACCTTCGTCCCGCGCTCGGCAAGCTCGGCCTGCAGTGCGCGCAAGGTGATGTGATCGCCGCTGTTGATCCGCTCCAGGAGCCAGGCTCGGTGCGGCCCAAGAAGCAACGGGCGTGGGCGACCCACAGCCCGAACCGGAGCCGGGCTCCCCGTCGCCCGATAGCGCTGCGACCACTTCACGACGCTGGACACGCTGATGTTCAAAACAGCCGCAACCGAACGAACACTTTCGCCAGCCACGACCCGAGACACGGCACGTTTACGAAGATCAAGGGAATAGGCCTTCGGCATAAGGTGCTGGCCTCCACTCCAGCCAGCATCTTGAATCACAAATACGGCGACTTGGGAATCCTACTCCGATTCAACCCAAGATCAGTTCGCTCTAG
>NZ_JBJIEP010000064.1:0-1022 GCF_046557955.1 Shinella agrisoli | reverse complement strand
GTGCTGGTCGAGGTGAAGGCGACGGGCATCTGCCACACCGACGAGTTCACGCTGTCGGGCGCCGACCCGGAAGGCATCTTCCCGGCCATCCTCGGCCACGAGGGCGCGGGCGTCGTCGTCGACGTCGGCCCGGGCGTCACCTCGCTGAGGAAGGGCGACCACGTCATCCCGCTCTATACGCCCGAATGCCGCGCCTGCCCGTCCTGCCTGTCGCGCAAGACGAACCTGTGCACCGCCATCCGCGCCACCCAGGGCCAGGGCCTGATGCCGGACGGCACATCGCGCTTTTCCATCGGCAAGGACAGGATCTTCCACTACATGGGCTGCTCGACCTTCGCCAACTACACGGTGCTGCCGGAGATCGCGCTCGCCAAGGTCAATCCGGACGCCCCCTTCGACAAGATCTGCTACATCGGCTGCGGCGTGACGACCGGCATCGGCGCCGTCATCAACACGGCCAAGGTCGAGATCGGCTCCACCGCCATCGTCTTCGGGCTGGGCGGCATCGGCCTCAACGTCATCCAGGGCCTCAGGCTTGCCGGCGCCGACGTGATCATCGGCGTCGACCTCAACAACGACAAGAAGGAATGGGGCGAGCGCTTCGGCATGACGCACTTCGTCAATCCGAAGGAGGTCGACGGCGACATCGTGCCCTACCTCGTCAACATGACGAAGCGCGGGGCCGACCAGATCGGCGGCGCGGACTATACGTTCGACTGCACCGGCAATACCAAGGTCATGCGCCAGGCGCTCGAATCCTCCCATCGCGGCTGGGGCAAGTCGGTGATCATCCGCGTTGCCGGCGCGGGGCAGGAAATCTCCACCCGCCCGTTCCAGCTCGTCACCGGCCGCACCTGGATGGGCACCGCCTTCGGCGGCGCGCGCGGGCGCACGGACGTGCCGAAGATCGTCGACTGGTACATGGAGGGCAAGATCGAGATCGACCCGATGATCACCCACACCATGCCGCTCGAGGACATCAACAAGGGCTTCGACCTCATGCACGAGGGCAAGTCCATCCG
>NZ_JBJIEP010000063.1:0-1139 GCF_046557955.1 Shinella agrisoli | reverse complement strand
GCCCGCAAGGACGAGCTCGGCCGCCTGCTCGCGCGCGAGGAGGGCAAGACGCTGGCCGAGGGCATCGGCGAGACGGTGCGCGCCGGGCAGATCTTCGATTTCTTCGCGGGCGAGACGCTGAGGCTCGCCGGCGAGGTGCTGCCCTCGGTGCGGCCCAATATCGGCGTGGAGATCACCCGCGAGCCGGTCGGCGTCGTCGGCATCATCACGCCGTGGAACTTCCCCATCGCCATCCCCGCCTGGAAGATCGCGCCGGCGCTCTGCTACGGCAACACGGTGGTCTTCAAGCCGGCCGAGCTGGTACCCGGCTGCGCGCACGCCATCGTCGACATCCTGGTGCGCGCCGGCCTGCCGAAGGGCGTCCTCAACCTCGTCATGGGCAAGGGCTCGGTCGTCGGCCAGGCCATGCTCGACAGCCCCGATGTCAACGCCATCACCTTCACCGGCTCGACCGGCACGGGCAAGCGCGTGGCCGCCGCCTCCGTCGAGCATAACCGCAAGTTCCAGCTGGAGATGGGCGGCAAGAACCCCTTCGTCGTGCTCGACGACGCGGATCTCGATGTCGCCGTGGAGGCCGCCGTCAACTCGGCCTTCTTCTCGACCGGCCAGCGCTGCACGGCCTCCTCGCGCGTCATCGTGACGGAGGGCATCCACGACCGCTTCGTCGCGGCCGTCGGCGAGCGGCTGAAGGGCATCGTCGTCGACGACGCCTTGAAGGCCGGCACGCATGTCGGCCCGGTGGTCGACGAGAGCCAGCTCAAGCAGGACACGGATTACATCGAGATCGGCAGACAGGAGGGCGCGAAGCTTTCCTTCGGCGGCGAGCTCCTGAAGCGCGAGACGCCCGGCTTCTACCTCGCGCCGGCGCTGTTCACCGAGGCGACGAACGCCATGCGCATTGCGCGCGAGGAGATCTTCGGCCCTGTCGCAGCCGTCATCCGCGTCAAGGACTACGAGGAGGCGCTCGCCGTCGCAAACGACACGCCGTTCGGGCTTTCCTCGGGCATCGCGACGACGAGCCTCAAGCATGCCGCGCATTTCAAGCGCAACTCCGAGGCCGGCATGGTGATGGTCAACCTGCCGACGGCGGGCGTCGACTTCCACGTGCCCTTCGGCGGACGCAAGGGCTCGTCCTACGG
>NZ_JBJIEP010000062.1:0-1150 GCF_046557955.1 Shinella agrisoli | reverse complement strand
ACCGACCTTCGCCTCAACGAGCCGCGCTATGCCTCGCTGCCGAACATCATGAAGGCGAAGAAGAAGCCGCTCGACAGGAAGACGCCGGCCGACTTCGGCGTCGACACGAGCGCGCGCCTGAAGGTCTTGAAGACCGAGGAGCCGTCCGGCCGCAAGGCGGGGGTGAAGGTGAAGAGCGTCGCCGAGCTGGTCGAGAAGCTGAAGACCGAAGCCGGCGTGCTCTGAGAACGGAAAGGGAGAACATCATCATGGCCATTCTTCTTCTGGCAGACCACGACAATGCAACTCTTTCCGACCAGACGGCCAAGGCGCTGACGGCGGCATCGCAGATCGGCTCGCCCGTGCATGTGCTCGTCGCCGGCTCGGGCGCCAAGGCCGCGGCCGAGCAGGCGGCAAAGCTCTCCGGCGTGACGAAGGTCCTGCTTGCCGACGACCAAAACCTTGCCAACAATCTTGCCGAGCCGCTTGCGGCGCTGATCGTGTCGCTGGCCGGCGGCTACGACGCCATCGTCTCCGCCGCGACGTCGGTCGGCAAGAACGTGTCGCCGCGCGTGGCGGCGCTTCTCGACGTGGCGCAGGTCTCGGAGATCGTCGAGGTGGTTTCCCCCGACACGTTCAAGCGTCCGATCTATGCGGGCAACGCGATCCAGACGGTGCAGGCCACCGATGCGAAGAAGGTGGTCACCGTGCGCACGGCCTCCTTCGCGGCGGCGGCGGAAGGCGGCAATGCCCCGATCGAGGCGGTCCCGGCGGCAGCCGACCCCGGCCTTTCCAGCCATGTCTCGGACGCGCTGTCGTCGTCCGACCGTCCGGAGCTGACGTCGGCGAAGATCATCATCTCGGGCGGGCGTGCGCTCGGCTCGTCTGAGAAGTTCCAGGAGGTGATCCTGCCCGTGGCCGACAAGCTGGGTGCGGCCGTCGGTGCGTCCCGCGCCGCGGTCGATGCGGGCTATGCGCCGAACGACTGGCAGGTGGGGCAGACGGGCAAGGTGGTCGCCCCGCAGCTCTACATCGCCTGCGGCATCTCCGGCGCCATCCAGCACCTTGCCGGCATGAAGGACAGTAAGGTCATCGTCGCCATCAACAAGGACGAGGAGGCGCCGATCTTCCAGGTCGCAGACTACGGCCTCGTCGCAGACCTCTTCGACGC
>NZ_JBJIEP010000061.1:0-1159 GCF_046557955.1 Shinella agrisoli | reverse complement strand
CTCGGGCTTGTGTGGAAGAAGTGTGGTTTACTGGATGCACCGGCCGGGATGCGCATCCCGGCCGGTGCAGGCAGGCGGCCGTTCACTCGGGCTGGCCCTTGAGGCCGAGGTCGAGCTTGGCCCTGCCTGCTCCCTTTGACCCCGAACGGTTGCCCGGGCTTTCGCCCGCACCACAAGCCAGGGAGCAAGGCCATGATACATGAACGCCTCTTCGTCGGCATCGATGTTTGCAAGACCCGCTTCGATGTCTTCGTCCATCCGTCGGGCGAACGCTTCTCCTGCCCGGCCTCGCCGGCCGGCATCGACGCGCTTGTCCGACATGTCCGGGGCCTTGGCCCCTGTGCCGTCGGGCTGGAAGCCTCCGGCGGCTACGAGCGCAAGCTGGCCGAAAGCCAGCATGCCGCCGGCATTGCGGTCTATATCCTTTCGCCGGGCCGGGTGCGGCATCTGGCCTGCGCCCTGGGGCAGATGGCCAAGACCGATGCGATCGATGCCGCCATGATCGCCGCTTACCTTGCCGCCGCCCATGAGCGTCTCACGCCCTTCCGGCCCGATGCCGTCCGCCACAGGCTCGGCGCGCTCGCGGCCCATCGGCGCAGGATCGTGGCGGAAAGGAGCGGGCTTGTCAGCCAGTGCGACACCGAGGACGAGCCGCTGGTGCGGGCCATGATCGAAGAGCGCATCGCCACCATCGCAAAGGACCTGCTTCGGATCGACAAGGAAATGCGCGCGCTTCTGGCACAGGCGCCGGCGATGAAGCGGCGCTACGACAGGCTGTGTGCCGTCAAGGGTGTCGGCCCGGTCCTGGCGACCGGCCTGCTGGCCGACCTGCCCGAACTGGGCACGGTCTCGGCCAAGGCGATCGCCGCGCTCGTCGGCGTGGCGCCCCACCCCCGCCAGTCCGGCGCCTCCGCCAGGAAGGGACGATGCAGCGGCGGGCGAAAGCATCTGCGTGACATCGCCTACATGGCCGTCCTCAGTGCCATCAAGGCAAAGGACCCCGTGCTCGCCGGCTTCTATCAGCGCCTGCGCAGCAAGGGAAAGCCCTTCAAGCTCGCAATGGTCGCAACCATCCGCAAGTTCGTCACGATCCTAAACGCCATCGCAAGAACAGACCCAGCCTTCAAACCATAACTCCACGGTTGCTTGACCCGAGGAT
>NZ_JBJIEP010000060.1:0-1377 GCF_046557955.1 Shinella agrisoli | reverse complement strand
CCCCGCCCGATCAGGGCGGAGAGCTGGAAGATGCGGACGGTCAGCGTGTCGCCAGACCCGAGCGGCGCGCCCCAGTCTGCGGACTGCTGGGCGGCGGTGTAGACCACGCTGGTGCTGGCGGCGGCCAAGGTTCGCTTGACGGCCGGGCCGTCGAGGATCTCGACCTCATAGGCTTCGACCTCCTCGGCGAGCGGCACCTCGCCGGCGCCCCAGTTGTCGGCCGAGAGGGATCGCGAACGGCGCGTCCAGTGGATCGTGAGATCGCCCGGCGTCTGGGGCTTTCGCCATTCTGTTCTCGTCGGCTGGACGCCGCGATCTGGAGCGAATTTGTCCAAGACATCGAGCGCATGCGCGCTTTTTCGATGTCACCACACGACCTTTGGGGATGATGTCATGTGGGAAGGGGTTTGGCGCAACGGATACTTACGATTGTTTTTGAATGATTGCGCAGAATCTCGATAACCAATTGAATATACTTGTTTTTTGTCGCGTTGTGACTACCGTTTCGCCAGCCATCTTCTGTTGCGAACGGTCTCATGCAAGACGCCCGATCCGGTCCAAACCCTCTTTTGCCCGCCCGTCTGTCGGCGGACGAACGCCTCGATGAACTCGCGCATATTCTTGCTGCGGGGCTGAGGCGTATCCTGCCAGAACAGTCCAGTTCTTTATCTGCAGCTGGCGAAGACAGTTCATTCGACATTCTCGCCCTCAAACGCCGTGTTGGTCGTCGCAAACCGAGCAACCGAGTTGGAGGGCAATAATGCCAGGAACAAAGAGAAAGACTGACGCCGCGCCATGGCGGGCGGGCGAACGCGACGCGGCGGACGCGAGCGTGGTCACACAGCTTGCAGCGCTGAAGCGAATGACGGTGGTCGAACTGAAGGCGAAGTGGGAAAGCCTCTTCGGCACGCCCGCTCCGAACAACAGCCGCAGTTACCTCGAGCTGAGGCTCAGCTACCGGATCCAGGAACTGACCCTCGGCGGCCTGTCCCGCGAAACGCGGCGGACGCTGGACCTGCTGGCCGACGAGATCGAGGGCCGGGTCGGGCGCAAGACGATCATCGCGGATTCCCGCAACCCGGTGGTCGGCACCCGCCTCGTGCGTGAATGGGACGGGGTGGAGCACACCGTCACAGTGATGAAGGACGGCTTCGACTGGCAGGGGCGTAAGTTCAAGTCGCTGTCGGCGGTGGCGCGGGCGATCACCGGCACGCAGTGGAACGGCTATCGCTTCTTCGGCTTGCGCGAGGCACGGGGGGACGACCGATGAGCCGTCATCATGAAGCCGTCGCGGTCGTTGCGCGCCGCCAGCGCTGCGCCATCTATACCCGCAAGTCGAGCGAGGAAGGGCTCGACATGGAGTTCAACAGCCTCGAC
>NZ_JBJIEP010000059.1:0-1448 GCF_046557955.1 Shinella agrisoli | reverse complement strand
AGCCGTCCCGCACGCTCGCCGGAGCGCCGGAGTGAGAGCAGGAACAGTAACACCGCGAGTGCGATGGCGCCGTAGCGCAGCGCCGCCCGCATCCATGGGGCGGAGGCAATCCCGTCAACGCTCGTGAGCGCCACGGCGATGCCCCCCGGCGCAGGGTGTCGAGATTAGGGTACGAGCGGCAGGATGGCGGATCGGGTCTCGGCTAAGGCGAACCCCTGGTCGGATCGGGGGGGCTTCGACATCTCCCACCGCCGCTCACCCCACCTTCACGCCCCAGAAGGACGTATGGTCGGCGGCGAAATATCCATCTGCCGCCCGAAAGGTGCCCTGCAGCTCGACAGTGTCGCCTTGGGCGAGTGACGCCATGGTCTGCAGCCAGAGCGCCGTCGCCTCGGAGGTGTGCGCCCCGGATATCTCGCCGAACGATCCTCGGATCTCGGTCGAGCCGTTCAGCACGAGTCGTCCGCGCATCCGCGCCGTGGTGCTGGAATTGACCTTGTAGAGCAGCGTGGCGCCGAAGAGGTAGGTGCCGGCAACCGGTGCGACGAAGCGATTGTTGCCGGCATCGAATGCGCCCTGATCGTTATAGTCGGTGTTGTTGATGCCGATCTTCGTCCAGGTGTCGACAGCGACATAATTGTCGTAGTTCGTATACGCCTTGAAGCGCGGCAGCCGAGGCTGATCGACGATCCCGCTCGTGTTGTCGACAATGAAACCGTCGAAGAAGGCGCTGCCGTCAGCGGACACAGCGAGCCGGAACAGGTCCGACCCGAAGAGGCCGACGAGCGCTTTGGTGACATAGCCAGTCTGGAAGACATAGCCGAGGTCGCCGCCGGCAGCTTCCTTGTTCATCGTATAGAAGAGATCTCCGGTCCCACCCTCGCCAGCGGTCTTCGCAGTCCAGAGCGCGGCATTGAGCTTGGCCGAGAACGGATTGGCCGCATCGGCGGTCGTTCCGATACCGAGCAGCGCCATGTTCTGCAACTCGCCGGGCGTCGTGCCGACCCAGACGGAGCCGTCGTAGACCAGCAGCAACCCTTCGTCCTCCACCCAAGCCCGCCAGCCGGTTCGCGGCGGAAGGCGAAGCCAGGCACCGTCGGTCCAGAGCGCGACGTTCAGATCCCAGCCCGCCCACGCCGCGGTGGCGCCAGAGCCGACGATGTAGCGGTCGCCGTCGGTGGGGCTGCCGGGCGGCGCCGTCAGATCCCGATCGAGGACGGAGAGCTGGACGAGTCCGTCGAGCAGCCGCAGCGCCTCGTTGTGGGTGACATGCTTCTGTGCCTGCGCCGCCCGGATGTAGGGCAGAAGCAGATGGGTGGTGGCATCGGACATGGGCGTTCTCAGAATGTCAGTGTGACGGTCTTGGGCATGCCCCGCCCGATCAGGGCGGAGAGCTGGAAGATGCGGACGGTCAGCGTGTCGCCAGACCCGAGCGGCGCGCCCCAGTC
>NZ_JBJIEP010000058.1:0-1494 GCF_046557955.1 Shinella agrisoli | reverse complement strand
TTTTTTGATTTGAGCGGGCCTTTTGGTCCTTGAGCGGGATGGAATGGATGAGCAGCAAGATCGTACCCGTCATCATGGCCGGCGGCAGGGGCACGCGCCTGTGGCCGCTGTCGCGCGCGGCAGCACCCAAGCAGTTCCTGCAGTTCCTCGGCGAGACCACGCTCTTCCAGAAGGCGCTGGCCCGCGTCGGCGATGCGGCGCTTTACGCCCCGCCCGTCGTCGTCACCAATGCCGACTTCCGCTTCCTGGTGGCCGAGCAGGCCCGCGCGGCCGGCGTGCCGCTCACCTCGATCCTGCTGGAGCCGGTCGCCCGCAACACCGCCCCGGCGCTCGCCGCCGCCGCGACCTTCATCGCGGCAAGGCATGGCGAGGACACGCTGATGCAGGTGCTGGCCTCCGATCACGAGATCGGCGCCGACCAGGCCTACCTCGACTGCATCGCCAGGGCGGCGGGGGCCGCAAGGGCAGGCCGCCTCGTCACCTTCGGCATCACGCCGACGGAGCCGGCCACCGGCTACGGCTACATCGAGACCGGCGAGGACCTCGGCAACGGCGCCAATGCGGTGCGCCGCTTCGTGGAGAAGCCCGACCGCGAAACGGCGGCGGCCATGCTGGCGGCGGGCGGCTATCTGTGGAACTCCGGCATGTTCATGCTGCCGGCCGGCCTGTTCCTGCGCGAGCTTGGCAAATATGCGCCGGACGTGCTTGCGGCGGCGGGCGAGGCGGTCGAAAGGGCCCATCACGACCTCGACTTCGAGCGGCTCGACGAGGCGGCCTTCGCCCGCGCGCCGGACATCTCCGTCGACTACGCCATCTTCGAGAAGACGCCGATCGCCGCCGTCGTGCCCGCGCCGATCGCCTGGTCCGACCTCGGCAGCTGGGATTCGGTCTGGAAGACCGGCCGGCAGGACGAGGCCGGCAACGTCGCCGACGGCAGCACCACGGTGCTTGACACGCGCAACTCGCTGGTCATCTCGCGCGACATCCATGTGGCCGTGCAGGGCCTCGACAACATCGCGGTCGTGGCCAGCGAGGACGCGGTCTATGTCGGGCGCCTGGACGACAGCCAGAGCGTCGGCAGGCTGGTCAGGCACCTGGCCGCCTCGGCAGGGACGGCCAAGCTGACGCAGACCCATCCGACCGCCTACCGGCCGTGGGGCGGCTATACCTCGGTGCTCAACGGCGAGCGCTTCCAGGTCAAGCGGCTGTTCGTGACGCCGGGCAAGCGGCTGTCCTTGCAAAAGCACCACCACCGGTCCGAGCACTGGATCGTCGTGCGCGGCACGGCGGAGGTGACGATCGGCGAGCGGACGATCCCGCTGCGCGAGAACGAGTCGGTCTACATCCCCCAAGGCGAGGTCCACCGGCTCGCCAATCCGGGAAAGATCCTGCTCGAACTCATCGAGGTCCAGACCGGCTCCTACCTCGGAGAAGACGACATCATCCGCATCGAAGACGAATTCGGAAGAGGATGAAGACAATCAAAATCGGGGG
>NZ_JBJIEP010000057.1:0-2470 GCF_046557955.1 Shinella agrisoli | reverse complement strand
GGGCACTTTCGGCTATCTCGTGCCGGCATTGCTGCTCATCGTCCTCTTCTTCATCGTGCCGGTGCTCATGCTCCTCCTACGCAGCGTTCTCGAACCGGAGCCTGGATTGCAGAACTATGCGGTCCTTCTCGGCTCGACGACCTATCTGCGCGTTTTCCTGAACACCTTCATGGTGGCGGGCGTTGTGACGGTGGTCTCGATCGTCGTCGGCTATCCGGTCGCCTGGCTGCTCGCCATCATGCCCGAGAAGTGGTCGCGCATCGTGCTGGCGATCATCATCCTGTCGATGTGGACGAACCTGCTGGCCCGCACCTATGCCTGGATGGTGCTGCTGCAGCGCACGGGCGTCGTGAACAAGACGCTCATGGGGCTGGGCCTGATCGACAGTCCCCTGCCGCTCGTCAACAACCTCATCGGCGTCACCATCGGCATGACCTACATCATGCTGCCCTTCGTCATCCTGCCGCTGATGGGGGTGATACGCTCCATCGATCCGGCGATCCTGCGCGCCGCGGCCCTGTGCGGAGCGGGCAGGCTGCAATGCTTCCTCAGGGTCCTGCTGCCGCTCTCGCTTCCCGGCATAGCGGCCGGCGCGCTTATGGTCTTCGTGATGTCGCTCGGCTATTTCGTGACGCCCGCGCTGCTCGGCGGCACCTCGAACATGATGCTCGCGGAACTGGTCGCGCAATTCGTCCAGTCGCTGGTGAACTGGGGCATGGGGGGAGCGGCCGCACTGGTTCTGCTCGTCGTCACCCTTGCGCTCTACGCCGTCCAGCTTCGCTATTTCAATCCGAACGGAAGAGGGGCGTAGCCATGCTTCTCGATTTCGACAAGCTCGGCGGGCTGCGCGGCTTCCTCATCGCCCTGGCGGTCCTGGTCTGCCTGTTCCTCATCGTGCCGATCATCTTCATCGCGGCGCTCTCCTTCGGCTCCTCGCAATGGCTGATCTTTCCGCCGCCCTCCTGGACGCTGAAGTGGTATCAGGACCTCTTTGCCGATCCGAGGTGGCTCTATTCGGCGCTGACGAGCCTGAAGATCGCCGCGATCGTCACCGTCCTTTCGGTCGTGATCGGCTTCCTTGCCGCGCTCGGCCTCGACCGCGGACGCTTCGTCGGCCGGGATTTCCTGCGGGCCCTGTTCCTGACGCCCATGATCCTGCCCGTCGTCGTGCTGGCGGTGGCGCTCTACGCCCTTTTCCTGAAGCTCGGGCTTGCGGGCACGACGCTCGCCTTCATCATCGCCCACCTGCTGATCGCGCTGCCGTTCTCGATCATCTCGATCGGCAATGCGCTGGAAGGCTTCGACCGCTCGATCGAGGATGCGGCCATCCTGTGCGGGGCGAGCCCCTGGGAGGCGCGCCTGCGTGTGACGGTGCCGGCCGTCAGTCACGGCATCTTCGCCGCCGCCGTCTTCTCCTTCCTCGCCTCCTGGGACGAGGTGGTCCTTGCCATCTTCATGGCGAGCCCGACGTTGCAGACGCTTCCGGTGAAGATCTGGTCGACGCTGCGGCAGGACCTGACGCCGGTGATCGCGGCCGCTTCCACACTGCTCATCGCCTTCACGATAATCCTGATGGTTGTCGCGGCGCTCTTCCGCAAGGGACGAAAAGCATGAACCACCCCTTCCTCAGCATTCGCGGCATCCGCAAGTCCTATGGCGCGGTCACCGCGGTGAAGACCGTCAGCATGGACATTGCCGAAGGGGAGTTCATGACCTTCCTCGGCCCCTCGGGTTCGGGAAAGTCGACGACCCTCTACATCCTCGCAGGCTTCCAGGATCCGAGCGGCGGCGACATCCTGCTGAACGGCCGGAGCCTCCTGTCCACGCCCTCGCACAAGCGGAACATCGGCATGGTGTTCCAGCGCTACACGCTCTTCCCGCACCTGTCGGTCGGCGAGAACGTGGCCTTTCCGTTGCGCATCCGCCGCCGCCCGAAGGCCGAGATCGCCGAGCGCGTAAAGGCCGCCTTGAAGCTCGTCCGCCTCGAAGGCTTCGAGGACCGGATGCCGGCCAACATGTCCGGCGGCCAGCAGCAGCGCGTGGCGCTCGCCCGCGCGCTCGTCTACAACCCGCCCGTCCTCCTGATGGACGAGCCGCTCTCGGCGCTCGACAAGAAGCTGCGCGAGGAGATCCAGTTCGAGATCCGCCGCATCCACCAGGAGACGGGCGTGACGATCCTCTACGTCACGCACGACCAGGAGGAGGCGCTGCGCCTGTCGGACCGCATCGCCGTGTTCAGCCAGGGCGAGATCGACCAGATCGGGACCGGACCGGAGCTCTATTCCAATCCCGCCACCCGCTTCGTCGCCGGCTTCATCGGCGACAGCAACTTCCTCGATGCCACCGTGGTCGCGAGCGCGGCAGGCAAGGCCAGGCTCTCCCTCGCCGACGGCGCCATCGTCGACGGCGTGCCGCTGCACGGAGCGCCGGGCGACGGGGCAAAGGCATCCCTCATGCTGCGACCGGAGCG
>NZ_JBJIEP010000056.1:0-3514 GCF_046557955.1 Shinella agrisoli | reverse complement strand
TCGGCGAGGTAGCCGGTGATCGCAGCGACGATGCCGCGGGTCGATTTGCAGGTGACGGTCAGGACGTGGCTTTTCATGAGAAGCTCCAAACTCGCCGGCCAAGCCTTAGATGAGGTTTCGCCGGATTGAGGCGTTTTCGTTTCGTCGGACGATTGGTCAGGCGTTCGTGGGCGCGGGTGCATGGAGATAGAGACAGCCGTCTTCGATCTCGATCCGATACGACCGCGCGCGCGGACAGCCTTTCGGTCCCCCATGGACCGCACCGCTTGCCAGGTCGAACTCCGCGAAATGCAGCGGGCAGACGATGCGCCCGCCCTCGAGGAATCCTTCGGAAAGCGAGGCGTCCGCATGCGGGCACTTGTCCTGAAGCGCGAAATACGCCTCCCCCTGCCGGACGAGGACGATATCGCCGACCGCTCCGGCCGGCACCTTCGCCATCTCTCCATCGGCGAGGGGAACGAGCGGCCCGAGCTTCTGCCGGATCGTGACCTCGTCCCGGACGGGAACATCATCGGTGGATGTCAGCGGTGCATCGACCCGCCTTGCGAGCCCTGCGGCAAACCGGTGGATCTCGCGCGGCCGGTTCACGCCGACCGCAAAGGTCTCGAAACGCCAGAAGGGATGGTCATCGCCGTCCACGCAGAGTGGTTCCGCGGACGGATCGGGAAGCCCGGCGATCTGAATCGTAAGATCGTACTGATCGGACCAGAACCGGGGAACGGAGGGCGGCGGCGAGGCGAGCCCCAATACCGCCCGTACCGCAAGGTCGGCCTGGTCGTTGGCATTCTGCCAGCTTTCGATACGCATCCCGTCGGGGTGACGGGCACTCCTCCGGCAGGCGACGTCGCCGATCGCGAAGATGTTCGGATCGCTCGTCGCACCGTTCGCATCCGTCATGATGCCATCCCGGCAATCGAGGCCCGCGCGCCGCGCGAGATGATCGTTCGGATGGATGCCGATCGCCACGACGAGGAGGTCGGCAGTCATGACCTCTCCATTAAGATGGGCTGCGACGCCGTCCGATCGTTCTTCGAAGACCGGCATACTGCTCATATGCAGCGCCACGCCGTTGCGCCGATGCACGTCCGCAACGAAGTCCGAGACGGCCGCGGGCAGGACACGCGGGCAAAGGCGCGCCTGCCGTGCGAAGAGATCGACGCCGATGGACGCGGTGCGGGCGGCGGCGGCGACTTCGAGGCCGAGCCACCCGCCGCCCAGAACGAAGACGCGCCTTGCGCCTTGCAGCGCGATCCGCAGCCCTTCGGCATCGCTGGCGGTCCTGATGGTGTGGACGCGTCCGTGACCCCGGCTGAGCAGCGGCACGCGCCTGGCCGTGCCTCCCGTCGCCAGGATCAATCGGTCGTAGGCCTGCCGGAGACCGGACGCCGTTTCGACCGTCCGTTCGGCGCGGTCGATGTGGACGACGGTTTCGTTGAGATGCAGGTCGATCGAAAGCGCGGCAGCCTCGGTGCCGGTGAGCACGGCGGTCAAACCCTTGCCTCCGGCGCGCGGAACCGCGAAGGACTTGGAGAGGGGAGGCCGCTCGTAGGGCGGGTGTCCTTCGTCGCTGAAGAGGGTGATGCTCCCCGTATGGCCGAGTTCACGCAGAGCCTTCGCCGCCATGCCGCCGGCCTGCCCCGCGCCGACGATGACGATCGCGTTCCCGGTCTCCCGCACGGGCTCCATGAACAGGCCATCGCCCTCCTCGATCCAGCCGTCGTCGAGGATCTCGCAGTAGATGCCGAAGTTCTTCTCGAAGTCGCTGATCAGCGTCCTCAGCACCGCACGGTCCTCGGGAAGGCCGAGCTGCTGCAGTGTGGTGAAGCTGCAGCGGCCGCATTCCATCGTGCCCTTGAGGCGCAGGCTTCCGATGCGGAACGCCTTCCCGAGCAGCCTTTGCTCGGGCGTGGCATCGCCCGCGACCGCCTCGAAGTCCACCACGATGTTGGGACGGAAACGGCGCTCGTCGATGACGCTCCCCGGCAATAGCCGCTTCAAAGCGTCGATCGACTGCCGGCTGAGCAGGTGGATGGGGCTGTGGGCATAGCGCGGCTCGGCGCGTCGTCCCGCAAGGTCGGTTCCGTATCGCCGGACCGAGACCGGCCGCCCGAAGAGGGAGGCCAGCCCCGCTTTCAGTTGCGGGTCGTCGGCTCGCAGCCATTCCGTCCCGTCGAGCGAGAGGGACAGGGTGTCGGCGTCATCCAGTCTTGCCGACAACATCGGCGCGGCATTCCAGTGCCTTTGCCGGGAGGGATAGACGATCTCATGGGTCTCGTCATCGAAAAGCCCGAACACCCGATCGCCCACGGGCCCGGCTTTTGTGAATCGGGTACGGGGCAGCCGTTCTCCGCAGACGGAGCTGACAGGGTAGCGCCACAGGGCCTCCACTTTTCCAAGCTTGATCTCAGCCATGTGAACTCCCGACTGCTTGCTTGTTGTTACGCTGAAAGCCCGGCGCTACCGGTGCGCGGTCTCTGGATGGCAATCCTTCGTCCGAAAGCCGATGGTCTCGACAGCTCCGCTCAGTACTGCGGCGGCGTAATCACCCAGACGACTTTCGCCGGCTCCTTGCCCGAGTTGGCGCAGCGGTGCGTCTCGGTGCTCTTGAACGAGAAGCTGTCGCCCGCGTTCAGGCGGAAGAACTGGCCCGCGATCCAAAGGTCCAGCGTTCCGCTGATCACCAGCCCGGCCTCCACGCCCTCATGGCTGTAGTCGCCGCTGTCCGCTCCGGGGTCGATCGTGCTCATCAGCATCTCCAGCGGACCGCTGAGATTCGGGGAAAGCAGCTCCTCCTCGATCCCGAGCGCCGTGAAGGTCAGCTTCCGGCGGTTGTTCGCCCGCACGACGATATCCTTCTCGTCCGCCGGAACGTCGCTTCCATGGAAGAACCAGTTGATCTGGACCCCCAGCGTCGTGCTGATCCGTTTCAGGACCCCGATCGGCAGCTTCGACTGGTTTCGCTCGATCTGGCTGAGATATCCGACCGAAATCCCCGACGCGTCCGCGACCTCCTGAAGGGTCAGCCCCTTGACCTTGCGAAGCTCACGGATCTGTCCGCCGATGGCGTCCTCGTGCGTCTGCTCGTCGGCAAGTGAGGCGTCGATGGTTTGCGATTGGCGTGGCGGCATGATCGTTCCTTCGTTCACCGAGGAATCGTTACCCTCCGCCCGTGGTCGAGACAACACGCTCGTTTTCGGCTCCTTGCGCTGCTGCAACATTGTTCCGTTGATAAACGGATAGGCATGAAAAATCAATATAGAATTTTCACAATTGAATAATTTGTTTTTTGATTATAAAAGGTACTCATAAGAATTTCGCTGACCAAGATCGTCTGCTCGGTTTCTGCCATTGCCATCCCTGGAGAGTTGCCCATGAAGATCCTCGTACCAGTCAAGCGTGTGGTCGACTACAACGTTAAGATCCGTGTGAAGTCGGATGGCTCGGGTGTCGAGCTTTCGAATGTGAAGATGTCGATGAACCCGTTCGACGAGATCTCGGTTGAGGAGGCGCTTCG
>NZ_JBJIEP010000055.1:0-4196 GCF_046557955.1 Shinella agrisoli | reverse complement strand
GAAGGCGAAGGACAGCCAGATTTGCCGTTTCGTCGTGCGGTAGGTCGGGCGCTCGCTCATGCTTCGTTCCTCGTGACCGGGACACCCTTGGAGGAAAGATGCACCCGCCCGCCGGCCGGATTGCCGCCGGTGGACGGCCAGCGGACGGCGACCAGGCGGCCCTTCTCGATCCGCGTGATCGAGACCGAATTGCTCTGGTTCCCGCCAAGGACGTGGAAATGCGTGTTGTCCTCGCCGACGTAGAGGCCGACATGGCCGCCGCCGCTGCGGGTGAAGACGAGGACCGCGCCAAGGGCCGGCGTCGAAAGGCCGATGCCGAATTTCTTCCAGTTGAGGGCGCCGAGCGGGTTGGCCGGCAGCGCCTCCTTCGGCAGGGTAATCGCGATCCACGCCGCAACGGCAAGGCCGCACCAAGGGATGTCATCGTCGGTGAAGAAGCTGGCGACCCATCCGCCAAGGCGCTTCGCCCAGGACATGATCGTCGCGTTCGAGCCCTTGCCGGCGATCTCACGCAGGCCCATGTGACGTCGCGCCTCGCGCATCCAGACGGGCTCGGCCGGCACGGCGGGTGCGGCGACGGGGGCCGACTTCGGGCCGGTGCGCCGCAGCGCCTCGACGGTGGCCGCGTTCGCCATCCCGGTCACCGGCAGGCCCTCGGCGCGCTGGAAGCGCTCCAGCGCCTCGATCATCTTGCGGCCCGGCGCGCCGTCGACGGCGCCGGCATAGGCGCAGTTGGCCAAAAGGCGGGAAATGACCCATTGCTCGAATGTCATGGTGATGCACGCCCCCGACGGTGAAAAAACAGCCGGAAATCGTTCCGGCATCACGGGGACATTGCGGGGATGGCTAAGCTGAAAACAGCCACAAGGGCTTGTGGTCAGTCGAGCAGGAAGGTCATCTGCCGGTCGTCGGCGTCGTTGACCCACTTGCGCACGGACACGTCGGAGACATGCAGCCGGCGAGCGATCGCGTTGATGGACCAATTGTTAGCGCGAAGATACGCCGCGATAAAGGGCTTGCCGAGCGGGACGCGAAGGCCGCCCGCGCCGATCCGTTTCGCCAATGCCGCCGCCTTCTCATGCCCGACCAGCTCGACGACGGGCGAACGGTCCTGCGGCCGCTCGGACAGGTAGACGTAGGAGCCGCCGAACTGCAGGAGGAATTCGATGCCGCCCTCGACGCCGAGGACCGTCATGTACGGCTCGATATGGGCGGGAACCTTCGTGGCGTTCATTTGTGCGCCCCGAGGCCGAGGTGCAGTTCGATCTCGATCTGCCGCGCCGTGAGGAGCTTCAACCGCTCCTCACGGCGGATCCGAACATGCGCATCGACACCGCCGCGCTGAAGCTTCTTCAAAAGGGCTTCACGCTCCTCTCGAATGGCCTTCAAAGTCTCCACCTCGAACAGCGGAAGCGGCGTGGTGTCGGTTGCGCGGGCCATGGCTCACTCCAGCATCTGCATGCCGCATCCGCCCTGGCAGGCCATATGCAGGTGCTGCCGCGAACCGATCAGCGCGGCGTGGATCATCCCGCCGCAGCGCGGGCAGACGCACCGTGCCCGCGTCAGGCGCTTTTTCTGCATCACCTTCTTGAGCTTCATGCCGGTGGTGAAGATCTCGGCGACGGATTTGCGGAAATCCTTCTGCGATGACCTGGTCATGCCTTCACCGCCTTCCGGGCGGCGCGCACACGCGGCCCGAGGGCGTTCATGACGGCCTGCCACTGCTCGTCCGAGATCTCGCACCACAGATCGGTCGTGCCGGTGACGTCGACGACGAAGGTATCAAAGCCCTTTCGGACGATCCGGTCGGCGCCGGGATGCAGGATACGCCACTGCGCCCACGCGATCTTGTAGCCGTACCGCCCGAGATAGGCGGCCGAGCGCTTGTCCGGGGGAGACCAGTTGACACCTGCCTCGCGCGCCATCCACGCCTTCAGCGCCTCGACGACGGCGCGGGCGTCATCGGCATGGTGGAGGAAGCGGACCTGGTCGAGGCCGGTCTGGCGCTTCACGAAAGCGACCAGGGCGGCATCGTCGCGATCCTCAACCAGGCCGAGGTTCCAGGCGCCTATCCAGAGCGCCTGGAGCTTCTTGGCGAATTTGCCGGTGAGCTGCTGCCGGCCGTTCGCGCGGCGCGGGACGGAAGAGAAGCCGAGCCGTCGCAGCTCTGCAAGCACGGCGTCCTTCTCAGCCGGTTTCATGAGGGTCAGGCGGTTCTTGCCGGTCACGCGGGCATAGATCGCCCGCTTGTCCTCGTCCTCGGCAATGCCGAGCTGCTTGAAGCCGGTATGGATGGCGGCAATGGTGGAGGTCATTGGCCGGCCCTCCGTGCGGCCGTCAGGGCGCGGCCGAGGCCTTCGCCGAACACGCCGGCCCCGATTTCCTTGACCTGCTCGCCGTTGACGACGGCCGTTCTGCCGATTGCACGAAACCGCTCTGTGGCGTCCTCCCTGGAACGGGCGGCAACGAGAAGCCCGTTCGATACGCCTTCGAACTCGTAACAGCACGGATAGGCGCGCAGCGGCCCGACCTTGAGGGCTCGCCCGACGTCGACGCGGGCCGTCATGCCGATCGCGCGCAGGCGGGCGGAGGCCTCTTCCCAGGAGCGGGCATGCACGGTGATGTCGATCGGGCGGCGCTCGTATCGATAGGTGCAGGTGAACGGACGGAGCTGGTCAGCCATGGTCACCTCCAGAAAATCGGAGCGAACCGACAAGGCTCACGTTGTCGACCCGGAACTGATCACGATTTTCAAGGCGATATCCCTGGCCCCATACCGTCGAGATGATCACGCCGTGCGGCTTTAGTTTTTTCCGCAGCTTGCAGACAAAGACATCGACGATCTTCGGATCCGGCTCATCATCGACGCGGTCGGAATATATCGTCGTCATGATCTGCTGTTTCGTGGCGACATCTCGGCTGATCAGGCAAGAGAGAACTTTGGCCTCGGACGCCGTGAGCCCGAACTCCACCGGCGGCAAGAATGTCGGAGACAGCGCCTCCTCCAGTTGGCGAATGCGCTCACGCAGAGTTTCCAGCGCAAGCTTCTGCTCGGCGATGATGTGGTCGAACGAGGCGGCCGTCATGTCCGCTTCCTACGGTTCATAAAGATGACGGACGCCAGAGCGCGCCATAAAGGTATCTTCCGCTCCGCTGCGAAGCGCTTTGCTTCCAGCTGCAGGGTCTCCAGCTTTGCAGAAATGAGCGCTGCGATGCGCTCTTCGTCGAGCTCACCTTTGTATTCATCTGCGTGGAGCAGGCACTCTACCGCCTTGATGATGTCGGCCCCGACCGGAGTGGCTCCTCCCTTGACGCAGACTTCCAATACCTTGCGTGCTCCAGCCGCGTGCCGACGTGTCACGAGGGCAGCAATAGTGGAAACGGCGAGGGTCTCGCCGACATTGAAACGCCCCATTGGCGGTGGGTTTTTGAGGATGCGAACGCCGGCCCTCTGGCAGACCTGCGCAATCGTGAGTGCATCTTCGTCACCGGCAGCCACCATGGCGTTGTGAAGCTGCGTGCGCGTTACCTGGATACGGTCGCGGTTGAGCCGGACGAATGCGTTCGCGCGGTCTTCCACCGCGCTACCCTTCTTCACGAGGACCGGTATGAGAGGGATACCGCCATGGGTGACGGCGGCGATCGCGGTGTGCTGCCCGTCCGTCACTTCAAGGCGGCCGTCAACCTCCTGCGTTGACGGTGGTTTGAACGCGCCCCAGTTCCATTCCGAAACGATCTTGCGGATAAGCCGCATCGACCGATCGGAGAGACTGCGCTGATACTTTTCGTCGACCCAAAGGGTGGAGGGCGCGACCCAACGGATTTCCGGAGGTTCGGAAGATATTTCGGCCGGAACCACGTCCGGAAGGTTTAGGGCCGCTACTGCACGCATGACAACCTCCTCTCGATGTCGGCCGCGAGGCGGTCGATGTTGATCTTGGCGACGACGGTCTCCATGGTCGCGTCGTCGAAGAACAGGGCGAACAGAACGCCGTCCTGGTCCACAATGCGGGCACCGTGTTGGTGATACATTTCGGCGACGGCCTCGGCGATCGCGCGCTGGTCGCGGTAGTGCCTCATGCCGCACCTGCCTTCCGCAGCGCGTCGGCATGGGCTTCGGCACGGGCTTCCTTGTTCAACTGCCGGGCAGCGACGTAGGACGCGGCCGGGCAGACGGTCATCGGGATGATCTCCCC
>NZ_JBJIEP010000054.1:0-5132 GCF_046557955.1 Shinella agrisoli | reverse complement strand
GGGGAGATCATCCCGATGACCGTCTGCCCGGCCGCGTCCTACGTCGCTGCCCGGCAGTTGAACAAGGAAGCCCGTGCAGAAGCCCATGCCGACGCGCTGCGGAAGGCAGGTGGGCTATGATCGTCTACAACGTGAAGCGGCGCTTCTTCGCCATGAAGGCGGATGCCGATGCCTATCGCCGGATGGAGGGCCTGAAACCTTCGGCGCTCGCCAAGCTGGAAATAGTGGACAGGGCGGAGCTGGCCACCTTGCTGAATGCTCTCGCCGAACCGACGCCGCAACATCTCACGGCGCTTCCCGAGACCGTTGCGCCGACCTCCGTCATCGACGGGGCCTTCATCGCCCCCGATTTCGACATACCGGCCTTCCTCCGGGAGAGCTGGGCGAAGCATCGGTCCAGACAGGGAGAGGCTTCATGAACCGGGAATCGATCCGCAAGCGCATCAATGTCCTGCGCGAGCGCACCACGGCACGGGGCTGCACGGAAGCGGAGGCCATGGAAGCCGCCGCGAAGGCGGCCGAGCTGATGCGCGAGCACAACCTGTCCGGCGAAGACCTCGACATGGGCGAGGAAGTCGCCACGGTTCGGGCCAGCGACAAGCGGCTGCGCCATCGCCTTTGGGCCATGGTCGCGGTCTGCACCAACACCAGGGCCGTCACGCGGCAGCTCATCGGCAGCCTGCAGGTGGTCTATGTCGGCCGCGATCCGGACCCGGAGATTGCGGCCTACCTGCTCGACGTCTGCAACAATCTCATCGACGCCGAGCTGAAGATTTACCGCCAGGGGAGCTTCTACCGGTCGCGCCGCAAGGCTTCGACCCGGAGGAAGGCCGCGGCCGACTTCACGGTGGCCATGGTTCAGCGGCTCACCGTCCGCTTGCATGACCTCTTCCGCGGCGAGATCGACGGCGCGCGCGCCGCCAAGGCCGGCGTCGAGCTCGACCGGCGCTTCCCCGCCTCCAGGTCGGCGGGACCGGCCAAGCCTCACAAGGTGACATACGACGACGCGGCCGGCGCCGGCTGGATGGCCGGCGACCGCGTCAATATCGGCCGGGGCGTTCGCGGCGGGACCGATCAACCCTTGCTCATCGGGAGGAGCTGATGCGCCATTTCTATTCCAAACAACACCTGCTCGACGGCATCCGCGACGAGGCGGAACGACAGGGTTGCTCCATCCTGGAGCGCAAGGGCCGGGTTTATGCGATTGCCGGCATGTCCTGCGAATGCGGTCGCCAGTCCATAACCGACGTTGACCTGACCGAGGTGGCTGATCGGCTTTGGGCGGAGTTCAGCGGTTCCCCCCGAACGGAGGAGGGCAATGCCGATGCTTAGTAAAGCCGTTGCCTTCGCTATCTGGTCGGCTGCGTTCACCACCTTGCTCTACCTCTTCGGCGTCTTCGTGTCATTGGAGACCGATGTAAGGCAATGGGCCGCACCCGGACGTTTCCTGACGGCCTTCCTGTGGTTGGTTGCCCACTTCGTGCTTGCCGTCGCTGCCTTCGGCTCGAAGTCCTCAGGAGGCAGTCATGGCTGAAAACTCCGCGATCTCCTGGACCCGTCACACCTGGAACCCGTGGATGGGCTGCACCAAGGTCTCTCCGGCCTGCGACGGCTGCTATGCCGAAGCGCTCATGGACAAGCGCTACGGCAAGGTACAGTGGGGCCACCATCCGCGCGTCCGAACCGGCACACACACCTGGAACGATCCGTTCCGCTGGCAGCGGCAGGCGGAAAAGGATGGCGATCGGCCGCTCGTCTTCTGCGCCAGCCTGGCCGACATCTTCGACAACCAGGTGCCGGGCGATTGGCGTGCAGATGCGTTCGACGTCATGCGCCGTACCCCGCGTCTCGTGTACCTCCTGCTGACCAAGCGGCCGCAGAACATCATCCGGCTCGCACGCGAGGCGGGCGGGCTACCGCCCAACGCGGCGATCGGCACGACCTGCGAGGATCAGCAGCGCGCGGACATCAACCTCCCGGCGCTGAAGTCGGCCTATTGGGTGACCCGCCCGTTGTTCACCTTCGCCAGCTTCGAGCCGTTGCTTGGCCCGATCCATATTCCGCCGGGCGTGATGCCGCATTGGATTATTACCGGCGGAGAGACGGACCAGGGAAGTCACAGGGCGCGTCCGACGCATCCGGGCTGGTTCGTCTCGTTGCGAGACCAATGCGCTGCGGCCGGCGTTCCCTTTCACCACAAGCAGAACGGCGAGTTTCTGCCGGAAGACTGGCTCGATAAGGATGGCTACCAGTGGCAAGCGGGGTACGCGTGCCCGAAGGTCCATCGCTTCTCCGATGGAACCGCATGCATTCGCGTCGGCAAGAAACAATCCGGGCGCAAGCTGGATGGTGTCGAGCACAACGCGTTTCCGCCGCTCCCCGTCTCCGTCGAGGAGGCTCATCATGGCTGACCAGCTCCGTCCTTTCACCTGCACCTATCGATACGAGCGCCGCCCGATCGACGTCACCGTGCATGCCCGCTCCTGGGAGGAGGCCTCCGCCCGCCTGCGCGCGATCGGGATGACCGCCCGCATCGACGTCGGGCGAGCCCCCAAGGTCGGGCCGCTGCGCGCCTATCCGTGCTGCTACGAGTTCGAAGGCGTATGGAGCGGGCTTCTGGTTGCCGCCCGTTCCAGGGAGGACGCCGCCGAGCGGTTTCGTGCAATCGGCAGAACGGCCGTCGTCAACGGCGAGCAGGTCAAGGAAATCGGGGCCGGCGTCTTCGGCGAGGGCCTCGGCCGCGCCCTGACGGCCGCACGGAGGGCCGGCCAATGACCTCCACCATTGCCGCCATCCATGTCGGCTTCAAGCAGCTCGGCATTGCCGAGGACGAGGACAAGCGGGCGATCTATTCCCGTGTGACCGGCAAGAACCGCCTCAGCCTCATGAAGCCGGCCGAGAAGGACGCCGTGCTTGCCGAGCTGCGCCGCCTCGGCTTCTCGGCTGTGCCGCGGCGTTCGAACGGCCGGCAGCAGCTCACCGGCAAATTCGCCAAGAAGCTCCAGGCGCTCTGGATAGGCGCCTGGAACCTCGGCCTGGTCGAGGACCGGGACGATGCGGCCCTCATCGCCTTCGTGAAGCGCCAGACCGGCCTCGACCAGGTCCGCTTCCTCCACCATGCCGATGACGCCCGCGCCGTCGTCGAGGCGCTGAAGGCGTGGATGGCGCGCGAGGCAGGTGTCAACTGGTCTCCCCCGGACAAGCGCTCGGCCGCCTATCTCGGGCGGTACGGCTACAAGATCGCGTGGGCGCAGTGGCGTATCCTGCATCCCGGCGCCGACCGGATCGTCCGAAAGGGCTTTGATACCTTCGTCGTCGACGTCACCGGCACGACCGATCTGTGGTCCGAGATCTCGGACGAGCAGTGGCAGGCGGTCATGAATGCCCTCGGGCCGCGCGTGCGCGCCGCCAGGAAGGCGGTGAAGGCATGACCAGGTCATCGCACAAGGACTTCCGCAAGTCCGTCGCCGAGATCTTCACCACCGGCTTGAAGCTCAAGAAGGTGATGCAGAAGAAGCGCCTGACGCGGGCACGATGCGTGTGCCCGCGCTGCGGCGGCATGATCCACGCCGCGCTGATCGGTTCGCGGCAGCACCTGCATATGGCCTGCCAGGGCGGATGCGGCATGCAGATGCTGGAGTGAGCCATGGCCCGCGCAACCGACACCACGCCGCTTCCGCTGTTCGAGGTGGAGACTTTGAAGGCCATTCGAGAGGAGCGTGAAGCCCTTTTGAAGAAGCTTCAGCGCGGCGGTGTCGATGCGCATACCAGGATCCGTCGCGAGGAGCGGCTGAAACTCCTCACCGCGCGGCAGATCGAGATCGAGATGCATTGCGGGCTGGGATTGAACGGAGGCCGCCGTGGCTGATCACTCCGCCGATCGCGCCTGGATGACGCCGCTGTTGAACAGGATCGCGGATGTTGCCGGGGAACGCGCGGCGCTCACCCTTGCGCGGGAAAAGGCAGGTCAGCAGATTTACGTTCCCGACACTGTGGGTCCTGATCATTGGCTTGTTCAAATGGTTGGCCTCGAACCAGCGTTGGCGATGGCCTCGACATGGGGCACGCAGCATATAACGATCCCGGTTGCCTTGAATGGCGACCGGCGCCGGCGGGCGGCCGCGATTGCCGAGCTAATCGAAAAAGGCTACTCCAACAATCAGATCGTCCAGATGACAGGCGTGTCCCGTCGCACCGTCATAGATCACCGCCGCAAGCAACCCGACGATCGACAAGGCTCTCTCTTTTGAGCCGTGGTGCGGTTTTGCCCTTCTGACAAGCCCCGATGGCGAAGCCATGGTCCGACCAGATGCCTGAGTTTTTCAGGCGTTTTCTCGACCCAGGGGATTTACTTTGAGCACCACCTTCGACCAATGGGTCATTTCCCGCCTTTTGGCCCATGGCGCCTATGCCGGCGCCGTCGACGGCGCGCCGGGCCGCAAGATGATCGAGGCGCTGGAGCGCTTCCAGCGCGCCGAGGGCCTGCCGGTGACCGGGATGGCGAACGCGGCCACCGTCGAGGCGCTGCGGCGCACCGGCCCGAAGTCGGTCCCCGTCGCCGCACCCGCCGTGCCGGCCGAGCCCGTCTGGATGCGCGAGGCGCGACGTCACATGGGCCTGCGGGAGATCGCCGGCAAGGGCTCGAACGCGACGATCATGTCCTGGGCGAAGCGCCTCGGCGGATGGGTTGCCGGCTTCTTCACGGATGACGACATTCCCTGGTGCGGCCTTGCCGTCGCAGCATGGGTCGCGATCACGCTGCCGAAGGAGGCGCTTCCGTCCAATCCGCTCGGCGCGCTGAACTGGCGGAAGTTCGGCGTCGGCCTTTCGACGCCGGCCCTCGGAGCGATCCTCGTCTTCACCCGGAGCGGCGGCGGCCATGTCGGGCTCTACGCCGGAGAGGACAACACGCATTTTCATGTCCTCGGCGGCAACCAGAGCAATTCGGTCTCGATCACGCGGATCGAGAAGGGCCGCCTGGTCGCCGTCCGCTGGCCCTCCACCGGCGGCAACCCGGCCGGCGGGCGGGTGCATCTTTCCTCCAAGGGCGTGCCCGTCACGAGGAACGAAGCATGAGCGAGCGCCCGACCTACCGCACGACGAAACGGCAAATCTGGCTGTCCTTCGCCTTC
>NZ_JBJIEP010000053.1:0-2500 GCF_046557955.1 Shinella agrisoli | reverse complement strand
AGAGCACTGGATGGGCTATGGGGACTCACCGTCTTACTGATCCTAACCAAACTCCGAATACCGTGGAGTACTACTCGGCAGACACACGGCGGGTGCTAACGTCCGTCGTGAAGAGGGCAACAACCCTGACCTCCAGCTAAGGTCCCCAAGTCATGGCTAAGTGGGAAAGGATGTGAGGATCCCAAAACAACCAGGATGTTGGCTTAGAAGCAGCCATCATTTAAAGAAAGCGTAACAGCTCACTGGTCTAAACAAGGGTCTTTGCGCCGAAAATGTAACGGGGCTGAAGCCATGCACCGAAGCTGAGGATGTATCGCAAGATACGTGGTAGCGGAGCGTTCCGTAAGCCTGCGAAGGAGGACCCGTGAGGGCCTCTGGAGGTATCGGAAGTGCGAATGTTGACATGAGTAACGATAAAGGGGGTGAGAGACCCCCTCGCCGAAAGACCAAGGGTTCCTGCTTAAAGTTAATCTGAGCAGGGTTAGCCGGCCCCTAAGACGAGGCGGACACGCGTAGTCGATGGGAACCACGTTAATATTCGTGGGCCTGGTGGTAGTGACGGATCGCGCAACTTGTACATCCTTATTGGATTGGGTGTGCAGGGAAGCGGTTCCAGGAAACAGCTCCACCGTATAGACCGTACCCGAAACCGACACAGGTGGTCAGGTAGAGCATACCAAGGCGCTTGAGAGAACTCTGCTGAAGGAACTCGGCAAATTGCACGCGTAACTTCGGAAGAAGCGTGACCCCGGTTCACGCAAGTGGATTGGGGTGGCACAGACCAGGGGGTAGCGACTGTTTATCAAAAACACAGGGCTCTGCGAAGTCGCAAGACGACGTATAGGGTCTGACGCCTGCCCGGTGCTGGAAGGTTAAGAGGAGAGGTGCAAGCTTTGAATCGAAGCCCCAGTAAACGGCGGCCGTAACTATAACGGTCCTAAGGTAGCGAAATTCCTTGTCGGGTAAGTTCCGACCTGCACGAATGGCGTAACGACTTCCCCGCTGTCTCCAGCAGAGACTCAGTGAAATTGAATTCCCCGTGAAGATGCGGGGTTCCTGCGGTCAGACGGAAAGACCCCGTGCACCTTTACTATAGCTTTACACTGGCATTCGTGTCGGCATGTGTAGGATAGGTGGTAGGCTTTGAAGCGGGGACGCCAGTCTTCGTGGAGCCATCCTTGAAATACCACCCTTATCGTCATGGATGTCTAACCGCGGCCCGTCATCCGGGTCCGGGACAGTGTATGGTGGGTAGTTTGACTGGGGCGGTCGCCTCCGAAAGAGTAACGGAGGCGCGCGATGGTTGGCTCAGAGCGGTCGGAAATCGCTCGTCGAGTGCAATGGCATAAGCCAGCCTGACTGCGAGACTGACAAGTCGAGCAGAGACGAAAGTCGGTCATAGTGATCCGGTGGTCCCGCGTGGAAGGGCCATCGCTCAACGGATAAAAGGTACGCCGGGGATAACAGGCTGATGACCCCCAAGAGTCCATATCGACGGGGTTGTTTGGCACCTCGATGTCGGCTCATCGCATCCTGGGGCTGGAGCAGGTCCCAAGGGTTTGGCTGTTCGCCAATTAAAGCGGTACGTGAGCTGGGTTCAGAACGTCGTGAGACAGTTCGGTCCCTATCTGCCGTGGGTGTAGGAATATTGACAGGATCTGTCCCTAGTACGAGAGGACCGGGATGGACATATCTCTGGTGGACCTGTTGTCCTGCCAAGGGCATAGCAGGGTAGCTATATATGGAAGGGATAACCGCTGAAGGCATCTAAGCGGGAAACCCACCTGAAAACGAGTATTCCCTTGAGAGCCGTGGAAGACGACCACGTTGATAGGCCGGGTGTGGAAGCGCAGCAATGCATGAAGCTTACCGGTACTAATCGCTCGATCGGCTTGATCGTTCTCATTGTTCATGCTCATCGAAGATGAGCATCGACCTTCTGTCCTCACGGGCGCACCGCGATCTTCGATCGCTGCGCCTCAAGGACGGCGCGCCAAACGATTGGCGACGCGCTCTGCGCTTGCGGCCTTCGGCCGAAAGTGCCGCGCGAAAGGTCGAAAGACGTGTTCAAAAATAAGACAAACGAAGAGCTTGCCTCTTCACCAGCTTCTCGAAAACTTCATGCACGAAGCATGCGCATACGGTCCCGTATGGCCGCTTTGGCACCCCTGCGAGGCGACAAGCCGAGCAGGAAAGGTCTGCCAAAGCAACAAAGGGAACAATGTTCATGCCGAAGGCATGAACATTGCCCTTAGCCGACCTGGTGGTCATGGCGGGGTGGCTGCACCCGTTCCCATTCCGAACACGGCCGTGAAACGCCCCAGCGCCAATGGTACTTCGTCTCAAGACGCGGGAGAGTAGGTCGCTGCCAGGTCTGCTAAAGGCAATCCAAATCTTCTCTATCAAACCCACCCATAACGCGGGGTGGAGCAGCCCGGTAGCTCGTCAGGCTCATAACCTGAAGGCCGCAGGTTCAAATCCTGCCCCCGCAACCAGCCTC
>NZ_JBJIEP010000052.1:0-7200 GCF_046557955.1 Shinella agrisoli | reverse complement strand
CTAGCAACAAACTATCTCGCAGCCATCGCTCTCGTTTCAGCAGTCATCGCATGGGTTTGAATGAGTCCTCATCCTAGCTTAGTCACATTCTTTCTGACCCTTTCTGCGGTGGAGAGCCAATTCAAGTGGCGCCAACGGTTCGAATCCTTTCGAAAGCGAATAGCGTATCCGGCGATGAACATCCCGCACGATCAGAGGAGAGGCCGCATTTCGCCGGTTTTACCGGAGATCAATGACGTCGTGAGCAACAGCCCGGACCAATCGTCTATCGTGGCTTGTAACAACGAGGCTCATATCGTGCTCGCCAACGAGGGTTCGCAGAAGCTCCATCACCTCGCGCTGTACAAGAGGATCGAGCCGCGATGTCGGTTCGTCCGCCACCAGACAATAAGGCTTAAAGAGGAGGACGCGAGCGATTGCGATGCGTTGCAGTTCTCCACCGGAAACCTCGTCCGGCCGCCGTTCGAGAAGCGATGGACGAACCGCCAGCCGATCGAGAAGGGGTGGCAGGTCGCGTGCCAGGCATCCGAGCGGCAGCACAGGTTTGAGGTCCTCGAACTGACGTCGCAACACACGCCCCGGCATGAACGCCGAGGCCGGATCCTGATGTAACTTCTGGAAACGCGCGCGCAAGGCGGGCCGGCGGACACGATGCGGATCCGTGCCGTCGCACCAGCGCACCGTGCCCGCGTGCGGTCGCGCGAGGCCGAGGAGCACATTGCCCAGCATCGTTTTGCCGCAACCGCTGGGACCCGTTATGGCCGTGATGCTCCCGCGGTGGAGGGTCAGACTTAAGCCCTGGAATAATCTGCGGTCACCGACCGCGTAGGTAAGCTCTTTGGCGTGGAGCACCGGCGCGGCGATGCGTTGCGCCATGCGTCGGGGCCACCGATCGGGATCTGCATCAAGCCACGCCCGGGTATAGTCGTGGCGCGGTGCCAGCATCACCTCTTCCACAGGTCCCTGTTCCAGCATCCGGCCGGCGCGCATCACGCCTATATGGCCGCCAAGGCCACGCGCGACGCGTATGTCGTGTGTGATTGCCAACACCGCCCGGCCATGGTCGATGAGTTGACGGATGCGGGAGACAGTCTCTTCGACCCGATCATCATCCAGGCCTTTGGTTGGCTCGTCGGCGATGACGACGGGCGCCTGCGTCGTCAATGCCCCGGCAACCAGAACACGTTGACGCCTGTTACACGATCCTGCATCTTCCCGGCCACTCTCCCGGCTCCATCGGTCTGCTTGACGAGAAGGCGGGAACTTTTTTCAGCGGAGACGCGATATATGAAGGCGGTCTTGTCGACGATTTGCCGGGGTGCGACCCTGAAGTTTATAAGAAAACCATGAAGCGCCTGTCGCAACTCGATGTCGGGGTCGTTCATGGCGGACACGGGCCGAGGTTTGGTAGAGACCGACTGCGAGAGATCGCCGCGGGCTATCTGGAGTCGAAGGAATTTTGAAGAAGTCCAATTGAACGATCAACGAAACTGCGGGAAAGCCCTGCGTGGAGCGAGTGCCGGGCAATCGCCGGCTGTATGCATCCCAACGACGCATTGCTCATTGCTGGCGTTTTTTCCGAAGCAGCTGATCGTGCATTTTCTGAGCTGCCGGGTTGAGGCTACGATCTCTTGACTGGATCAGCATCAAGTCCCGTTCTATCCGGGGGCGATCCAGTGAACGGACCGCCAGCCCCAGCCATTCGGATATCGGTGCCATCAGGCTCGTCACCAGCGCGATGCCGAGGCCGGCCTGGACCAGACCGGCGATCGTGAGCGGCAGGGAGACCTCGTAGGTGAAGGTGAGGCGGATATCGTGGATGGCGAGGGCTTCGTCGAGGGCGCGCCGCATCGGGCTGGTTGCCTTTAGACCGATCAAGGGCATGTCCGTTAGATCGTCCCATGTCAAAGATCCTTGCTGCGCCAAGGGATGGCTTGGCGCAAGAATGACGACGAAGTGATCGCGGTCGAACGGGCGGGCGCGAAGATCACTTGGAAGCCGGGTTGTGGTCACCAGGCCGAGATCCGCTACGCCCGATTGCACCAATCCTGTCACCTCGTATTCCGGCACATCGTGCAGCACGATGTCGATCGACGGGTAGAGTGCGGAGAATGCGGTGATTTCGGCCGGTAGCTGCAGCGCGGACTGAAGCCCCGGCGCCGCGATGACCACCATACCGCGTTCCAGCGTGGCATGGGCGCGCATTGTGTCCACCGCGCCGTCCAGTTCGCCGACCAGCCGCTGGACGACAGTAAGGAATTCGCTGCCGGCCTTTGTCAGCTGCAACATTCGTGTGTGGCGATCGAACAGCCGCACCTCCAGGGCCGCCTCCAGTTCCCGGATCGACTCGCTGAGAGAGGATTGGGAAATGTCCAGCTCATTGGCTGCTCTGGTGAACTGGCCGTATCTGGCGACGGCAATGAAAGCTCTCAGTTGTCGCAAGGACGGACTCATCGGTTTCTCCGAATAATTTATATGACTTTGCATATTTTCCGATTTATTGGCAAGCCGTAGCATGTCTTTCGTCAATCGCCATGGACCGGAGACGTGCCGTGCTTGCCCAGAAACCCTTCAGCCTGCGTGTCACTGACATCGAAGACCTGACGCCCACGATCAGAAAGCTGCATCTGGTGGCGGCGGACGGGCAGGCGATGCCGCATGCCTCCGCCGGTGCACATCTCAAGTTCCAGCTGCCGCTCGGCGGCGCGGGAACGGTGGAACGGTGCTACTCTATTGTTTCCCGACCGAACCAGTTTGAAGGTTATGAAATCGCGGTTCACCGCGACCCCAAATCGGCAGGCGGATCCTTTACATGCACGGACTGTCGGTCGGTGACGAGCTCACCGCCATCGGGCCGAAGAACGATTTCGAGCTCAGCCAGAATGCCGGACGCAGCATCCTGATAGCCGGTGGCATCGGCATAACCCCCATTCTGTCGATGGCCTGTGAGCTCGATCGCAGGCAGGCGCCATTCTTCCTGCACTATGCATGTCGCACGCCCGAGGCGATGGCCTATCGCGCCGAGGCGGAGCGGTTCGGCGCTGCCAGAGCCCGGCTTTACTTCGATGGCGGGCGACCCGAAGACGGGCTTCAGCTGCCCGCGGTGCTGGCATTGCCGAAGCCCGGCGCGCATGTCTATGTCTGTGGCCCGCGACCCCTGATTGACGCCACGATCGCGACCGCCCGCGAAATCGGCTGGGAGCTGAGCCAGATACATTTCGAACTGTTCAGCAATGGCGTGGTTTCCGGCGGCAACCGGCTCCAGGTGGAGCTGCGGCGTTCCAGTCTGAAACTGGATGTGCGGCCGGACCAGACCATCCTCGACGCCATGATCGAAGCGGGCTGCGACCCAATGTTCGATTGCAAACGTGGCGAATGCGGCGCGTGCAGCGTGAAGGTGCTCGAGGGTGAAGCCGAGCACCGTGATTACTGTCTTAGCGAAGATGAACGGGCCGACAACATGATGTGCGTGTGCGTTTCACGCGCGCATTCCATGAAGCTCGTCCTGGATGCCTGAAGGAGGAACGATGTCTAAATTTGTCACTAATGCTTGGTATCTCGGAGCATGGTCGAGCGAGATCGGCGAGGAGAACCTGCTCTCCCGTCGCATTCTCGATCTGCCGATCGTATTTTTCCGCAAGCGCGATGGCTCGCCGGCCGCGCTCATCGATCGCTGTTCGCACAAGCTTGCGCCTCTTTCGCTGGGAAAGAAGATCGGCGACGAGGTGCAGTGCGGCTATCACGGCCTCCAGTTCGACTGCACCGGCCACTGTACGAAGGTGCCCAGCCAGAACCAGATTCCCCCCACCGCCAACATCCGCGCCTTTCCGGTGATCGAGCGCTACGGCGCAATCTGGATATGGATGGGCGACGCCGCCTTCGCCGACGAGACCAAGCTCATCAGGCTCGAGCACTACGGTGAAGAGGGATGGGGCATCGTGACCGGCCAGTATATCAGGTTCGACTGCAATTACCTGAACATAACCGACAATCTAGTCGATCCCGCCCATACCACCTACGTCCACGCGGCCACCATCGGCAGCCCGGAAGGCAGCGAGGTGCCGGTGAAGGTCGAACAGACCGATGATTACGTGCTCGCCTATCGCTGGATCAAGAACGTGCCGCCGGTGCCGCTGGCACGGAAGATGGGCAATTTCAGCGAGAATACCGACCGCTTCCAATATTACTATCTCTATCTGCCATCGATCTCCTGCGTGGATTTCGGCACGATGGAAGCCGGACTGGAGCCGACCGAGGAGAACAAGAACACCGGCCTTCGCTCCTTCTCCTATAATTTCCTCACGCCCGAGACATCGGATCGCACCCACTACTTCTGGCTGCATATCCGCAATTACAAGACCGGCGACGCCGAGGCCGACAAGGACGTGGAGAGGTTGATGACCGCGACCTTCCTCGAAGACGCCGACATCCTTGCCGCGGTGCAGCTCCAGCAGGCCGAAACGGGCGTGCGCGAACACACGAAACTCGCAATCGACAATGCGCCCGCGCGCGTGCGCAGGCTGACCGAGCGGATGATCCAGGCCGAGGCGCCAATCTGATCCGTTCCTGAAAGTGGAGGAGGAGACAATGAAGAATGCGCAAGACCCGGTGGACGAAATCCTTCCGGCATCAAAGCTCTGTACGTTGGGCCTTCAGCATGTGCTCGTCATGTATGCCGGGGCCATCACCATCCCGCTGATCATCGGCGGCGCCATGAAACTGCCGAAGGACCAGTTGGCACATCTCATCAGAGCGGACCTGTTCGTCTGCGACCTGGCAACCCTGATCCAGACCCTCGGCTTCTGGAAGGTTGGCATTCGGCTACCCATCATGATGGGCGTCACATTCGTCGCCGTCGGTCCGATGCTGGCCATCGGCGCCAACCCGGATCTGGGGCTTCTGGGGATTTTCGGCTCGGTCATCGCCGCAGGCATTTTCACGGTGGTCTTCGCCCCTTTCGTCGGGCGGACGCTGCCACTGTTTCCGCCGGTGGTCACGGGAACGGTGATCCTCACCATCGGCCTGACATTGATGGGGGTCGCCGTCCACTGGTCGGCGGGCGGGCAGCCCACGATTCCCGGGCCAGCCGGCCCGATCCCCAACCCCAACTATGCCTTGCTGTCTAATATAGGCATCGCGGCACTGGTGCTGGTCTCGATCCTCGCCATCATTCGTTACGCCAGGGGCTTCTTCGCCAACATTGCCGTCCTGATCGGCATTCTCGTCGGCTTTGCCGCCGCGCTGATGGCGGGGCGGGTCGATATCCGCGGCATCGGCGACGAAGCCTGGATGGCGATCGTAGCGCCGTTCCACTTCGGCATGCCGGTGTTCGACATCTGGGCGATCCTGATGATGTGCCTCGTGATGATGGTCGTGATGATCGAATCGACGGGCATGTTTCTGGCCATGGGGGAGATCGTCGAGAAACCAGTCTCCGAGGGTGATCTGGCCCGCGCCATTCGCGCGGACGGGGTCGGCACCATCCTAGGCGGCATCTTCAATACCTTCCCCTATACGTCCTACTCGCAGAACATCGGCCTGGTGCAGGTGAGCAACGTGCGCAGCCGCTGGGTCTGCGTTACGGGCGGGCTCATGATGGTGGTTCTCGGAATGTTGCCCAAGCTCGCCTTCATCGTTGCCTCGATCCCGCAATATGTGTTGGGCGGCGCGGCGCTGGTCATGTTCGGCATGGTGGCCGCAACCGGCATCAAGATCCTGACGGCGGTCGATTTCAGCAGCAATCGCAATAACCTGTACATCGTCGCAGTCAGTGTGGCCATCGGGATGGTCCCGCTTATTTCCAGCAAGTTCTTTGAGAACTTCCCCAAGGAACTCGCGCCGTTGACCCATAGTGGCATCGTGCTAGCGGCGTTGATGGCGCTGGCCCTCAACCTGATTTTCAACGGCTATTCCCGCCCTTCCAAGATCACCCCGCGGCAGACCGCCCTGCAGGGGGCACATGAATAATCCCGGCGCCAGTCCGGTGAGACTGGCGCTGTCTAAGACCTCTATCGAAAGAAACAGATATGACACTGCCATTTTCCCTCGGCTGCAATGGCCGCGGCGTGATGCATCTCAAGCCGGTCTCCGTGGACGAGCAGTTCGCGATGCTCAAGTCAACCGGGGTATTCGATCACTTCGACCGTATGCCGCAGCCGGGTATCGAACAGGAATACATTCGCGCCGCCGAGAAGCACGCCATGCCGATGAAGACGGGGCTCTGGTCCTATATGGTCGGTCGTGACGAGGCGCTGGTCCTGAAGAATCTCGAGTTCTGCAAGGCGGCCGGTGCCGAATGCCACAATCTCATGATCTATCGCAAGCACGCCAAAGGCCGGGATACGACCGACCGAGAAATCGCCGACTTCTACCGGCTCGCCTACGAAGCCGGCGCCGGGATCGGCATCACGATCGGACTGGAAGTCCACATCTATATGTGGTCGGAGGACTTCCGCAGGATCAACAAGGTGGCGCAGCTGGTGCGCAGCGAAGGATTGCCGTTCAATTTCATTCTCGATCACAGCCACATCCTGCTGAAGATCGACAATCCCGAGGAGCAGGATGTCAGCGGCATTCGCGAGGATGTCGAGGCCGGGTCGCTCGTCATCGACCCGTATGAACCAGGCAATGTGATCGACGACTGGATCAGCCAGCAGATGACCATATGGCTGCAGGTCCGTCCGGTTTCACCAAACGGCCCGAAGAACCGCTGGATGACCAACGATCTGGGACAGTGGGGCCGTGCCTGCCAGTATCCGTTCGTCAAGCCGAAGCCAGGTGAATGGCACTCGGTGTGGAACGCCTACCGCGTCGAACCTTGCAAGGAAGTGGTCCGGCGGGTGCTCCGGGCGCATCGCGACAATCCCGCCAGCCCGCTGCGCTGGATCACGACCGACATGATCGACATGGCGGATTATGGCGGCAACGCGAAATATTCGCTGCTCGATCAGAATGTCGCCATTGCCGACTGGATCCGCTCGACCTGGGAGGAGATCAGGCACGAGGTGCCCGTCTCCCGTTCGCTGGAGGCCTGCTGATGGACGTACGCGCCGCCGTTGCCGTCGAGGCAAGCAAGCCTCTGGAGATCATGACCGTGCAGCTCGAAGGCCCGCGGGCCGGCGAGGTGCTGGTCGAGGTGAAGGCGACGGGCATCTGCCACACCGACGAGTTCACGCTGTCGGGCGCCGACCCGGAAGGCAT
>NZ_JBJIEP010000051.1:0-7547 GCF_046557955.1 Shinella agrisoli | reverse complement strand
TGGACCTGCGTGACGGCCTCGGCGACGGCGGTCAGCGAATTGTTCGTCAGGTCGATGCGGCTGTTGAGCGTCTGCGTTGCCTCGGTCAGCGCGATCGCGTTCTTCCGGTTGGCGAAGTATTCCGCGAAGCCCTGGTCGACGGTCGCCATGACCGAAGGCAGGAGCGAGCCGCGGATCGCCGAGACCGTCGAGCCCTGGTTGACCAGGCCGGCTCCCAGCGCCTCGATCTCTGCGGACATGGTATTGACCACGTCGAGGTCCGCCTTGTCCCCCACCTCCAACTCCAGCGCTTCGAGCGCCTGACCCGTCGCCGTGACGGCATTTCCGAGTGTTGTCACCTGCGTCTCAAGCGCGGACACGCCCGTTGCGAGGCCGGAAACGCCCGTCTCAAGATTGGTGGCGCGCGCCTGCAACGCGTCGATGGCGCTTGCATTCGCGCCGTCGCCGTCGATGCGGGCCTCCCGCTCGGCGGCGAGCGCGGCGGCGGATGCGCCCGGCGAGGGGCGGCCGATCGCCACCCAATCGATCTCGATCGCGTTGCCGGCTGATTGCGCTTCCGTCAGCTCAAGCCGGATGCTAGCGATGGTGCCGGTCCAGTCGAGCGTGAAGGTGATGAGCGCAAATCCGTCACCGTCCCAGGTCGGTTCGGCGATCACGGCGCGCCGCGCGGCGTCCCATGACAGTTCCGTCGCCGTCTGCCACCAAAGCTGGCCACGCCACGCCGGCGTTCCTGTCCGGCGCAGCCGGGCACGCACCTGGCTGTATCTGGTCGCCGATACGCCGAGGCCGGCCGGCGAGATCACGTAGGGCGCGTCGGCATGATCGGCCGGGCGCAGGAAGCCGCCCGAGGCGGTCGGCGCGCCGTTGCCGCTCCAGCCTTCATCGCCGGCGTCGAAATACCAGTCCACGGCCTGGTCGAACTGGTTGAGGTTGCCGGCCGCCAGATGGTCGATCTGGCGGGCAAGCGCTTCATCGCCCTCGACCACGGCCTCTTCCACCGCGGTAATCGCCGCTCCGAGGGACAGCGTCGAGGCTTCCAACGCCGTGGTACGTTGTGCCACCGCCGCGGTGCTCGCCGCCGCAACGGTGATGCGCTCGTCGAAGCTCGCCGCGTAGGCCTCGATGGACGCGACCAGCGTCCGCCGGATTTCCCGCCGCGCCTGGAAGTCTGCGATGTCGGCGTCCATCGCCCGGTCGCGCAGTGTGGTGATCTCGTCGACCAGGGCGCGATAGCGCCCGCTCGCCTCGATCGCGCCGGCAACACGTGCCGACACTTCGGCGCCGATCTCCTGCGCCCGCTGCCCCGCCTCGTTTGCCAGGTCCTGCGCCCGCGCCGTGGCCTCATCCGCAAGAGCCTGCGCCCGCGCCGCCGCTTCCGCCGCAATCGCCTGGGCAAGATCGATCGTGTCCTGCACGAGGTTGTCGATCGTCTCGTCGTCGATCCACTCGCGGAGCGTTTCAAGGGCGGTGCGGACCTCGGATGCGAGGTCCTCAAGCGACAAACGCAGGTCGCGCGTCAGTACGGTTATCCACGCGCCCCATTCCGTCGGCCGGTTGCTGTACGGTATGAGCTTGCCCCGCACCTCGTATTGCGTTGCCGACAGCAGCCAGTCGCCCGACAAGGTCCATTGGTAGGGCGCGGCATAGCGCACGGCGTCGCTGTCGAAGACGATCTCGCCGGTCGACTTCAGGCGGACCTGCACCCAGACCCGCTGGACGTCGGCAAGATCGGCCGCGCATTTGACGACGATTGTCGGACGGCGCTCGGCGCCGTCGCTGTCACGGACGGAACCTGCCCAGGCGTCCCAGCCCGTCATGCCCTGCGCCGGGATCGGGATCGGCCCGGTCGGCCCGGTCACCACGGGCGGCAGGCTCTGCGGCGGGTCGTAGTCGGCCGGGTCGATCTCGCGAACGACGACTTCCCACAGGCACCCGGCGACCCGGACGATGCGGCCGATCAGGAATTTCTTGTCGGCATAGCCGTTGCGCTCGCTCGACCAGCCGATGACGTCGTTCGGCTCCAGCGGCCGGGCGGACGGCGGCAGCACGAAACGATGCGTGCGCCAGCGCTGCTCTTCCTCGATCATGGTGGCGGCGATGCACTGTACCTGGTCGGCGTCGAAGACGGCTTCCAGGTCGACGTCGACCGCCAGCTCCTCGCCGTCGTCGCGGGCGAGCAGCGCGGCCGAGGAGCGCGCCGCCCCCTCCTTGGTCCGCCAGCCGAGCGCCGGCTCCGGATAGGTCGGCCGGATCGTGTTGACGACCTTCTTGACGCTCGGGAACGGCTCGTAGTCCTGGTCGCGGGTGACGACGATCGTCTCGTCGGTAATCGACCAGACGGCCGCGGCCGGCGCGCCGACGAGCGGCTTCAGGTTTCCGCCCACCTCCGCCAGGCGGCCGACGCATCCGGCGCGCAGCTTCTCCAGGACATCGAGGCCGCTCTCGTTGACCCGGACCTCAAGCCCGCCGCGAAACTGCCGGCGCCCGCCGCCCATGTCGCGGTCGCACTCGTTCATGGCGGCCATCCAGGCCGAGGCCGGCAGGCGGTGGGCGGCAAAGTTGCGGCCGCCATGCAGCCAGCGGCCGTCGTAGTAAATGCCGCGCGCGACGTTGTACATCATGACGGCAAGGTTGTCAGACGGCGCCCAGGTGGACGGATCGTCCCATCGATGCGCGCCGCTGCCGCCTGCCGAGCCGTCCTTGCGCAGGTCGTAGAGGCGCATCGGCGCAGTCACGAACAGTGCTTCCGGCAGGCCGTTCTTGAACACGTCGCGGTCATGGCGCAGGGTCATGACGACGGCCTGGCAGCCGCGGCCGATCATCGTCGGCTTGAAGGGCCGGTCGGGATGAGCGCCGAACCTGTCGACCAGGTAGGGATCGGCGACGGTCTGCGAGCCGTCCAGGTACTTGATCCAATAGTAGTCGACGCCGGAATAGCGGTATTCGAGGATCGGATAGCCCCGGCCGTCCGGATGCGGCTCGTCCCACAGCACGGTGACGTATTTGTCGCCGATCCTCACCGACTGGAGGCCGGTCGGCCCGGCATGCGAGGGCAGGCAGGAGAGCTCCCGCACCTCCACGAAATACGCATTCGGCGTTTGGTTCTCCGCGCCCCACACGCCGGCATACTTGCGGGTGCCGGCCGTCGCCCGCGTGCCGATGAGGTAGCTCCTCGGCAGGGTGTCGCCCATCTGCACCTGGAGCGTGACGCCGCGCGGCTGGTTGTCGGCCGCGTTCTTCGCCGCCGCCTTGCGGGCGCGGTACTGTTCGAGGAGCCCGGCGCCGACCCGGATCGCAAGCCCGACCGCGATCTTCGCAATGATCCCGGCGCCCGCCCACCAGTTGGCGACCGCCGCGATCGCCGCGCCGATCGGCGCCGCCTCGGCCGAAGCCGACAGCAGGGCCAGGAACAGGAGGGCCGTAGCAAGGATCCTGACCATCAGCCCACCTTGAAGCAGGTTGCGGCGTCGAGCAGGTCGACCGTGCCGTAGCCGGTCTCCTTCAGCACGATGATCCGCTCGCCGTTGACGACGCCGAGCGCATGGCCGATCGGCCCGTCCACGCGGATGGCGGCGATGTCGCCCATTTCGGCCTCGCTCGGATGGATCGCCGGCAGCATGCTGGCGACGAGCGCGCCCAGCGTGTCGAAGCCCTGGCTGCGGATGAGGCGCGCGGCCGAGGCGGCATCGTGATAGGCGCCGGCATATTGCGCGGCGAGATCGACGCCCGTCATGGCGACCACCACGCGGCCGGCAAGGCCCGGCCCGCAATCGTGCGTGCCCCAGGCGAACGGCGTCGTCTTGATGTCGTCGACAACGGCTTCGAACCGCGAGCGCCAGTCGTGTACGCGCTTGAGCTCCATCATTGCCCCCACGCGATTTCCCAGGTCTCGACGGCGCCGGCGTAGAGGTTCCACTCGTCGCCGTCGCGCAGGAGCTGCGCCTCGTAGGACGCCTTCTCCGGGTTGCCGCGATCCAGCAGCGCCATCAGCTCCGACCGGCAGGTCAGGGCGACCTTGCCTTCCCCGCCGGCGGCCGGCGTCTTGATCGGCGCGCCGTCGATGATGCCGACGAAGATCGGCAGGTCGGCGGAGAGCGGCCGGCCGGTCTCAGGCGACAGGATGATCTCGTGCACCTCGATCGGCGCGCGCGCGACGTCGTGCGTGCGCACCGCGTGGCGCACCACGTCGGCGAGCTGCGAAAGGTCGATCGACAGCGTCTGGACGGTCAGGTCGGAGCTGCGCACGATGTCGCCGATTTTCAGCGGTGCGCCGCCGACATAGGTCCGGGTGACGGTCGCGCCGTCCCGGCCACGGATGACGGTGAGCGGCGCGTCGTCGTCTCCCTCCCAGCAGGCGAGCTCCTCGATGGCGCCCGTCGCGCGGTTGCGCGCTCCGATCCAGACGGCAAGGCGTGTGGCAACGCCGGTTTCCGGAGCCTCGGCAAGAGCTTGCGTGACGTCGGCAGGCTGGCTGCGCATCTCAACCTCTCTTCTTCTGGAGTGCGCGGAACGACGCGCCGTCGGTGACCGTTCGGCGGGCGATGCCCGGCTCGTGGCTGCCGGGATGGATGATCACCGGGCAGGCCGGCCGGACGAGCGTCACGACGGCGCCGGCCGCAAGCGTCAGCGGCAGGCGGGGCATGACCTGGACGTCCATCTGCCCGGCGCCGTTCGCGGCCGTCGTCTTCGAGATCTCGAAGAACCGGATCATGCTGCCCTGGGTGAGCTGCATCTTGTCGCCGAGCGTCAGGACATAGCTGGCCGGCAGGCCGCGGAGCTGGGCAATGCGGCGGTTGGCATGGACGGCGCGGATGGTGACCGCCGAGGCCCCGAGGATGGTGCCGGTCCTGTCGGCCTGCGGAAATTCCGAGGTCGGATCGCAGAGCAGGAAGGATTGCTTGGCGCCTTCCAGCGACCGGATCGCGGCCGCGCACTGCTTGAGCTCGTCGTGCTCGCCGACGCCGAGGGTGACGTCCGCGGCCCACAGCGGGTCCGACAGCTCGGCCGTCCAGACATCGCCGCTGCCGGCGCCGGAGAGCTCGTCGTTGCGCTGCAGCGACCACTTCACCGTGGCGATCGGCAACAGGTTGTAGATTTCGGCAAGGGAGAGAGGAGCGACCATCAGCGCCACCTCGGATGCTGGTTGATCTCGGCGACCCGGTCCGGAAGGCTGGCGTTGTTCTGCTCGACGATTTCGACCGCGATGCCCGGCGCGCGCTCGTCGACGACGGCTTCCACCTCCGGCCGGAGGTTGAGCTTGCCGTCCGAGGCGAGGCCGACAAGGACCTTCAGCTGCGCGACGGTGGCGGCGCTCGCCTGGTTGAGCTGGTCGGCCGAGCGTCCGGCCGGCAGCATCGGCTGCACGTCGACCGCGCCGCCGCGTGCGTATCCGGGATGGCCGAGACGCATCGCCTCGACCACGCCGACGCCCCCGGCGCGCGCGACGTCGGCCTGCGACCACACGACCTCGCCGGCATGGACGATGCCGCGCGGTTCGTGGATGCCGCCCGGACCCGTATAGCCGCCGCGATCGAAGAGGCCGACCGCGCCGCTGGAGGCAAGCCGCCACTGCGGCGAGAACAGCGTGCCGACGATCGAGTTGAGGAAGCCTCCACCGCCGAAGATGCCGCCTCCGCCTCCGCCGAGGCCGCTGCTCGCCGCCCGCTGGATCGAGAAGATGTTGTTGAGGACGTCGTCGACCAGGCTCTTGCCGAGGCGCTTCAGGGCGGCGATGCCCGCATCGGCCATGCTGTCCCAAAGGTCCTCGCCACGGTCGAGGCCGTCGAAGAGCGTATCGACGAAGTCGCCGGCATAGCTGCGCGCCGCCTGCAGCGACAGGTTCATGCGGATGAGGCCGGCCTCGTAGCTCTCGAAGTCAACCGGCAGGCCCGCCGAGCGCAGCCGGCCGGCAACCTGCTGGTCCATCCAGGTGCGGCCGGCCTGCTCGCTCTCCCACAGCAGGTCCGCCTGGAGCTTCGCCGTCGCGGCCGCCTCGGCGTATTCCTTGAACGCCTCGACCCGCTGCGCGATCGCCGCCCGCTGCGCCCCCGTGATCGACCGGCCCTTGTCCTCGGCGCGCTGCAGCAGGTCGAGCTCGAAGCGCAGCGCCTCCGCCTCGACACCCACCTTGCCCGCCATCTCCGCCTCAAGCGCCATCTGCGCGATGCGATCGTCCGCCGACTTGATCAGGTCGCGGTAGGCGTTGCGGGCGGAGGCACCGGCGCGAGCGGCCTTGTTCGCGGCCCTTTCCATTTCATCGGCCTGCGCCTTCAACTTGTCACGAAGGTCGTTGTCCGTACGAAGAAACAGATCGAGGTCTCGTCCGCGTTCCGAATTCCTGTCTTCCAAAGAGTTTCGACCGGTTTTCCCGAGGGAACCCGTCACATTTGCAAGCGACTGCACATCCTGCATGGTCGCCAGCGCGGCACGTCCAAGACGCTCGATCTCGTCGATCGCGTCCGACATATCGGGATTTACTGTGCGGAGCCTGTCGAGCTCACGTCCAAGCTCGGTAGTATCGACCCGACCAGCGCGCATGTTGCGCCAGAGCTTGTCGAGCTCTCCCGACAATTCACTCAAGCGCCCGGTGGCATTGAAGGGGTTTACCGCGTCAATACGCCGTTGCAGTTCGGAAAATGCGTGCGCAACTGGATCGACCTTACCAACAACGTTCGATAGTTCTGCCTCGGCCGCGACTGCCTCGGCAATGAAGTTGCGCAACTCCTTAGCAGCTTCCGGAGAGATAGCGCTGGCCGTTTCCAGCCTCCTGATCTCTTCTTCGAATGCGCCAACCTTCGGTGTTCCTTCCTCAATACTGGAGAGAAAGGCCGCAAGCGCCTCGCGAGCACCGTCGAACCGGAACATGCTGTCGTCGCCGCGGCTCCCGAAGACACTGCCTTGCATCGCGGCGGCGATGGCGGAATAGGCTTCTTGAGCGGCGGCAACCAGCGCGGCCTGCGCGTCTTTGGCGTTGTCGCCCAAGCGGGCGTTGAGAACGTCCACGCTCGCCGCGGCATATTTCCTTTGTTCCGCGAGGGCGCGCTGGTAAGCCGGGCCGAGGGCGTCAATATTCTCCTGGTGCCGTGCGAGGACCTCGTCGACAGTTTTGGTGCCATCGCCGACGGACGCGAAATACTGGATCGCAGCCGCGCCGGCGGCGACAGTGCCGATCGTGACGAGCGATAGTGGGCTGAGGACCGAGGCGAATGCAGCGGCAAGGCCAGCAACGGGCTTGTCCATCGTGGAAAGCACGGCGGAGAGCTGCGTACCCTGCTGAAGGGCGATTTGCAGCGGCGACATGCCCATGGCCGCTGTGACGCCGATATCCTGGAACTGAGCCGCAAGGTTTGCCGTCTCGAAGCCCCGAGCGCCATGCAAGGAGGGCGTTTCGGCCAGCGCCCTGTTCCGGCGCTTGATCTCGTCGATGCTGGCAAGCGTCATTTGCCGCTGGCGCGACAGGGCGGCCGTCATCTCGTCGGCCGAGAGCGCGCCCATGGCGTGGGCGGTGCGGATCTCCACCTGCGCCTGCTTGTACTGGCTGATGACCG
>NZ_JBJIEP010000050.1:0-8339 GCF_046557955.1 Shinella agrisoli | reverse complement strand
GCGTCGGCCCGATGACCATCGCCATGCTGATGGCCAACACCGTCATCGCCGCCTACCGCAAGGCCGGACGCACGCCGGCATTTTGAGTAAGCACGCCTGAAATGCGACCGGCATAGGGTACTATCACCCAAGGCTATCCGCAAACCGTTCGGCAAGTCGGTCACGCTAAAACACCTCGATCACGAGATCGTTAAAGGTCCGTCTTGGCTGGCAGCAGGGTGCGTGAGGTATAGGAGAGAGCACCGGCATCGGCATACCATTGCGGAAGAAGTCGGACGAGCCTGCCTTCCTCCAATGCAGGCAAGACGGCGAACTTCGCCACACCGAGGCCGAGCGTTGCGACCTTGCGCATCGCGACCGGATCGTTGACGATGATCGTTTATTTAAAACCATATCGAGGATTGACAAAAATCTCCCCGCGCGAAAACTGACAGAAACCTCTCGTGAGTGCGTGGCGGTAGAATCGAAAGGCGAAAAGGGCCTTTCCTAACCAAATAGCCCTGCCCGAAAAGTTCGGAGAGACATTGCTTTCGTCCGTAGCGCGGTGAATGCATATCTTTCATTGGGCGACAAGCCGCCTCGCTCGGCCGACATGAATCATGCAGGCATGTACATCAATGAGAACGACCAGCGTGAGACACGCATCCCCCCGTGGTCAGATGTCGATCAATTCGTTTGGAGCGCATCGAATACGCAGGCCGAATATGTCAACGCCGCGCCGGCGTTCAGCGCGATGACCACATCGGGTGCTTCGACGATTTCCCTCTTGATTGCACCCAGCTCTATCGCCTTCGTCATATGAACCGCGATGCATTCGTAGCAGCGCGTCGTCACCGCGACGGCCAGTACAATTAGTTCGTGCATCTTGGGTTAAAGATAACCCACTTTCGCGCCGCTTCCCTCGATGGCGCTCAGGCCGCGGAGTAAGTCGGCCTGAGTTTCGCGCCCCTTACCCAACCAATGAGAACGCCACGATAAGCGTTCGTCGGGACTGGAGTGCACCCTGTTTCACCGGACAGGTCGGCTAGTTTGATTTAGCCCTGATGAACTGCCGAGGGGAAGCCATCTTGAGCGCGGAATGGGGATGGATTTCGTTATAGTCCTCGATCCATCCGTCGAGCCGGAGCGCCGTTTCGGCGTCCGGTAGCGGGGAGATGCGGACGTAATCCCGTTTCAGGGTTTTGACGAATGCCTCGGACATACCGTTCGACTGCGGACTGGCCACCGGCGTGAAGCAGGGCGTCAGATTGAGCGCCTGGGCAAATAGCCTCGTGTTCCGCGCAGTGTAAGCCGAGCCATTGTCAGAGAGATGCTCGATAGCGTGCGGGGCTCGGGTTGCGCGAAAGCGTTTCTCGACTGCCTCCAGCATCATGTCGCGCACGTCCGAGCCGGAGATGCCTGCATTGGCTACAGCCGTCCAAGCGATGATCTCCCGGTCGAAGGCGTCGATGATGAAGGCGAGACGAATGACCTCACCATTCCAGCAGGTGAACTCCAGCCCATCCAAGCACCAGCGCAGGTTCGAGCGCATGACCATGACCTTGCCGTCGTGGATGCGGCCTTTGCGGACGGCCGTATGTTTCTCCAGCATGGCGTGGTTGCCCATGATGCGATGAACCCGCTTGGCGTTGACGACAGGCTTATCGGCGGCTCGCCTTTCGCGATTGAGGAGCGCGGCGATCCGCCGATAGCCATAGGTTGGCCTTTGATCTACCAGCCTGCAAATGGCGGGCAGAAGCTCTGCGTCCTCGGCCTTGTGGTAGGTCTGCGCGGCTTTGATCTGTCTTTCAACCGCTCCACGAGGTTGGAACGGGAGACGCCCAGCGTGTCTGCGACGGTCTTCATCGGGAACCGTCCTTCGGCAACAAGATCGGTCGCGATATCCGTTTTTTTGAGCCCGCTTTGGAAAGGGTTTCGCGAAGGATTTCGACCTCCATTGTCTTGCGGCCGAGCATGCGATCCAGCTCCCGGACGCGATCTTCCAGCTTCTTCACTTCCGAAGTGCCGACAACCGGCTCGTCAGAATCCACGGCTGCAGCACCTCCCTCGCTCAGAAGCCTGCGCCACCGGTAAAGCAGATTGGGCGCAACGCCATGGCGGCGAGCGGTCGAAGATACCGTCTCGCCCGGGTCGAAACTCTGCTCAATGATTGTCAGCTTCTGCTCGATTGTCCACCACCTGCGGCGAACATCACCCGTCAGCAATTCAACGTGTCGATACACGTTAGACATAAGCCTGTCCTCAAGCCTGTGCTTGAGCCTTTCTGCTTATGCCGACTGTCCGGTCGAAATGGGGGGCAGTTCGCCGAGGCGCAGCGCCGTCAGTTTCCACGACGCGGAAAGCGAGAACGGCACGGTTAAAACGACAACGAGGCCGAGGATGGCGATGGATTCCCAGTCGGCGCGCGTCAGGCTCCCCATGCCGCGCCATCAGCGCCTTCAGCGGAATGGCGGCGAGATCGTCGGCACGGACGGACGAGAGCGCGCCGCCGAAGCGGCCGATGGGCGTGCGGATATAGTCGCAGATGTAAGCTTCGGACATGGTCTTCCTCAGAGTTCCGGCACGACGAGATCGGCGACGGGGCCGTCGAGATGCAGTTTCGCGCCGGTCATCGCCTGCAATTCATCGATCGTCATGCCCGGCAGCTTCTCGCACAGCACGAAGCGACCAGCCGAAGATCCATGCCTTCGATCGCCTGCTCGACGATTGCAGAAGCAATGCAAGGAATGCACCAGGAACTGAGCCGGGTGTCGGCGAGGAAGGCCACGACATCCAAGCCCTTCACGATCAATCCGTCCATGTTCGGTCAGATCGCGAACGCGCTAATCACGGTGGTGCGGTTCGGCAAGTCCGAGCACGATGCCGTTCGGGGCCACTTCAACGTGGTGCGGGAACTGGTGCAGAAGGTGGTCATCGCATCCTCCCCCGACGGGAAGTCTGCGGACCTGACGATCCACGGCCGTCTCGCGACGATCCTCGCTTCGATGAAGGCGTTCCAGGACTACAGCGCCGGCATGCGCGCAGGGGCATCAAAAACGACTACGCCCGCCGTGTGAGGGCGGCAAGCGCAAGAATCAGAAGGAGAAGATCGACTTTGCGGTTTTTACCGCCAAGGATTTAGAAGGTAGAAACGCGAAAGCCCCGTTGGGGGTTCCAACGGGGCCTGTTCGATGAGGTTGGTTGCGGGGGCAGCTACCGGTTTATGTTCTGGGGACATCCAAGGGTGTCTATATAATCATTTCTATATCAATGGCTTAGCGTGAATACCCTTCCGCATATGTCTTGCATCGGCCGCCGAAATCCGCTTAAAATTGTGGGTAGATAATGGGTAAGGATTTCGGCTATGACGGCTGGCATTCATCGGCTTTCCGACCGGCAGGTCAAAACCCACAAGCAGCGCGGCCGGCTATCCGACGGTGGCGGAGTCTATCTGCAAATCAGCAAGTGGGGCACCAAGTCCTGGGAATTCCGCTTCACTTTACATGGACGAACCCGCAGCATGGGGCTGGGCCAGTACGACGTCGTATCACTCAAGAAAGCGCGCGAAGAAGCCGAGGCGCTTCGCCGGATCGTCCGCGAAGGCATCGACCCTATCGAAGCCCGCAAGACCGCGAAGCTAAAAGCGCAGGTCGAGGCCACAACGTCCATCCTGTTCAAGGATGCCGTTGGGAAGTGCCTTGCTCGGAAGGAAGGCGAGTTTCGCAGCGAAAGGCATGGCGCAAGCTGGCGCAGAAGCATGGACGCCTATGCTGTGCCGGTCATAGGTAACATGAATGTTGCTCATATTACGGTGCAGGACATCCTGCGCGTTCTGAACCAGCCGTTTGAGGATGAAACCTTGTGGGAGAAGAGGACCGAAACCGCTTCGCGCCTTCGCGGTCGCATCGAAGCCGTCCTGTCCTGGGCGACGGTCGCCGGCTATCGCAGCGGCGACAATCCGGCCCGATGGGCCGGCAATCTGAAGGAATTGCTGCCAACGCCTTCGAAAGTGGCGAAGGCCACGAAGCGGCCGGCCTTGTCGCAACCCGATCTTCCGAAATGGTTCGCCGAACTGCGCAAGCGCGAAGGCATGTCGGCGCGGGCGCTTGAGTTCATCGCCCTTTGCGCATCGCGGTCGGACGAGGTTCGTGGAGCGACATGGAACGAAATCGACCTTGACGCCAGAATGTGGAAGATACCGGCCGAGCGCATGAAGATGGAACGCGATCACCGTGTGCCCTTGTCGGATGACGCCATCGCCCTGTTGAAGGCGCTTCCCCGAATGGCCGGTTCTCCCTACGTGTTCCCTGCCCCACGCGGCGGTCCGCTGTCCGATGCGATCCTTTCGCAGCTTATGAAGAAGATGCACGCAAAGGAGTTGAAGGCTGGGCGCAAGGGATGGCTGGACGCGGATACCGGGCTTCCCGCGGTTCCTCATGGATTGCGCTCCACCTTTCGCGTTTGGACGGCCGAGCGAGGTTATGACCGCGACATGTCGGAGATGGCTCTTGCTCACGCCGTGGGCTCGAACGTCGAGCGAGCCTATCAGCGCAGCGACATGGTGGAGCGACGCCGCGCCATGATGGCGGATTGGGCGGCGTACTGCCGGGGCGTAGCACCCGCTGGAAATGTCGTGCAGCTTCGCGAGGTGCTTACAAAGTCATGAAGCCGCACAATACCGGAGCGGTCGATGCTCGCCTTCACGCCGGCCAGGTCGCCGTTACCCAAGCCCGCAACGAACAGCATTCGCGCCGGTCGGCGCGATCTCGTTCAGCAACCAAGCGGGCACGACAGAGTCGAGCGCGGTCGAAAAAGATACAGCGCCTACGCTATGACGGCTTTTGTGTGTTTATGGGCAGGCCAAACAAAGCGATCAGCAGGCACATCAGAAGAAGAATCGCCCAGAACGGCAACGATTTGTCGACTTCGTAAAGGGTCGTGCTCGCAATGGGCGCAACGATGCCGCCAATTCCCTGTGTCGCAGTTGAGAAGCCTGCGACGGCGCCTTGGCGATCGGCCGGCACGGCAAGCGATGCACCTGACATATAGCCCGGCATGAGGAGACCGGCTCCTGCGCCCATGACGACGTAAGCCAGGAAATAGGAATACATCGATGCGGTGAACAGGAGGATCGGCAGGGCCACAAGCCAGCAGGACGCCCCGGCGAGCACCATTCGGTGCGAATTCCACCGTAGCACCCTGACCTGCATGACCTGTGTGAAGAACAGCGACACGCCGACGAGAGTGAGCGCAATCGCCAGCAGAGGGCCGGTTTCTGCGGTTGTCAGCCCGAGCCGGTCCTGAAAGTAGAATCCCGCGCTGATCTGGATGGTGACGACCGAACACATGGTCAGCACGCCCGCCGCCAGCCAGGGAAACAGTTCCGGCGTGAACAGACTGACCGGAGCGTGTCGAATAGATTCGGGGCGTGGGGCCTTCGGAACGGCGTAGAGAACAATCACCAAGGCGATAAGGCATAGGACCGTGGTAAGGACCAGCGGCCAAATCAAACCACGTAGCGCGACCAGGCCGCCAAGAGCGGGGCCGATGACGAGACCTACGCCGCTGGCGGCGCTTATGATGGCCATGCCCGAGCTGCGTTCCTCCGGCATGGTGTTGTCGGCCATCAACGCCTGCGCGCCGGCCGGAACGGCGGGCAGGAAGCCGCCGACCAAGGCCCGCGAGCCGACAAGGGCAATGAACAGCGTAGAGCCGGTCATGGCGGCGGCAAGCCCTTTCCAGATAACCGCCGTATAGACGACGTAGCTTGCAAAAAGCCCGGCGAACCCCGCCATCATCACCGGCTTCCGGCCGAAGCGATCACTTGCCATTCCCCATGCGGACGCCAACGCCGCCATCGCGATCGAGCCGATGGAAATCATCCATCCGCCCTGGCTTTCGGACAGCCGCAGTTCGCGGATCAGCGGCACGAGGATCGGCATGATGACCGACGTTGCTAAGCCGGAGAGCGCGATACTGGCGAAGATGACGGCCTTGGTCTTGTTCATACGGCCCTCATTCAGCGGATGCTTGTTCGAGTCCACTTCTGGCGAGCGGAACGACAGCGGCAACAAGGAGAAGCGCCGTAACCAGATAGAAGGCAGGCCATCCAACAAGGGGAACGACCTGGGCGGCGGCCATCAGAACGACAAGCGCGCAAAGACGGCTGATGCCGTAGAGCGCCGCGTAGTCGGTCGCAGGCTGAGCCGTGTTCGCCCAACCGAGAACGACAGCGCAAATGACAACGTAGAAACCGCTAGATGCAGCCGTGGCAGCGATCGCCCCGGCCATTGCAAGATCACTTCGGCCGTCGAGCCGAAAGCCAGCGATCACCAAGCCCGCCGCCACGATGCAGACAACCACAAAGGCGGCGAGACTCGCTTTCGGACCCAGGCGGCGCATCACCAGCATTGCCAGCGCCGTTGCGGCGAGGCTTCCTATTGGCGACAGCGTTCCCGCGATTATGCCGATCTGTTGAAGATCAAGCCCGGCATCGACCAGCATGACCCGATTCAGGCCGAACAACATCACGATCGGCACGCTGATGGTCGCCAGGAGGAATAAGCGTTTTCGCTGATCGGGCTTGCGAAGGAGGTCAAGAATACTCGGGTTCTTGCCTCCCTCATTGCTGCGGCTCGGCGCGTCCCGTCGCACCTGCGTCAGAATCGGCAATGTCGTCACGGTTGTAAGAATGGCGACGGAGAGAAAGATGTTGGTCCAGCCGAGACGGTGAAACAACGCCACGAACAGGCCGCCGCCGATGATCGAACCGAGAGCCAGGGAGCCGACTTTGATGCCGCCGGCGGTCACGCGGTCGGAAGGCTGCACCGTTTTGGAAGCCAGAGCGTCCAAGGCTATATCCATCGTCGCGGCGGCGAACGCTATCGCCAGCGCCAACGCAAAGACCAAGGGCAGCGTTGTGCCTCCGACGAAAGCAACGATCACGAGCAACCCGACAACAATCGTCTGCGTGACGATGATCCAGGCAATGCGCGGGGCGCGCGGGTGGATCGTCACGCGGTCCACGAGGGGAGCCCAAAGGAAGGTCAGACCGAAGGGGAGCAGCAATGCGCCAAGCAGGCCGAGAGAGCCGACCGTAACGCCCTGCGCTCTGAGGATTGGCTGCAATCCGCCTTGCAGGATTCCAAATATCGCGCCGAAGGAAATGTAGAGAAGCCCAATTACGAGCAGGAAGCCGAGCCGACGCTCCGCCGGCTCGGTGCCTTCCATTCCCAGGCCGGGGCTGGCGTCATAGATCGTATCTGCTCGTTCAGGCTTTTCCATCGCGTCAGAATTTCACGCTAGCGCCAACGCCTATGATCCGCCCCGGTCCCGGCCGAACTGTCAGCGCGGTCGGCCCATAGTAGTTGCCTACAGCTTCATAGCGTTCATCGAACAGGTTGGTTCCGAACGCATAGACGCTCGCTTTCTCCCCCTCCCATCCGATCCGCGCATTCACGATGCCGTAGGAGTCGAGGGAGAAGTGGTTTGCAACATCCGCCTGCCGCGTGCCGACGAACTGATACATCGCCGTCGCCACGATCTCGCCCTGCGAAATCCCGATGTCCGACGCCGCGAATCGATATTCAGCTCCGATGTTGGCGGCCCAGTTCGGGACATTCGGCACGGTATTTCCCGACGAAGCGCCCGTAAGGCTTCCAACCGGCACGTTCTTCAACTCGGCATGCGTATATCCCAGGCCCCCGAACACATTGAAGCCCGGCGTAACCTCGAAACGAGCTTCCAGCTCCGCGCCGTAGGTTTCGTAATCGAGCGCGGCAGTGCTGAACGCGAAGGTCGCCGGATCGACAACCAGCAGATGCCCGTTCTTCACATCGTTGAAGAAAACAGAGCCATTCAGCGTCATGCGCCCATCGAGCAGCGTCGATTTGAAGCCCGCCTCGTAGGTCCAGCTTGTCGAGGTCGGATAGGAAGGCATGTCCCTCCCCAGCGCCGCCCCTGTGCTTGTCCAGGGCATGCCGCCGGCGACGGCGCCCCGGCCGACCGACACATAGGTCATGATGTCGTCGTTCCAGTCGTAGCTGAGTGCCGCGCGGCCGGTCAGGAACGTGTCATCAAGATCGGCATGCTGATAGTAACTCGGTAGCGTGCCGGGCGTGCCGTTGCCCGTGAACCGATAGGTAATGTCCTTCGTTTCCTTTGTCGCGCGCAGGCCAACGGTCGCTTTCAGGCCGCCGACGATCGGCACGGTCGCTTCACCCAAAGGCTGAATAGCTGTTTGTGGTAAAGTCATTGTCCTGCGAGCCGCTGAAAATCGCATAGCTAGGCGGTGTGGACGGATTGCCGCATGAAGAGAGGCGAGGATTCCTCTGAGGGGATTTGTCTGATTCATGGAGAGC
>NZ_JBJIEP010000049.1:0-10448 GCF_046557955.1 Shinella agrisoli | reverse complement strand
GGTGGAGCAGCCCGGTAGCTCGTCAGGCTCATAACCTGAAGGCCGCAGGTTCAAATCCTGCCCCCGCAACCAGCCTCGTTGTTTCTGTTGAGAAAACTCCAGATCAACGCAAGCCTACCCACAATTTACCCACGCCCGGAAGGCCTATAAACCATGGCCGGACTGGCGATAGGCCGGCAGGAGAGAATATCCTGCACCTGCCATTTTACCCTTTCCCTTTCGCCCTTTCCAAATAGGGCCTTTCCCCTTCATTCCGTCCCCTTAGCCCATTCCGTTCGGCCTTTTTCCATCTGCGCTTTTGCCGTTTGTGCTCGGTTCGCGGCTTGATCTGCCGCAGTGGTTCACCAGCAGGTTGCCGGCGAGCATCCAGCCGGCAACCCATGTGTTGGCTGCCACAGGCGCGGGCGCTACAGTTCGTAGCCTGAGCGGAGGCTGTCAAAGCCGACCTCTTATGTGGCCCGGAGCCAGAAAAGGCTTCTCATCGAACGATCAAAAGGGGCCGTTTGCAGAAGGGCAGGTTTTGGGGAGGCGGATGGCAGTAGCAGACGTTCGTCAGTGCGCGGTCATCGTTCGCTTGCGCCAACAAAGCGGTCTTCCGCGGCGCAAAACACGAGTGTTGAAAGCGGCCGTTCGTGCAACTGTCACTTAGGTCGCTGCGCCTCTGGCAAACATGGGGCAGTCCAATATGACCACTACAGCGAACAACGACGACGATCATTGCGACTGCGAGGTGCATGGGCATCAGCCCATCACATTCGTCTGCCCCCATATCGTGGGTCGAGCATCACCAGACACCGACGGGTTTGTCTCCTTTCCGCCGGAGGATGAAGATGACTTCAGGGATGCATGGTGTGAGGCCTGCGACTCCTACATGCAAAGCAAGGGAGGCGAGTGGATCGAACGCACCGTGGAGGTGGCTGGCGGCATCACAATTATATGTGTGCCGGGTGTTATCGCCAGGGCGAAGCTGATGCTCGCTTAGCGGGACGAAGGGCGATCCGATGCGGCTGAATTTGTGCGCGCCGCCTAGCGGCTCAAGCCAACCAGCGATAAGGTAGACCTTGAGGAGAGCCGCCCGTGAAGATCGATAATCTCATTATCAGCAATTTCAGAGGCATTCAGCGACTGGAAGCAAAAGACCTCGGCGACACCATAATTATTGCGGGGCAAAACGGATCAGGGAAATCGTGTGCATTTGATGCCATACGACTGCTGAAATCCACCTACGGTGGGTACCAACAAAACGAATGGCAGCACTTTTTCGGTGAATTTGCGATCCAGCTTCACGGCGGGACCACGCAGCTCAAAGGTCTCTTCAATGATTTGACTAGGCCCGTCCATCTCGAAGCACATTTTCAGTTGCGAGATGATGAAAGAGCATATGTCAACGCGAACGCCGCTGAACTGCTTGAAGAAACGATATGGCAGTCCGTATTGCCAGAAGCGTTCCAGTTTGGAGGATATCGCAAAGCCTTGTTCTCAGCGCAGTTTCGAGACCGAGAGCCAGAGGTCAAAGCGAGATTGGCGAACGAACTTCCGGAACTAGTGGAAGAGTTGGCGAAGCAACAGGTAACCGCGCGCGCCATCATTCTGCCTAACGGACAGGTGCAGCTTGAATCGTCCCGATTGCTGTCAGTTGTTTTCAGCAACTATCGACCAAGACAAATTGGTGTTGTCGATTTCCATGGGGCGCAAAGGCACTATGGTCGAGAAAATGTCCAAGGAATCAACCTTAGCCTAGATCAGGCAAACCAAAATCAAAGCGCGCATAGCTTATATAATTACAATAACAAGTACGCCAACGTGAAGAGCGAGATGGCGGGTAATTTCGTCAAGGAACTTCTTGCAGAGAAAGCGTCATCACCGACATCGGAGCCAGTAGCATCACTTTCCGATACCCTAAAAGAACTGTTTGAAGCGTTCTTTCCCGATAAATCATTCTCAGGACCGAGGCCAATGCCCGATGGGAGCTTGGCATTTCCTGTGAAAACTCAGGGAGGAAACGAGCATGACCTTGACGAACTAAGCTCAGGGGAAAAGGAGATCCTATACGGATATCTCAGGATACGCAGCTCGGCCCCAAAAAATTCGATTATCCTTCTCGATGAACCAGAGCTGCACCTAAACCCTAGACTGATCCGCGGACTACCTGAATTTTATCGCAAGCACCTTGGCGAAGCGCTCCAAAACCAGCTTTGGCTAGTCACGCATTCGGACGCGCTCATACGTGAGGCCGTAGGGAAGCCAGGGTTTAACGTGTTCCATATGCTTCCTTGTGGAGCTGAGGGCGCGGAAACTTCTCAGTTGCGCCCCCTTTCGGTCACGGATGATCTTGATGCCGTCCTCGCAGACCTTGTGGGCGATCTCGCCGCATATCGCCCGGGTGGGAAGGGGCTGATTTTTGAAGGCGGTGGTGATACCGATTTCGACAAGACCCTTGCCAGTGCGCTGTTCCCCGACGAGCTGCGCGGAATAAACCTGATTTCTGGAAGTAATAAGACACGTGTAAAGCTTTTGCATGAAGTTCTAGAGCGCGCATATGCGAAGGGCGACCTGCCTACAAAGTTCTACGCAATTACGGACATGGATAGCGATGGCCCCTCGGAGACCACGTCGACGGTAGGCAGGTTTCAATGGGATGTCTATCACATAGAGAACTATCTGCTTCACGGTCAATATATCGCAGACGTTCTTAACTCCCTTGGAATGACTGACACTTATACTGCCGCGACTGTCGAATCTAAATTTACAGAAGCCGCTAGGAAGGTGGTCCCGGCAATACTGATCCAGAAACTGAGGACTTTCGTTAACTCCCACTTGGTGGGCTGCATCGATCTAGGCTTCCCGCCCGAAAGCCTGACAATTGGGAAAGAGCTGTTTGGTGCCGCAAGTCGCTCAGCAGAACGCACGGCAAGGCTCATTGAGGGTGAGCTATCTGAAGCGAAGCTAATCGAAGCCGAACAGAGCTTCCGAACTGAGATAGAAGGAAGTTTCGCTGATGGCACATGGCGCAAGAAACTCCCGGGACGGGATATCCTGAAGCAGTTCACAGCGATCGTGGGGAGTCCGGTTGGCTACGAGGTGCTTCGGAACCTGATCGTCAGCCGCATGGTCCAAGAGGGTTACCAACCAGAAGGCATGAAGATGGTGATTGATCAGATCAGCTCAGCTTAATTCTCTTAGAGTCCGTCCCGGAAGTCATGTCGTTCGTGCGATACGTCGGATGAGGACCATCGGTGCGGCGGCGTAGAGGAAGGCAGTTGCGGAGGCGATGGTGGCCTCTGCGTCTTTCCAGAGGCGTCGATTTCGATTGATCCAGGCAAAGAAGCGTTCGACGACCCATCGCCGGGGCTGGACGGCGAAGCCGATCTGATCGGGCTTGCGGCGGACGATCTCGACGGCGATGCGGGTAGCGGTCGCGACGCGCGGACCTTGGTAGCCAGCGTCTGCGAAGACCTTCTCGATGAACGGGAACGGGCGCCGCGAGGCCGCCAGCAGCGGACCCGCCCCGTCGCGGTCCTGCACGCTGGCGAGATGGGCGAACAAGACGAGGCCGCGCCCGGCGGTATCGACGAGGGCGTGGCGTTTGCGTCCCATGATCTTCTTGCCGGCATCGTAGCCGCGCGGACCACCCGCTTGGTTCGTCTTCACACTCTGGCTGTCGATGATGCAGGCGCTCGGTGACGCCGACCGACCGCAGCGCTCCCGGTCGAGCATCAGCAGTGCATGGTTCAGCGCCTCGAACACGCCCCTGTCCCGCCATGCCGCGAACCAGCGATAGGCTGTGCTCTTCGGCGGCAGATCGCTCGGTAAAAGCCGCCAGGCGACGCCTCCGCGCATCACGTAGAAAATCGCGTTGACGATCTCGCGCACAGGCCAGGACAAGGGCCGCCCCGTCCGCTTCGGCGCTGGCAGCAGCGGCTCGATCAACTGCCATTCCGCATCCGTCAAATCCGTTTCGTATCGAAGCCCCGCACGACTATGCTGCCGGCGAGTGGCTGGGGTCCACATCGCTCGCTTCCCAAGATGGCCTGAACAACCCCTTGGAATCACGATCGCCCCAGCCCCTCAACCCTTTCGGGACGGACTCTTAGATGGCGGATAGCCCTTGGCAAGGTTGAAGCCCAAGGGCTGCTAATAGAGAGCCCGGCCAAGTCGCTTTTGAATGAGAATAGGGCGCAACGCTGATACGATGGCCCGCTGAAGGAAGTCCGCTATCCGATCTGCGCTCCTGAAAGGAGACTTTCCGGATCGTCCAACGACCTGCGCATTCCACCCGCATCGAATGGATGTCTGCTTTCAGGCGATCGGCGGCGCAGCTCCAACGACCGCCATGGCGGCGCATTCCAGTCGTCCAACGATAAGTATGCGGCATCTGACACAGGTTGTCTTTACGTATGCTTCCGCTGCCGCAGGCGTAAACGCTGCGGTTCGAGCATGGATGGATACCGTGATGGCTGCCTCCTGTATGTTCTGGAGCCGCTTTCGACCCCCCGCTGAAGGATGGCGCAGCGCTTCCTGCCTAGTCTGGAGCAGGTTTAATAGAGTAAGATTCGGACTCTACCCGTCTGGCGGACTCGCGCTGTTGGTTCGGCTTTCGCTGTTCGATGTTCTTTCCAAGCCGGGCCAGGGACTGCCCCAGAGGAGTGTCCCCGAGCGTGGACAGGGCCAGTTCTTCGAGGGAGAGGGATTTGTCGTAGGTTTCCAGCTCTGCCTGGCGAACCTCCTGCGCATGTTTGCAATCGTCGGGAAGCGAAGGAGGAAGCCCTCGCCAGCCCAGAAGCTGTTTCACCCGTTCGGGGAGATGCAGGCGGTATGCGTTGCTGGCCTGCCGCACCTGCGGGCCGCGTCCCTCTTGACCTGTCGGCACGTAGCGCCTGAGCCAGTCGAGAAACCCATGCGCGCGCAGGTTCTTGAGCGCCCGCACGATCGCATCGCGCGATCGCTTCAGCCGGCGCACCAGCGTGTCGAGCGACGGCTCCAGCCGGCCGGTCCTGAAGTCGACCAGGTTGACGAAATACTCCAGCACCTCGATCGCCACCGAGCCGAGCGGGCCGCAGCGCCGGCTTCTGCGGCGCAAGGCTAGTTCGTAGCGTTTTGCCGCAAGCAGGATGCGCCGGACCTCCTGCCGGCTCGTCCTCTTCCAGAACACGGCTTCGCACCGGCCGCACCGGTAGCTGTTCCTTCTGACCGGCGCGCGCGCCCGTTGCTTGTCCAGCACTCTTTCGAGCACCGTCCCAATCTGTTCGAACATGGGTCTTCACCCTTCCCGTTGGGGCGGGCGCGGCAGGGCAGCGGGCAAGGCTTCGGTCGAGACAAGGCTTCGCCCGTCCCGCAAGAGACAGCTCTTGCAAGCTCGTGGACGCTCGGCATCTTCGGGATAGGAGTTTGGGCCTCCCCAAGGAGCCTGCGTCTTTGACTGACCGGAAACCTTTCCTCGTCAACGAGAAGAGGCTTCTCCTACGCGCTCACCGCTGTTTCAGCGAACTTGCGATCCCGCGCGCGATGGCGAGGGCGGGCTTCCTCGAAGCCGATGAACAGGGTGCGGGCGGCGGACGACCGATGCCGCGCGGAAGACAAGGAGGCGCGCACCGTCGCAAGCGGAAAGCCTGCGAGCGGTAAAAGCCGCGCTGGCGATTGCGCGCACGATGACGAGCGACGGCGATCCGGCGAACCACCGGACGCCGAGAGGAGGATAAGACCCCGATGCGGATGCCGGGGCTGCGAACAGGCCGTGCCGCCGGCGCGGGCACCTTCGACAACGATGCCGGCATCTGTTTGACGGAGGCACGGCTGTGACAAGTATGGCTCCACCCTGCTGGCAGGGCCGACGCGTGCGAGGGAGCCGGAACGCGTCTGGATGGCCGTTTGGATACGGCCTTGCAGCAGAAGATGCACCCACGAACAGACCGCCTGCTGTGCCGGTCTTTAAGAACCCGCTCGTAGGTCAGTGCGGGATCACCATAGCAAACCGACGCCCTTCTTTCATTACCAAATGCGATGGAACCCGCCGAATCCATCGCCGTCCGTGACGGCATTGTCAGGGCCAGCATGGCCTGTCCGGCGGATTTGCGCCTGCGCGTGGCGGTACGCTTCCCTGCATCTTGGATGCGTCATCGCCCGATGTATGCGGCGACGATGGCGATCCTCTCATGGCCCAGTGACCGGCTGATCTGCTGCCGCGCCTCGGCGTCGATGGCGCGCTGCTCCGAGGTCAGCGCCTTCCTGTCCGGTCCCCCGGCGGCCGGCGCCTTCCATCCGGTCAGCACCTCGTAGCGGGTTTGTGCGTAGGCATGCCGCAGCCCGTGCATGTTGCTCAGGCCCGCCGCCTTGCACTGGCCGTCATAGACATGGCGCTGCTGAATATAGCTCCTCTGCGCAGGGATCAGCGAGCCGGAGCCGGCAAGCGCATGGGCCTGGTCGAGCACGGCGCGCTGTTCCGTGGTGGCGATTGGAATCATCCGTTCCCGCCCGCCTTTGCACCAGGACCCCTTGAGCGCGATGTGGTCGCCCCTGTCGGCATAGGCCGGCTGGAACTTGATCGCTTCCTCCCGCCGCAGGCCGAACGCCTCCTGCAAGCGAAGGCTCATATGGACATGCGCATCGGTCACGCGATCGAGGCGGCTGCCATCGAGGGCTTTCATCCTGTTGTTGCCGCTTCCGCTGTCGGCTGACTTTCGCTGCGGAATGCCGAGCGCCGCGTTGTCGGCGGGGATGACGCCGGCCTGCTTCAACTGTCGGGCGATCGTCGTCAGAGAACCCATCCGCTGCGCCTGCGTCATGGCACCGCCGTCCTTGTTTCGGCGGCACAGTTGCCTCAGTTCGTATGTCAAATCGTCCATGATCCATTCTCCAAACGTAATCATCGACCCGGGCGAGCGGGGCATTGCGATCTTCTCTCTGTCTTTCCGAGCGGCGGCATCTGGTCAGTGTGCATGCCATCCCGCATGAAGCGGGATGCCCCGAAGGGCCTATGGGCCAGGTGCGCTCGTGATCACCTGTTGCCTCGAATGAGGCGTCCGCCCTTCTTCCTGTGGGAAGGCCAGGCGGAAGGTGCACGGGACAGGCCGCGCGAGGATGAGGACGAGGCGGGAAACCTGCGTCATGGCGGTCGCCGGATCGGCTTGCCGCAGGGTGACGCACAGACGGAATGGATGACGATGTGATGCATGGAGGAAGCTCCTGGTTGAGGTGATGGAAGATGACGGCCGCCGCTGGACGGCATGGCCGAGGGCGGCGGCGGGAGACGCCGCAGCGGTTCGACGATGATGAAGACGACGCGACCGGCGAATGAACGCTGCCACAGCCAAGGAAGACCGGAAGGTTGGTGCCGCAGTCCGACAAGCGCCGGAGAACACCGATGATAAAGGTTGCCGCAGGGATCGGACGAGCCGCATGACGCATGCCGCCGCAGGCGAATTGCCTTTGAACAGGCAAGGGTGCGGCTGGTGGATGCCGGTGGAATGCCGGCCGGCCCGCACTGTGGCAGGGCTTGGAAAGCGGCGGGCAATGCCGCTGCGACAAGTATGGCTCCACCCTGTTGGATCAGGGCTGACGCGCTCGATGAGCCTGCGCGCGTCCTGGGGATGGCCGGTTGGGTACGGCCTTGCAGCAGAAGGAACGACCGCTTGCTGCGCCGGTCCCCGGTGTTCGAAACCCGCCGGGAGGTTCAGTGCGCGAGCACCCTAACAGACCATCGTCATGCGTGCATCAATAAATACGGTGAAGCGCTTCACCGTATTGTTGCGGCAGTCGCCTGGACCGTCACTGCGGAAACCAGTGACGATGCGGAAAGACATAATACGGCTGCGGCGAACCCCGTCATGAGACCGATCGGACGCCGCCCGACCGGCAAGGATTGCGGCACCATTCTACCGGTGCGAGTCTCTGCGGCAGAGAGAGGATGTCACCCATTTCCGCTACCGTGCAGTGGCTTGATGCCGCTACTTAGCTCTGCCCTATCAACTCCGAAGCTATGCGATCAGCCTCGTTTGCATTATCCGCAAGTCTGATGGGAATCCCCAACATAGCCTCCATCCCGGCCGCCTGTTTGTGCTGAAGATCGCCATCAGTGGTCGCATCGACGACTGATACAACACCCCGGCACAGGGCCGCCATTCTATCGCGGTTTTCCTTGAGCCAGAGAATCCAGCGCTTCTGATCGTCATGCGGCTGCTCGGAGCCGCGATGCTTGCCGGCCATCAACAGCACAAAGGTAGCTTCGTCGGACACCAACGTCTCGAAATCCGCGATCATTGCCTCGATTCCGCGAGAGGCCAATTCGCTGCCTTCAATGTGATGATCGGGAACCTGTCAGCGTTCAGGACGGTAAGCCGGGGAGCGTTCATGGTGTATCTTTCTTGCCGGTAGCGCGGGCTGGGGCGATGAGCCCGAGCAGGTAATCAAGCACCTGGTCATCATCGAGTGGGGCATCGCCAGTGACGGCAATGGCATCTTCGGTTTCTATGTCGCTATGCAGAAAGTATTGGATGAGGCCGCCGGCCGTGACCATCGCCAACCCGGCCGGAATGTCGTTGCGCACAATCCCGGCTTCTTGGGCTGTCGTGAACTTTGGGACAAAATGCTGATTGAGAAGTTTCGATCGTGCTTTGCGTTCCTCTATTGGCGCGCCTAGCACCCGCCAGAGCTGGAAGCGAAGCGCGCGGGGGTGCTCTCTCCAATATCGCTGGTAATTCTCTATCGCACGCCGCAGCGATAGGGCCGGATCGTCAAGTTCAGTTCCGACCGAGACGGCTTCCTGAAATTCTGCGGAAATCCGCTCTCCTACGAGTTTCCACAAACTTTCCTTGTCCTTAAAGTGATGGTGGATGAGGCCCGACGAAACTTCGGCCGCATCTGCGATGGCCCGCATCGTGGCCCCGGCAAAACCTACGTCGGAGAAAACCGTAAGCGCCGCTTCAAGGATTCGATCGCGGGCATCGACGGTCGTGTAAACGCGACGTAGTTCAGGCATGCCGGGGTTCCTCTCGCCTTGGCGACCTTCATACTGAACGACTGTATAGCGCGCTAACCGCATCGTCAATTTATGGCTTATTCTGATCCTAATTGTCCAGTTTGTACATTGACTAATTGTTTAGTCATGATGTTAATGCGAGTCATTTTCGGGGCCACCTGCGGCCCAAGCGGCTGAGAAGGGGCGGCAGCATGCGCAAGGGGACAAACAGGATGATGACAGAGATGAAGGGAAAGAAACTGCGCGCCTCGACTAGCGTTTTGGCGTTGGCCCTCACCGCCGGCCTGGTGCAGCCGAGCTTTGGTCAGGAGGCCGACCAGAACGCGGCGACGATGCTCGAACCAATCGTCATCTATGGCACGAAGCGGGATGACAAAGCGCAGGATGTTCCGCTTCCCGTAACCGTGCTTGGCGCGGAAAAGCTACAGCTCATGCCCAAGACCGGCTCGAACGCTGACATTGCGCGCTCGACGCCGAATTTCAGCTACGTCGATTACAGCGCCCAATACAGCAACGTAGGCATCATTCGTGGCGTGGGTTCATTCAGCCCACTGTCGGCCGAGGACACTTCCGTTGTTTACAACGTGGATGAAATTCCCCGCTCGGCCTATAGCATGCCAGTCACGATGCTGGACATGCAGCAGATCGAGGTGCTGCGAGGGCCGCAGGGAACCTTGTTTGGCCGAAACGCTCAGGGCGGCGCCGTCAACTTCATCACCAACACGCCTACATTCGACCGCGAGTTCAGCCTTCGCGGTGAGGTGGGCACAAACGGTCATCGCCTTGGTGAGTTCATCGCCAACGGTGCATTGATTGACGATGTGCTCGCCGGAAGGCTGGCTGTCCAATACACCGGCCGCGACGGCGATGTGCGCAATATCGTGACTGGCGGCAAGGAAGGAGGGTTCGATGTCGGCGCAGTTCGAGGCTCCCTCCTGTTCACCCCGGACGCCGACACCCGCGCACAGCTCACCTTCCACTACAACAAATCCGAAGACAATTCGTCGCGCTTCCTGCTCCGGGACTATCCCGATTTTCCAATCAGCGCCACCAATCCCGAAAACAAGTTCGAGCGCGAGAATTACGGGATCAATCTGCGCTTCGAGCACAATTTCGAAAGCTTCAAGTTCACGTCTGTTTCGAGCATCCAGCAAGATACGCTCGATCAGCGCATGGACCTGACGGATGGACTAATATTCTCGAAAGTCGCCCCGCTGTCGTTCGACTACTTCAATACTCCCGGCGTCGACCTCATGACCTATAACATGCGGGACCGAACCTATTTTCAGGAGTTTCGCCTGTCGTCGCTCGATGACAGCCCCATTTCCTGGGTCGCCGGCCTCAACTATTTCAGATCCGAATTCAGCGGGAAGCAGAATGGCGACACGTTCAGTATCCCTAGGCATTGTGGACGGATTTGACCAAGGTGAACCCCGCTGCGAGCGCGACGATGGCTGCGAAGTTGCGCTTCGTC
>NZ_JBJIEP010000048.1:0-10792 GCF_046557955.1 Shinella agrisoli | reverse complement strand
GCTCATCACCTGCGAAACCAGACGGGCGGCGGCTGTGTCGGCCGTCGAGGCCACGGAGAAGAGACCTTGATGGACCTGTCGATCATCATGCCGTGGATCGGGGCCGCCCTGTCCATCATCGCCCTGGCGACGCAGCTCAAGACGATCTTCACCTCCGGAGAAAAGAAGCTCGATGAGCGCGTCACGAAGGTGGAAGTGAAGCTCGTCGAACATGACCGGCGCGTGCAGACGGTCGAAAGCGAGATGAAACATCTGCCGGACCGTGAGACCGCTCATTCTCTCCAGCTCGCAATGGAACGCATCGTCGGCCGCCTCGACACCATGGACGAGCGGCTACGGCCGATCGCCGCCACCAATCACCGCTTGCAGGAATATCTGCTGGAGCAAGCCAAGAAATGAGCATCGAGACCATCATCCAGGAAGAGGCCCGCCTTATCATCCTGAAGGAGCTGAAACTTCAGCCCAACCGATCGCTGACGTCGGAGGCGATGCGTCGGTATCTTCAGCGCGGCTTCCTGATCGACAAGCCTCGCGAGTGGGTCGAAACACAATACGCGTACCTTCGCGACATGGGCGCCGTCGACGTTATACCAGCCGGCACGGTTGTCATCGCGCGCCTGACGGAGCGGGGTGACTTGTTTCTGCAGGGGCTTGCCTCGATCGCCGGCGTACAGCCTCCGACCATGAGGCCCTGACATGGCGGACGATCGTCGCCTCCGTGGCCGGCTCAGCAGCCTGGAAATGCTTCCGGAGGAAGCCCAGGACGATGTCATATGGGCTGTCGGCCAGCTCAACGAACGTCGCCGCACGACGGCGGACATCCTCTTCGAGCTGAACGACCGGCTTGAGGCGAAGGGCATCCCTCCGATCTCGAAGTCCGCCTTCTATCGGCGATCGGCCCGCCTGGCGAAGCGCGCGATGCAACTGGAGGAACGCCGCTACATCTATGCCGGGATCGCCGACAAGCTCACACCGGAACAGATCGGCAAGGACGATATTGTCCTGGGGGAGTTCCTCAAGACCTTGATCGACGAATTGCTGGACGCAAGCGAAATTGGCTCGAAAGGCGCTCTGGATCTGGCCCGAGCCTACAAGGAAGTCATCGTCGGCCAACGGCATTCATCCGAACATCGCCGCAAGGCGGAGGAGCTTGCCCAGGCGAAGCTCGAAAAGGCGGTCGATGAGGTCGCGCAGGTTGTCCGCAAGGCCGGCGTGTCCCAGGAGACCATGGACGAGATCAACAGGCGCCTCGGGGTCCTCTGATGGGCCGCGCGCTGATCATTCCCGCAAACCCGGATGCGATCTTCCTGCCCTACCAGGCAAGGTGGGTGAACGACAATTCGCGCCTGAAACTCATGGAGAAGGGGCGGCAGATCGGCCTTTCCTGGTCGACGGCCTATGCCACCGTCTCCCGTACCGCCCTGGTGACCGCCAAGCGCGACCAATGGGTCTCCTCCCGCGACGACATCCAGGCGCGGCTCTTTCTCGAAGACTGCAAGCTGTGGGCCGGCATTCTGGACCTTGCCGCGCAGGATCTCGGTGAACAGGCGCTCGACCCGGAGGGCAAGCACAACGCCTACGTCCTGCGCTTTGCGAACAATCTTCGCATCAACTCCATGAGCTCGAACCCCGACGCCCAGGCCGGCAAACGCGGGGGTCGCGTGCTCGACGAGTTCGCCCTTCATCCCGATCCGCGCAAGCTCTGGTCCATCGCCTATCCCGGCCTAACCTGGGGCGGGTCCATGGAGGTCATCTCCACGCATCGCGGCTCGCACAATTTCTTCAACCAGCTTGTCCGCGAGACCCGCGAGGGCGGCAATCCGAAGAGGATCAGCCTGCACACCGTCACTCTCCAGAAGGCCCTGGAAGACGGCTTCCTGTACAAGCTGCAGCAGTCCCTGCCGGCCGATGCCGAACAGCAGGAGATGACGGAAGCGGAATATTTCGATTGGGTGAAGGCCGGTTGCGCCGACGAGGAGAGCTTTCTCCAGGAATACATGTGCGAGCCGGCCGACGACGATGCCGCCTTCCTGGAATACGATCTCATCGCCGCCTGCGAGTATCCGACCGACGTCGACTGGACCGCCATCGAGGGCCGGCAGCTCTATGCCGGCGTCGACATCGGCCGCAAGAAGGACCTGACTGTCCTTTGGGTGGTCGAGAAGCTCGGGGACGTCCTCTACACCCGCCATGTCGAGGCGCTCAGTAAGATGAGCAAGCCCGAGCAGGAGAAGGTGCTCTGGCCGTGGTTCGAGCGGTGCGTGCGGATCTGCATCGACGCCACCGGCCTCGGCATCGGTTGGGCTGACGACGCGCAGGCAAAGTTCGGAGAGCACGCCGTCGAAGCCGTCACGTTCTCGGCACCCGTGAAGGAGGCGCTCGCCTATCCTGTCCGATCCAAGATGGAAGAGCGCCGGCTTCGCATCCCGTTCGACAAGCATATCCGCGCCGATCTGCGCTCCGTGACCAAACAGGTCTCGGCGGCCGGCAACATCCGCTTCACGGCCGAGCGCACCGCAGACGGACACGCCGACCGCTTCTGGGCACTGGCGCTGGCGATCGAAGCCGCCAGCGTCCCCGGCATGGAATACGGCTACATTCCCGTGCGGCGCGCACCGACCAAGTTCGACACCCCGAATACCGACCGCGACGACGGCGCTCCGTCGCGGCTTTCGTCCATGCGCCGATCGAGAGGTATTTTCTGATGGTCCAGCTCGTCGACCAGTACGGCCGGCCGATCAGCACGGCCGCGCTGAAGAAGGAACATGCCGCGCCCACCATGACGGGCGTGCGACGGCCGAACACGGAGCACCAGGCGTCGGGCCTGACGCCCGGCAAGCTCGCCCGCCTGCTCAAGTCCAGCGTGAACGGCGATCCGGAAGCATATCTCGCGCTCGCCGAGGACATGGAGGAGCGTGACCTGCACTATGCCGGCGTGCTCGGCTCGCGCAAGCTGCAGGTCGCGGGCCTCGACGTCACCGTCGAGGCGGCGAGCGACGCCGCGGACGATGTCGAGAATGCGGACCTGATCCGCGCCTTCGTCGAGCGCGACGCCTTCGAGACGGAGCTGGTCGACATCCTGGATGCGGTCGGCAAGGGTTTCTCCGCAACGGAGATCATATGGGAAACCTCGGAGAGCCAGTGGGAGCCGGTCGCGCTCAAATGGCGCGACCCGCGCTGGTTCCGCTTTTCCGACGACGACGGCGAGACGCCCTTGCTGCGCGACGTGGGCGGCGACCAACCGCTTGCACCGTACAAATGGGTCTTCCACCAGGCCAAGGTCAAATCGGGCCTGCCGATCCGCGGCGGCATCGCCCGCGCCGTGTGCTGGACCTTCCTCTTCAAGAGCTTCACGGCCAAGGACTGGGCGATCTTCTGCGAGGCCTACGGCCAGCCGCTGCGCCTCGGCAAATGGGGCGAAGGCGCTTCGGAGGCCGACAAGGAAATCCTCCTGCAGGCGGTCGCCAATATCGGTGTCGACTATTCCGCGATCGTGCCGCAGTCGATGTCGGTCGAGTTCATCAAGGCCGACGTCACCGGCTCGCACGAGCTCTACGAGAAGCGCTGCGACTGGCTCGACCGTCAGGTCTCCAAGCTTGTCCTCGGCCAGACCGGCACCACGGACATGACGGCGGGCGGCTATGCCCAGGCGAAGGTGCACGACGGCGTGAAGGCCGACATCGAGCGATCCGACGCCAAGCAGCTCGCCGCCACGCTCAACCGGGATCTCGTGCGTCCGTACATCGACCTGAACAAGGGGCCGCAGAAAGCCTATCCGAAGATCAGGATCGGCCGTCCGGAACAGATCGACGTCGAGAAGTGGATGAAGAACGTCGAGACCTTCGTGGCGATGGGCGGCAAGATCGGCATGTCCACGGTGCGCGACAAGATCGGCGCGCCGGAGCCGGGCAAGGACGAGGAGCTGCTCGTGCCGCGCGCCAGGACGTCCGCACCGGCCGATCCGCCGGAGCCCGACGAGAAGAAGCCCCCGGTTCCCGGCACACCCGCCGCGCAGCGTGCGGCCGCGCCGGCAAAACCCTCCGACGCGATCGACACGTCCATTGCGGAGATCCTCGCCGACGACGGGTGGGCCGAGATGGTGGAGCCGATCGTCGCCGGGCTCGAAGAGCGCATCGCGGCCGCGACGAGCATGGAGGACGTGCGCGCGATCCTCGCCGACCGCTATCGGAACATGGACGTCAGCGCGCTCACCGACATGCTGGCCCGCGCCGCCTTTTCCGCCCGCCTTGCCGGCATCGGCGGCGATGACCTGTCCGACGAGGGCTGAGCGTGGCCGTCGAGCTGAAGCCGCTGCCGCCGGTCGACGCCATCGCCGCCTTCGAGGCGCGCAAGGGCGACCTGGTCGAAACCTTCTCCTGGCAGGAATTCTGGCAGGAGGAGCACGCGACGTCCTTGACGGTCGCGAAGTCGGCCGGCTTCGACATCCTGAAGGACATATCCGCCGCCTTCGAAAAGGCTTTGAAGGAGGGCCGCACGCCGGCCGAGTTCGCGCGGACACTTCGGCCGGCGCTGGAAGCGAAGGGCTGGTGGGGCCGCAAGTTCGTCGAGGATCCTCTGACCGGCGAGGTCCGGCCGGCCCAGCTCGGCAGCGCGCGCCGCCTCCAGACGATCTTCGACACCAACATGCGGGTCTCCTATGCGGCCGGCCATTGGGCGAACTTCGAGCGCAACCGCAAGGCCAGGCCGTTCCTGCGCTATGTCTGCATCCTCGACGAGCGCACGCGGCCGGCGCACCGCGCCAGGCACAATCTCGTCCTGCCGATCGACCATCCCTATTGGGACGCCTGGGCGCCGCCCTGCGGCTGGAATTGCCGCTGCACGCTGCAGAGCCTTTCGCAGCGCGATATCGACCGCCTGCTTGCCGAGGGCGAGGACCTGCGGTTCGAGCCGCCGGAAGACACGTTCCGCAATTTCGTGAACAGCCGTACCGGCGAGGTGGTGCGGGTGCCGGACGGCATCGATCCGGGCTGGGCCTACAATCCCGGCCGCGCCGGCTACGAGGCGCGTGTCAACAAGGCCATAGCCGAGAAGATCGCCGATGCGCCGCCGGAGCTGGTGGCGGCCGCCGTCGAGGAGCGCGTCTCCAGCAGCGCCTTCGAACGGTTCGTCCAGCGCCCGGAAGGCAGCATGCCCGTCATGCCGATCCCGCCCGCGCTCGCCGCTTCTCTTGGGGTCGACGCGCGCGTGGCGCTCCTGTCGGCCGAGACAATGACCAAGCAGCTCGCCCGGCATCCGGAGATGACGATCGCGGATTACAGGTTGCTGCCGGGCTTCCCGGCGAAGGCGACCCTTGCCGTCGTGGACGGCCCGCTGTCCGTCGTCCTGATCCGCCTTGCCGGCGGCCGGTGGCTCCATGCGGTCATCAAGGCGACGAAGAGCAGGTCGGCCGCGTTCCTGACGAGCTATCGCTTCACAAGCGAGGAGCGCGTGCGCAAGCTGCTTGACCGGGATGGCGTCCGTATCGTCGTCGATCGGCGGAAGGAATGATGTGCGCGGTAGGGCCTCGCAGGAACCCTACATGACGGTCCCATCCGGAGATGGTCCTACGGCCGCGAGAATGTCACCGTGTCACGCGCACGCCATGAATCTACCACGGGATCGGCCGTCCTTCAAATTCGGCCGACGACGCGCGATCGGGGGCCGGAACGCCCGATGAGCCGTCCGGAAGGAAAGATCGCGCCCACGGCCTTCAAACCGCCTTCAATTTTGATGCCCGTCCCTGTTGCGGGATCAGCAGGCGGCGGCTAAGTCTAGTTTCCTCTCCGCCCGCCCCGTCAGGTTCCGACGAGGTGCAGTTTTGCACTTCTGACGAACGCATCATGCCACCGTTACATGGCGGCATGAAAAACGCTCTCGCCCTTCTTGCTGCAGCCCTGCTGTCCGCGCACGCATCCGAGCTGACGGCCGCGTCCGCCGATGGCGTGTGGATCCAGCTCATTCCGCCCGGCACCTTCTCCGGCCGCGACGGCCGCGGGCCGTACCATGCCGGCGACGAGAAGAGCCTCCAGCGCATTGCCGAGGCGACGCGGCAGTATCATGGCTCGACCGACATCGTCATCGACTACGAGCACCAGTCGCTCAACGCGCCGAAAAACGGACGGCCGGCCCCGGCCGCCGGCTGGATCAAGGAAATCCAGGCGCGGGCGGACGGCATCTACGGCCGTGTCGAATGGACGGCGAGCGCTGCGGCCGCGATCCGGGCCGGCGAGTACCGCTACCTCTCTCCAGTCTATTTCCACCTGAAGGACGGCAAGATCCTCGCCTTGCAGAATGCGGCGCTGACCAACGTGCCCAACCTCGTGATGTCGGAAGTCTCCGCTCACTCGATCTTCCACGCAGCCCACGAAGAGGAAACCATGAAGAAGATACTCGCCGCCCTCGGCCTGGCCGAAGGCGCAAGCGAGGATGATGTGCTCGCCGCCATCAACTCGTATCTGACCAGCTCGACGGCCATCGCCGTCGCCGCCGGTCTCACGAAGGACGCCAAGTCCGAGGCGGTGCTGACCGCCGTCCAGTCCGCAATCGCCGATCGCAAGAAGATTGCGATCGCTGTCGGCAAGCCGGAGACGGCGAGCGTCGAGGAGATCGTCTCGGCGATCAGTGCCGCGCAGACGGCCGGCGCAGTCGATCCGACCAAGTACGTCCCGATCGCCCAGGTCGCCGCGATGCAGGCGGACCTGAACGCCCTCAAGGAGCAGGTCGCCCAGGACAAGGCCACCGAGGCCGTCGAGGCCGCCATCCGGGACGGCAAGATCATTCCAGCGCTGAAGGACTGGGCGATCTCGCTGCACAGGGCGGACGCGGCCAAGTTCGCCGAGTACGTCAGCAAGGCGCCGGTGCTCACCTCCGCGCAGCGCACCGCGACGGCGAAGGACCCCGGCACGGACGGCGGAGAGCAACTGAGCGATGCCGATCTCGCCGTCATGCGGCAGATGGGCCTCTCCGAGGAACAGATGCTCAATGCCCGGAAAGGCGGTGAAGCATGACGGCTCTTTCCGGCGACCGCAACACGCCCCAGCGTTCGGGCGACACCCGTGAATTCGGCGCTGCGGCCGGCGCGGTGCTCTATGCCGGCGCCATGGCGGCGGTCAACGCCGCCGGCTACGCCGTGCCGGTGAGCGAGGCGACCGGCCTCAAGGGCGCGGGCCGCGTCGAGCGCCGCGTCGACAACAGCGCTGGCGCTGCCGGCGCAAAGCGCGTCGTGATCCGCGCCGGTATCTTCCGCTACGCCAATTCGGCGAGCGCCGACGCCATCACGCAGGCCGACATCGGCGCCGATGCCTACGGCGTCGATGACCAGACCGTCGCCAAGACCTCCGCAACCAACACCCGTTCCGTCGTCGGCAAGGTCTTCGACGTCGACGCCGACGGCGTGTGGGTCCGTTTCTCCTGAAGGTGACCAATGGACATCAACTCGACCACCCTTCGTTCCGCCTATGTCGGCTTCAACGCCGCGTTCCAGGCGGGCATTGCCGAAGCGGCCACGATGTATCCGCGCATCGCGACCACCGTTCCCTCGTCCACGCGGACCCAGGAGTACGGTTGGCTCGGCCGCTTCCCCGGCTTCCGTGAATGGATCGGCGACCGTGTCGTCAACGGTCTCGCCAAGCACGGCTATACGCTGACCAACAAGTCGTACGAAAACACGATCGGCGTCGATCGCGACGATATCGAGGACGACAACCTGGGCATCTACACGCCTATGTTCCGCGACTTCGGCCAGACGGCCGTGACCTTCCCCGACACCCTCGTCTGGTCGCTGCTGAAGAACGGCTTTTCCGAGAAGTGCTACGACGGCCAGTATTTCTTCGACACCGATCATCCGGTGCTCGACGCCAGCGGCAACACCGTATCGGTCGCCAACACCGATGGCGGCTCCGGTACGCCCTGGTTCCTGGTCGACGACAGCCGCTCGCTGAAGCCGCTGATCTACCAGGAGCGCAAGAAGTTCACGAACCTCGTGCGGATGGACAAGGAGGACGACGAAGCCGTCTTCTCGAAGAAAGAGTTCCGCTACGGCCTCGACGGGCGCTGCGCTGTCGGCTTCGGCTTCTGGCAGACCGCCTGGGGCTCGAAGCAGACGCTCAACGCCGCCAACTACGAGATCGCCCGTGTGGCCCTTTCGAACATGAAGGGCGATTACGGCCGCCCGCTCGCCATCAAGCCGAAACTCCTCATCGTGCCGCCGACGCTTGAAGGCGCCGCCCTCGAAATCGTCGGCAACCCCCTGCTGACGAACGGCGGCACCAACAAGTGGTTCAAGACCGCCGAGGTCCTCGTCGTTCCCTGGCTGGCCTGACGGCCGGCCCACCTTCCGCCCGGTGCGAGCCGGGCGGGGTTTTCGAGGCGGATCGGCCGCGATCCCCCTCGCAAATCCCGAAAGGAACGCCCATGTCCAGGATTTCAAAAGCCCGTTCGAAAGCTCCGACCAAAGGCGCTGCAGCTATCGCCGCGACTTCGGAGAACGCTGCCGTCGAAACTGTCGACGCCGCAGCGACCCCGCCGGGCTCGGGCGTGCCCGGCGGGACCAATACCACCGCGAGCGAGAGCGGCGCTGCTGCCGGCAAGGCTTCGGCCGAGCAGGTGAAACCGCATGACAAAGATGGCCCGTCGACACCCGGCATCGTGCCGGACGCGACGAACAGCCAGTCAGCCCCGGAAGCGGAAGCAGCGGCTTCCGGGGGGAGCGAACACGATCCCGATGCCTCCCAGGGCGCTGCGGCAAGCGGGGCCGGCAATCCGGCCGGTCCCGCCGGCGCACTGCGCATCGTCGGCGTCGACCTCGCGCTTGCCGAGGAATTCACCGTGGTGTCCTGGGGCGCCGGCCTCTCCTTCATCGCCGAGGACTTCCCGCGCACCTATGCGTTCCTTGCCGCCGCATTCTCGGAAAAGTCGCCGAAGGACTATGACGGCGGCATCCATGTGTCTGCGAGGACGAACGGCTTCCGCCGGGGCGGCATCGCCCATTCGACGGCCGGCACCCTCTTCCCCCTCGCGGAAATCTCCCCCGCGCAGCTTGAGGCATTCCTCGGCGAGCCGGAACTGACGGTCGAGCTGGTCTGATGACGTACGCCACCCAGCAGGACCTGATCGACCGTTTCGGCGAAACCGAGCTCATCCAGCTCACCGACCGCGTCAACATTCCGGTCTCGACCGTCGATCCCGTCGTCGTCGGCCGCGCCCTGGACGATGCCTCCGCGCTGATCGACAGTTACCTGACCAAGGTGGTGAAGCTGCCGCTCGCCAACGTTCCGGACGTGCTGGTCAAAACCGCCGCCGACATCGCCCGCTATTACCTGCACGGCAAGGCGGCCGAAAAGGACAGCCCAGTCACCACGGCCTACAACCAGGCCGTCGCCTGGCTGCGCGACGTCTCGCGCGGCCTTGTGGAACTGTCGGCCGGCGGCGAGACCCCGGCGCCGGCGGGCGGCGGTTCCGTCAAGGCCGTCGCGCCGAACCGCGTCTTCACCCGCGACACGCTGAGGCACCTCTAATGCCCGGCGCCTCGCTCCTCCTCGACGACGAGCTGTCTCCGGTCCTCAGCGCGATCGGCGTGTCCATCTCGCATCCCGGCGCGCTGATGGCCGAGTTCGCGGCCGCGATGCTGCACTCGACCCAGCGCCGCTTCGAGCGCGAGACCGGCCCGGACGGGGCGAAGTGGCAGCCGCTCGCCACCCGCACCGCCCTTAAGAAAGTGCGCGGCCGCCGCCGTGGAACGGCCAACATCCTGCGCGTGAACCCGAGTGCCGGCCTGTATTCGAGCGTGGTTGCCGCATCTGACGACAACTCCGCCGAGGTCGGCAGCAATCTCCCTTACGCCCGCATCCATCAGCTCGGCGGCTCGATCACGCACTATGCCCGCAGCCAGCGCGCATCGTTCAAGCGCATCCGCAACCGCCATCGCTTCGTCAAGCCCGGCACCAAGGGCGCGAGGGAGCGCAACATCACCATCGGCGAGCACACCGTCCGGATCCCGGCACGGCCCTATCTCGGCTTCTCCGAGCAGGACCGCGCCACCCTCGTCGCCATCGGCCAGGAGTGGCTTGAACGGGAGGCCAAGCTTTGATCCCGTCCATCATCGCCCGCCTCATGGATCCCGGCACGCCGTTCCGCATTGCGGGCGGCGCGACGGACCTGGCCACCGTCAAGGATGCTCCGCCGCAGACGCCGGCGGTCTACGTCTTCGCCGGCAGCGACCGGTCGGACAAGGACGAAAGTATCGGGAGGAAGGTCCGCCAACGCTCCACCGTCGACATCTCGATCATCATCGTCACCAGCAATCTTGCCGGAACGCACAACGCCGCGGCGGCCGACGATCTGGAAGAGCTGAAGGCATTCGTCCGCGGCCGTGCCCTGGGCTTCGTACCGGCAGGCGCGCTCGATCCGCTGCAGCATGTCGAAGGCGAGCTTCAGCAGGCGGTCGGCGGGACGGTCTGGTTCGAGGACGTGTTCACCACAACCCGCTACGTGAAGGAAAACCCCTGACATGGACCCGAATGCAGGCAAGGGCGGCTCCTACATCCGCCAGAAGGACGGCTCGACGACGCTCGTCGAGCGAACGGAACCCGCAAAGCCGGCCGCCGCGCCGGTTCCGGCCGCGGCCGCGACGGCGAAGGCGCCGGCCGGCAAGAAGGAGAACGGCAATGGCTGAGCGCTACGTCAACAACCTCGCCATCCTCTGCAAGATGGAAACCGTCTACGGCACCAGCTCGGCGCCGACCGGCGCGGCCAACGCCATGGTGATGACGAACGTCGCCTATGAGCCGCTGGT
>NZ_JBJIEP010000047.1:0-11693 GCF_046557955.1 Shinella agrisoli | reverse complement strand
TCGAAGGAGAAGCGCGGGATCTGGCCCGGCGTCAGCTGGCCGGTGACCTTGCCGCGCACGCCGAGCATGACGTGGTTCACGCCGTCGTCGTTGAAAAAGATCGTCGAGCTCTCGAACAGCCGGGATATCGGCGAATACTGAACGTCCGTGTCGGCGGTGATGACCTCCCGAAGGCCGCAGGAACGAAGCAGCGGGCTAAACGGCGGCGGCGTGCCGGGATCGCCCGAGCCGGTGATTTCGGTCTCGCCGCGCAGTCGGCAGTAGTTGCCGTCCAGGATGACGCCCTGGTGGCCCATGTAGGGCTTGAGCAGGTCGCGGCTGATGTCGTTGCCGACCAGCGGCTCATAGGCGACGTTCGTCATCACCATGGCGTTGGCCGCGCCGGTCGGCGCCGAGCTGGTGCCGTAGACCGTCTCGATTTTGCAAAGGATGGCGAGGTTGGTGACGTAGCGCTCAGCCATTGCCGTTCTCCTTCTTGCCGGCCGGCGCCTTCGCCGTCTCGGCCGCTGCCGGAACCGGCGCGGCGGCGGGCTTTGCGGGTTCCGTTCGCTCGACGAGCTTCAGCGAGCCGTCCTTCTGGCGGATGTAGGAGCCGCCCTTGCCTGCATTCGGGTCCATGTCAGTTCTCCAGGTAGCGCGTCGTCTGCCAGGTCTGGACGTAGACGCTGGCGCCGTTGCCGAGGGAGGCCGCCTGGCCGGCGACGAGCTCGAACGGCTTGTTGCGGGGATCGCTCGACCAGCCGGCGAGCGCTGTTTCGATTTCCAGTTTCCGGGTGTCGAACGAGACGGCCTTGCCGCCGCCTTTCGTGTCGTCATGGCGGCGGATCACCAGGGCGGTGAGCAGCTGGACATGGACGAGCTGGCGGAACTTGCCGGAGGCGAAAGGATTTTCCTCGGCCCGCTCGCGATACGGCATGACGAAGACCGTGCCGCTCTTCGGAGCGGTACCCTTCGTCAGCGCGTCGATGTCCTCGGCCGACAGCACGGCGGCAAGGCTCGGGGCGGCCGTCTCAAGGCGGGTGATCACGTCCTGGATCAAAGCCAGCCCTCCAGCTTGTCGCGGGAAAAGACCGGCTCGGGACCGACGACGCGGACATCTTCGCCGTCGCCGGCCACCGGCGGCTGCTCGCCTTCGTCGACCGGCAGGTCGATCAGGCCGCGCGCCATGTCCTTCAGCGCCTGGTCGGCCGCCTTCCAGTCGCGCACCACGTAGTCGGGCGGGCCGTCGCGGTGCAGGTAGTAGCGCGCGATCGCCACGCACCAGGTGCGCAGGAGATCGGGGACGGAAGCGAGCGGCAGGCGGTAGCGGACCTTCAGGTAGCCGTTGGCCACATTGTCGGCATGGACGAGCGCCGCCTCGACGACGTCCGGATCGGGCGTGCCGTCCACGTCGCGGTCGGCGACCTGGAGGATTTCATCCTGGCCGGCGCGTTCGATGAGATCGTTGAGGCTGGCATAGGGCACGGCCTACTCTCCGTCGACGTCGGGAAGCTTGATGCGGCTGGGCTTGAAGACCGCGCGATTGACCGCCATGAAGCCCTGTTCGATGCTTGTGCGCCCGATCGCCAGCCAGCGCTTGTCCACTTCCGGATCGCCGGCGAGCACATCAAGGAACCGAAGCAGACGCTCTTCGAGGTCCTTGCTGACGTTCACGAGCTGGACGCGGCCGTCGTTCTGCGGGCGATAGCCGGCCACCGGAAGAGGCTTGTGAAGATCTCTATCCACGGCCGTCCTCCCAGCGGGAGACGAGGTTCTTCGCATGAAGCCGGCGGTGCTCCGTCTCGGTCAGGTAGAGATCGCCGCCGCGCGCGACACGCACGTTGTTGTGCCGCACCGCTCCGAACGCGATGAACCGCCGGCGTTCTTCCGGTTTCGCGACCCCGAGCACATGCGAGATGATCGCATCGGCTTGCGCCTGGGTAAGACCGCCGATGGAGCTGGCCGCCGCACCGGCTCCACCGGCGCCATCGCCCTGGGAGGCAACTTGAACGCTGTTCCCGGAAGCCGCTGCTTCCACTTCCGGGCCTGACTGGCTGTTCGTCGCGTCCGACACGATGCCGGGTGTCGACGTGCCATCTTCGTCATGCGGTTTCACCGGGTTGGCCGAAGCCTCGCCGGCAGCAGCGCCGCTCTCGCTCGCGGTGGTATTGGTCCCGTCCGGCCCGTTCTCGCCGGACGGGTCGGATGCGGCCGCGATGACGGCAGCGGCCGCATCCTCCTGCGGCTTCGTCACCGTTTCCGGTTTGGCCGCGCTGGAACTCGTGGTCTTCTTTGCCATGTGACCTTCCTTTCGGATCTTGCGGAGGGGATCGCCGTCGATCCGCTCCGGAAGACCCGGCCGGCCGAAGCCGACCCGGTCGATTGAGCATGCTTCCCCGTCAGGCGGGGCGCAGGCCCTCGCCAAGGCTGAGCCCGTTCGTGCGGTAGCTTTCGAGGTAGATCGGCTTCAGGATCGAGATCACGACGAAGGCGACCAGCCGGGCCGGCAGGCGCAGGAGGAAGGCTGCGGCGGCCGGGGCATCGCGAATGAAGGACATCACCGGCTCGACGATGAGCGGCGCGACCAAGGCGAGGACATAGCCGAGGCGGGCAATGCAGAAGACGACGGCACTCGCGACAAAGCGATAAACGTTCATTTCAGGTCCCTTGGGTTTGCTTGCTGAGACCCACCCGGCGAACCGGGTGGATGGCGGGAGACGGGCCGCTTAGCCGACGACGTCTTCGAAGAGGTAGCCGAGCTCGGGCGCAGAGATGACCTCCTTGACGCTCTCGCCGGATCGGACGCGGTCCGCACCGCGAAGGCCGGTCTTGGGCTCGGGGATCGAGCCGGAGACACGGGTGCCGAACTGCGCCGTCCAGCCGAAGGTCGGCGTCGCCGAAACGGTGTTGGCGAGCGGGGCCTTGACGAACAGCAGCGCCTTGTCGCCCCAGGCACGCTGGCGGACCACGGGCTGGCCCGGCTTGGCGATGTTGATCCAGCCCTCGCCGACATAGATGTCCTCGAGCTCGAGGAGATCGGCGACCGCCCGCTTGTTCGCGTAGCCGTCGCCGGCGCCGGAGGGCGTCAGGGCGCGCAGCACGCTCGGGTTGGTCCGGAGCGCCAGCCAGGACGCGGCGCCGAGGACCATGTGACGGGGACGCATGACCATGCTGTTCGCGGCCTCGGCGATCGCCAGGATCGGCTTGGCGTCGGCATGGCTCCACTGCGACGTGCCCGACAGCGTTTCCTTGTTGTCGGCGCCGTAGGTGCCGGAGGCGAAGACCTTGTTGACGACGCGGATCTCGCGATCGAGAAGCACGAGGTCGATCAGCTGCTGGGCGGCGAAGGCGCGCGGGTCGTAACCGGCCGGCGCGTTCCTGCTGTCGGCGACCGGCACGACATCGTCGAGGCCGTAGTCCTCGGTGCGGTCCTGCACCTCGGTGGCGTTGAACTCCACCGTGTTCGGCTCGGACTTGCGGCCGACCTTGGTGTCGTGGAGCGTGATGAACTGGGCGAAGTCGAACTTCCACCATTTGAACTCCTCGCGCGGGAGGAGCGGTTCGAGGCGCGGCAACACCTGATCGGCGATGAGCGTGCCGTTCTTGTACGCCTGGACGATGCCGACGAGGACCGGATCGACGGGAAAGGGCTGACCTGACATTGAGGGCTCCTGGAAGAGGTTTGGAGGGCCGGCTTATGCCGCGCCCTGGATATGGCCGCGCTGGACGATGGCCCGCGCGATGTCGTTGGCCACGGCGCCCTGCAGGAGGAAACCGCCGGTCACGTTGTTGGCGCCGGCCGCAGGTGCTGCCGCCACGGCCGCGCCGCCAGCGCCGGCCGTGATCGCCGCGCCGGGCGCGATGGTGCCGCCGCAGACGACCTCGGCCGGGCCGAAGAGCACGACGTCGATGCGCTGGCCGCTCTCAGCGCCGCCGGGAAAATCGGTGACGCCGGCGATGAGGTCGGTCGCGGCGGTGGCGAGCGCCACCTCGCCGTCGTTGGCGGTGAACTTCACGAGGCGCCGATGGCCGACGGCGCCGGACGCCACGAAATTCTTGACGATGCGGGACATGGCGGGCTCCTTAGCCGTTGGCCTTGAGGCGCATGGCCGCGACGGCGGGCGTGATCTTCTCGCCCTTCTCCTCGGCCTTGCGGATTTCGGTTTCGATCGCGGCCGTCACATGGGCCGGATCGGAGAAGTCGGGACCGTCGCCGGTGGCGATCTCCCCGGTGGCGACCGGGACCGGCAGCTTGGAAAGCAGATCGCGGAAGGCGGCGCGCGGCGTCGTCTTCACCTCCTGGTCGCCCTCGGAGAAGGTCAGCTCCTCGTCGGCGAGCTCGGAGAAGAGCGCGGTCGCGCTCGCCTGCAGGCCGACCGGCAGGCGGCCGGCGGCGACCTGCTCGGCGACGAAGGCGGCGTCGGCTTCCGCCTGGGCCTTGCGTGCCGTCTCCGCGAAGGTGGCCTCGTCGGCCTTCACCTGCGCTTCGCGCGCGGCAAGCGCGGCCTCGCGGGCTTCAAGCTCCGCAAGCCGCTGTTCTGCGGTCTTGGTCATGTCGGGTTCCTCGGGTTCTGGTTCGGAGAAGGAGGTGCGATCCTGGATGCGCGCCTCGGCGCGGGTGTCGGCCGCATGCTGTGCGATCTGGCCGATCTCGTATTCGGGCACGACCTTGTCGGCCGTCTCCAGGTCGCTGCTTTCGATGATGTACTCGCGCACGGAACGGAACAGCCGCACGACGCTTTCCAGCGCCCAGGCATAGTTCCAGGCATCCGGCCCGGAGAACTCGACGCAGTCGGCATCGGCGTCGGAGAACTCGACCGCCTTCAGGCCCTTGACGGCCGGAGGCTCGGCGCCGAGGAAGCCGACATGGCGCAGGTGGTACTGGCCGGGCGTCGGGTTGCCCGCCTGGTCGGGGCGGTAAAGGGCGACGCTGCGGGTCTTGAAGCGGCCCTCGCGCACCATCTCGGAAAACTCGTCGTGGACTTCGCCGGGAACCGCGATGAGGCGGTCGCCCTTGACCTCAAGCTTCTTGACCCAGCCGTAGGCGGGCGCATTCGTCGCCGGATGGCCGACGACGATCGGCGCCTCGTAGTTGGCCGGATCGTAGTTCGCGGCGATGGCGGCAAGGTCGCCGCTGCCGAATGACAGCTCTGTGCCCTTGCTGGACGTGTGCTTGCCGGTGCGGAAGATTTCGAACGGTTTCATGCTCCGGACCATGCCGGAGCGCAAACAGCCAAAACAGCCACAAGGGCTTGTGGTCAAACCGATCCAGCGGAAAGCGGCATCATTGCGATGGGGGATCGGCGGACAGCTTCAAATTTGAAGCCGGTTTGAAGGCCGTGGAAGCGCTTCATCGCCCTGAGGCTATCATCGCGCCGGCGAGACCGCCAGAGGCGTTCCTGCGCCGTCCTAGTTGGGCGGCCCCTTTTGCTCGGCGGCCATGACGAAATGGTCCTGCACGATCGCCAGCGCCTCCCGGATGCTGGCATCGCTCCAGCCGAGGAACTGGCGCTGCGGAATGGTGACGGATTTCACTTGGAACGTCTGGCCGCCCATGGAGAAGACGAGCGCGGCCGCGTTCTTCGGCACGATGGTGCCGCCCTCGTTGTGGATGCGGGCGTAAACCTCGTTCGAGCCGATTTCAAGGCTGTCGTCGGCGATCTGCCAGACGATCTGCGAGAGCGCCCGCGTGGCGCCGCGCAGGATCCCCGGCCCCTTCTTCGTCTTCGCGTAGAGCGGGTTGAGGCCCTGCCAGGCCTTGCCCTCGGGATCCGTTTCGCTGACGAAGCGCGCCCGCGTGACCTTCGCCTCGAACTCGCCGATGTTCTTCAGCGCGGGCGTGACGTCGCCGGCGGCGGCATAGAGACGGGCGAGCGCGTCGTTGACGTCGTCGTCGTCGATTGTGATGGTCTTGCCGGCCATGCTTGAAACTCCTGTGCTCCGGCCGTATTATCGAAGGGTCAAGTCAGGCCCGCCCACCGGCCGGGATCGTAAAGCCTGACGACGAGACAGCCCGGGCCGGAAGGGCTGTCTATCCTTTTCGGGCATAGAGCAGCGCACCGCGCCTCCATTTCCTGATGTAGCTTTCCCTGGCGTCAAAGCCGGTGATCGCGATCCAGCCGGCCTTGGTCCACTCGAAGCGAACGAAGATCGACTGGCCGTTGTCGAGGATCACGTTGCGCAGGTACGAGCGCCGCAGCACGACGGCACCGGCAGCGGTCTTCGCCCAATCGAGCCAGATTTCATCCGGAGCCTTGATGGTCTCCGCCATCAGGGCGGCATAGCGGCCCCGGCCGAACTTGCCGGCCTTGGTGCGCAGCACGTTGCCGTCGTGATCGCGCTGCTCGAACAGGCTTTGCGAGATCGTGACGATGCCGCCTGACGCATCGCGGAAGTAGCCGCGGTCGCCCTTCAGGCCGAAGGGCTTCAGGAAGGCGTCGATGTAGAATTGGTCCGGCTGGTTCGCCGGCAGCACCATACCGGCGGGCATGCGCGTTGGCTCCGGCATCGGCGGCAGGTCGGCCTGGGGCGCCGTCTCGCCGAAGGGCGGCAGCGGCTTGCGCAGCTCGCGGGGCACGAGGCCGGAAAGCCATTCCTCGCCGACATTGTAGGCCCAGCCCCGGTCTATGCCGGGATAGCGGGTTTCCGGCTGGCCGGTGCGCGGGTCCGTGTCGTCGTACGGCTGGAGGTCCGGCGACGGGTCCGGCCCTGTCTTGCCGAGGGCGCGCAGCTCGCGTTCCGAAAGCGCCTCGACGTCGCAGCCGCAGCCCCACCCGTTCGGTGGATACATGACCTTCCAGGCAGGATCGGTCGCCAGGAGCACCATGCCGTTCCAGGACAGGTGCAGCTTGCGGGGATGGAGCGCGCCCGAATGGACGTACTGCCAGTATGGCCGGTAGCGAAGGACGTCCGGATCGGTGAGCTGGCTGTAGCGGCCGGCCATGTAGCTCGTCCGCATGTTCGTGGTGTAGATGATCTGCGCGCGCCAGGCGCGGCGTTCCTCCTCGGTCTTGCCGTGCGAGAAAAACTGCCAGCCGGTGCGCTCGACGATCGCGTCGAAGTCCTTCCGGAACTCGTTGAAGCCGGTCCCGTCGCGGCGGGCCTTCAGGGTCGCCGCGAAAAAATCCGCCAGCATGTCATCGCGAACAACGCCTGCGACCGAGTAGCCCCGCACCTGTGCCGCATGCTGAAGATCATCGGATCGTCGCGTCGGCAAGAGGACCTTGCCGGCGAGGAAGTCGATCGCCTCCTGGAACGGGATGCCGTCAGCCATGGGCGCTATCGACGCCTTCCAGCGAGGCAAGCAACGCGCCCTGGCCGATCAGCGACGCGAGATCGTCCACGCCCATCTCCGACGAAAGCCGCGCAAGGCGGAGCTGGAGATCGTCATAGTCGCGCGCCTCCTGGAACTCGGCGCGGATCTGCTCGATCATCCGGTCGAGGATCGGCTGGCCGAGCGTGTCGAGCTGCTCGGAGAGCTCGTTGACGACACGCTCGCCGTTGCGCACGGGCAGCGGGTCCGCGAAATCGAGCCCGGCCGTTGCGCCTGGAGACGCCGGCGCTCCCGGTGCGGACGGGTCCTCCTGCGTCCGGTCGGCCTTCCGGCGCCACTCTCCGCCATAGGTCTCGTTGATGTAGTCCTCGCTCTCCGGTTCGAAGCCCATTTCGAAGATCTTCTTGTCGCGCTCGACCTTCTTGTCGAGGTCCTCGGCCTCGGAGAAGTCGCGGTAGACCTCCGGCAGGCCGGCGCCGGGATGGTTCAATTCGACGATCCAGCGAACGAGCGTGTTCTTCAGCGTGGCGCAGACGAGGTCCGCGGCCGCCTTGGCGATGGCGATGCGGATCTCGTTGTGGATCTCGCCGAGGGAACGGGCGCCGCGCTCGCCGCTGTTCGTCGTCAGCGTCTCGCCGAGCACGGCCTCGCTCATGAGCTCGTCCAGGTAGCGGGCGAGCTTCTCGACGAAATCGCCGCCGCCGCCGTTCTTGCTCTCCAGCAGACTGACCTCGACCGTATCAGGCACCGCGATACCTGTGTCGTTTGACATCTGGCGCATGGCGGCGAGAAGCTTGTCCTGCTTCTCCTTGTCGAAGCCTCCCGGGTATCGGCCCAGCGAGGTCGGGGTGGCATGCTTTTCCGTCGCGCGCAGCCAGTGGGCGAGCACCTGGCGCTTGAACCAGGCGGGCCAGAACAGGACGGAGCCGAGGCCGACGCCATAGGGATCGTCGTCGTCATCGTCGATCGAATGCCGGTGCACGATGAACTTGCGGTCGGGCACCGGCTCGCCGTCGACCGTGTCGTTGCGCGTCAGAACGCGCAGCTTCCCGTCCAAGTCGAAACGGAAGCGCCGCTGCTTCTTTACCTTCACCGCAACGGCCTGCCAGCCGAGCGAGGTCGAGGACCACAGGATCTCCGCGACGGCGAACCCCTTCAGCACGGCGCCGAGGAGGCCGCGCGTTAGCCGGTCGAAGTCGATGGCCTTGAGCTGGCGCTCGACGTCCTCGGCCGCCCGCTTGTCGACCCGCCGGTCGGACGCCGGCTGGACCTTCCATTCGCGCGATACGACTTCCAGTTTCAGCTTCTGCAGGATCGCGAAGGCGTGCGGGTCGCGCCGGATCTCGTCATAGACCTTCAGGCCCGCGACGCCGCCTCTGCTCGCGAGCACCTCGTCGGTCGGCGACATGACGCCGGAATATTGCGGGACGTACGGATCGGACGCGACGGTCGCGACTTCGAAGGTGACGGGATTGGCCATGTCACATCCTCATGAAACCGGACAGGTCGGCGCGGCCGTCGACCGTGCCGAAGCTGCCCTGGAACTGTTCGTCTATGCCGGCGCTCGGCCGGTCGTTGCCCGTGGTGCCGGCGCCGACCTCGCCGCTGTCCTGCTCGCTGGCATAGATGGCGAGCGCGCCGGCAATGGCCGCTTCGCCGTGCCGCTCGTAGCCGTCAGACCCCATGGTGCGGGCACTGTCCGGCACCTTGGCGACGCCCTTGGTCATTTTCAGGAGGCGATAGTCGGCGAGCACGTCATCGTGCTTGGCGATCTCGATCGTGCCGTCCTCGAACGCCGCTTTCAGCTTCGGCATGTTCAGGATGTACCAAGGCTGGGACATCTTGATTTCCGAAACGTAGGACGGCCCCCACTCCTGGCGGGCCGCTTCGGCGTGGCTGGCGCCGTTGCCGGTGGCGTCGAACGCGCCGTGGAAGAACCGCGGCAGATGCTCGCGCAGCCAGAAGACCAACTGCTTCTGGCTTTCGAACGGCATGTTCCGAATGTCGAGCTGGAAGGGCGTCGACAGGCTCATGTCGGGACGCACCTGGAAAGGATGGATGAACGAGCTGTCGCCGCTGCGGCCGAAGTCCTGGCCGAAGCCTGAGCGCCAGGCCGGGTTCATCGCCTTGACATGCGGCAGGAGCTGCTCGGTGCAGAAATCGTCGATCTCGGCTTTGCGCAGCTCGGCCGGCCAGTCGACGAACCCGTCAGGCGCAACCCACGGAATGAGGGGAATTTCCTCCTTCATCCGGGCGACGATGAGGGCTCGGGAAAGGTACGTGCCCGACGAGGACGACGGAATGCAGAACAGTTCCTCGTCGGCACCGGCGCCGTAGAACTTGATGATCTTCCTGCGCCAGGACGCTTCCCCCTCCGGCGACCACGCCTCTCCCTTGACGAGGCAGATGCGCTCGTAGAGCCCGTCCTTCAGCGCGTCGTCGAAGTCGATCTTCAGATGGTCGTAGTCCGACTTGCCGGCAAGGATTTCCTGTATCTGCTCGTTGAAATGGTTCTCGAAGCCGTCGTGGGTCGAGCAGACGATGACCTGGCCGCCCCACATGAGGAAGGCGAGCGCGGCCTTCAAGAGCTCTTCCAGGCTATCGACGAAGGCGGCTTCGTCGATCATGACGACGCCCTGCTTGCCGCGCAGGGTGCGGGGGGCCGAGGATAGGCCGACGATCTCGAAGCCCGAGGCGAACTTGATCCGGAACGCCTGGATGAAGCGCTCGCCCGCCTGCTTCGTGCTATCGTCCCACAGGAATTCGTCCATCTCCCCTGCTGCCGACGCGAAGTGCCGCGCCCACATGGCGCAGGCGTCGATGAACTCCAGGGTCATTTCCCGCGAATAGGAGATGTACATGAAATCCATGCCGCCGGCCTCCTTCGACCGGGCGGCGCGCAGGACGGCATAGGCGGCGCACGCCCAGGTCAACCCGATCCGGCGGCTCTTCTCGACGAAGAGCACGTCGCATGCGGCGCTCTCCAGCAGGGCGATGACACGCTGCTGGTACCCGAGCAGCGCCTTGCGCCGCTCGATGCGGCCGAGAACGGCATCCGTCGAAAGACGCCGCGCCTCGGCCCATTGCTCGTCGGTAATCGGCGCGCTCACGTCGAAACCCCGAGGATCTGATCAAGGATCGCCTTCGCGCCTTCGTCGGAGAGACCCTTGGCCTTGGCGACGGTCGTGACGGCTTCCTTCGTCTTCGCCACCAGCTCCGCCTCGATCTTCTGGCGATGGCTGGACGACGTCGCCTGCGCCATCGCGATCATCCGCATGGTGCTCGCCAACTCCAAGAGGTTCTTCGGCGCGAGCTTGCCCTTGTGCGATCGCAGCGTCGCCATGACGGCGGCCTTGATCGCCTCGCCGACGAACTTGGTGAGGTCGTCGCCGTCATTGTGGTCGAGGCCGGCGAGCACGGCCGTCGCCATCTCGCGAGCTTCGTTCATCTCGCGGGTGGTCGCATCAAGGTCGATCGAATAGCGGTTGAAGGATGAGAACGAGGGGATACGAATATCGAGCTCGCCATGGCTTTCGCGCTGGCGCTCTTCCAGCTTCAGAACGAATTCCCTGTAGATCTCCGTCTGAGGACGGTTGTTCGCCTGGAGCTCGCCCGCAGCCCAAATGACGATATCGCTGCATTCCTTGGGAAGCAGCTGGATCGAACTCAGCCGTCCACGCCCGCGCGACATGTCAAACGCCCGCCCTGATCGACGGGCGCTTGATGCCCTCAATGAACTCCTGGCGACGCAGGTGCCGCCAACCGGCCGGCGTCAGGCTGGCGATCTTCACCGAGCCCGCCTCCAGGACGGTGATGGCACCCATTTTCGCCATGTAGTCGAGCTGCTGGTGGATCCAGGGGCGCTCCTCGTAGATTGCGAACGTGTTCAGCGCCGGTTCCATCATGCTCGACGACAGGCTTTCGTTCGCCTGGACGGACAGCTCCTTCAGGATGATGAGGCGGGCTTCCTCCCGCTTCAGGTTCTCGTAGTCTATCGCAATGCTCATGCTGTCTTCCTTGCCTGCTCGACGAGCACGTCCTGAAGGCGCTCGCCGATTGCCTGGATGGGCTTCAGACGCTCGTCCATGGCCTCGAAGCGGCCGGCGAGCGCGGCGTCCTGCGCATCGAGGCGGCCGATGATCTTGGCCATGGTCATCTCGATGCGATGGGTGGTTTCGCGATCGGGCAGATGCTTCAGGTCGCTTTCGAGCGCCTGGACGCGCCGGTCGTAGTCCACCATCTTGGTTTCGACCTTCGTCACGCGTTCATCGAGCTTCTTCTCTCCCGACGTGAAGATCGTCTTGAGCTGTGTCGCCAGGGCGATGATGGATAGGGCAGCCCCAATCCACGGCATGATGATCGATAGGTCCATCAAGGTCTCTTCTCCGTGGCCTCGACGGCCGACACAGCCGCCGCCCGTCTGGTTTCGCAGGTGATGAGC
>NZ_JBJIEP010000046.1:0-13799 GCF_046557955.1 Shinella agrisoli | reverse complement strand
CGCCGGCCGCATTGCCGGAGCCGACGTCGATCACGCCCTCGTAGCCGCCGGCAAGGCCGGCGCTCCACCAGTCGAGCTGGGCGGCGTTGCCGTCCCCGTCGACCTGGCCGAAGCCGCCGAGCGGGGCTATCCATGCGCCGCGCACGCGGGCATCGGCATAGCCGGACGCATCGTCGATGGCCGCGAGGCCGGCATTGCCGGCCGACATCGCCGGGCCATAGCCGAGCGGCGCGGTGAAGACCTGCGCGCCGGCATTGCCCGAGCCGGCGCCTGCCACGCCCTGGTGGCGCAGCGTCCGGTTGAACAGGGCGAAGGTCTCGTCGATCACATGCCGGCCGGACGCATGGACCTCGCCGGAAACCTGGTCGAACGCCCGGCGGGCCTGCGGGGCGGACAGCGTCAATATGGCGTCGTGGATCGGGTTGCCGATGCCGAGCGCTTCGACCCCGCCGCCGGCAGCGATCTGGTTCGGCGTGATGCCGACATTCTGGAAAGCCGTGCCGTTTCGGGTCATCGTCAGATAGACGTTGCTGGCGTCGTAGCTGAGCGAGGGATCGAGGAAGGCGAGGTTGGAGGTCACGCCGTCGAACCTTCCCGAACGGCCGCCGGGGCCATCGGCGGTGAGGATGGTGTAGGTGGTGGCGGGCGCATAATCGCCCGCACCGGCAAGAACCCGCACCGTGCCGCCGTCGATGGTGGCCGTGCCGCCGGCCCTGACGAGATCGGTCTGGCCCGCCGCATTGACCTCGACCTCGTAGATCGAGCCGCTGTCGAAGGTGATGCTGCCGACATTGATCGTGCCGATCGCGTTGCCCGGCGCGACCACGCCCGCGACGTCGACATCGCCGACCGTGCCGGTGCCTTGCAGGCGGCCGCCCGCCCAGACCTCCAGTGTGCCGCCGAGCTGGCCGTTCACCGCCAACCCGCCGGCTTCGATCCTCGTCGTTCCAACGAAGGTGCTGCTGTCGCCGGCCAGCGTCGTCAGGCCGGAGCCGACCTGGCGGAGCGTGCCGCCGTTCCCCTGGCTATCGACGCTGAAGCTGGATATCCTGCCGTCGAAGGAAAGGCCGTTGGACCGGTCGAAGACCAGGCTGGCGGTGTTGTAGATGTCGACATCGCCGGCAATGGAACCCGTCGTGCCGCCGTCGCCGAGCGTGAACGTCGAACCCACACCTATGGAGGTTCCGCCGGTGTAGCTGTTGTTCGCGGTCAGCGTCAGCGAGCTCGTCGCCCCGACCCCGATGGGGCCGACCTGCACCGTGCCCGAGCCGGTGATCGCACCGGCAAAGCTGGCCTGGCTTCCATGGTTGAAGAACAGTTGGCCGTTGTTGACGACGTCGCCGACGATCGAACCGCCCTGGTCGATCTGGAGCGTGCCGGCTGCAACGGTCGTGCCGCCGGTATAGGTGTTGGCCCCGGAGAGCACCAGCGTGCCGAGATCGTCCTTGACCAGGCCCCCCGGGCCGGCGATCGTGCTGGCGATGGTCGCCGTGTAGCCCGCTCCCGCTGCCGAGCCGTCGCCGACGCGCACGGTCGCGGGCGCGTTGAGCGTGATGCCGCCGCCCTGCACGGCATAGCCGTCGACGGCGAACTGCATGCCGGTCGCCGAGACGCCGGCCGCGTCCACCGTCACGGTGCCCGCCGCGCCCTGGAACACGGCGAAGTTGCCGTTCCACGGATCGGAGCGCGTCCCGTTCGCATCGGTCCAGTTGGTGACGGGGCCGCCCGTCCAGATGCCGGAGCCGCCCGCCACCGTCCCGGTCGGCGTCGTGGCGGCGCCGTTCCAGAACTGGATCGTCGGGATCGGGCCGGGGTCGACCGTTCCGCCGACGACGAGGTTGACTTGGTTCGCGATCGCCGTCTGCACCGTGCCGGTGGCGCCGGCCGGCATCGATCCGACATCGAGCCCGTTGTCGGTCAGCGTCCCGCCGTAGTCGAAGATGCGATACACCCCGTCCCCGAAGCCGCCGGCATCCGTGACATTGAGCGTGCCGTCGAGCGTCAGGTTGCCGGTGACGTCGAACAGCGCGGTGCTGCTCGGAGCGCCGAGCGCGACGTTGACGATGGAGTCCGCGCCGCCGATGCTGTTGAGGTGGAGATTGCCCATGGTCAGGGTCTGGCCGGAACGGCCTTCCAGAATCCCGCTGGTGGAGACCGACACCGTGCCTGCAATGGAGCCCGATCCGGCCAGAATGCCGGTCGTGTTGACAGTGACGTGGCCCGCAACAGAGCCGTCGATGACCAGCCGTCCCTCATGGGCCTGGGTTGGACCGCCATAGGTGGTGGTGCCGGCCAGGGTCAGCGTTCCCGAGCCTGTCTTGATGAGCTGGCCCTCTGCGGTGCCGGTTATGGCGCCGCCGATCACGTCGTTCTGTCCCAGAGCGCCGACGGTCAGGATGCGGCTGCCGAGGTCGACATTGCCCGCACCGGAGAGCGACCCGATGTCCACCTCGGGCGCGGTGATCTGGACGGCTCCGCCCGTATTGGTGACGGCGAGGTCGCCGAAATCGCGGGCGAGGGCGCCGTAGAACAGCAGCGTGCCGCCGGTGATCGTCACCGGTCCGCTGCCGAGCGTTCCGCTCTGGTTGACCGACAGGCGCCCGGCCTCGATGCGCGTGCCGCCGGCATAGGTGTTCATGCGGGCGAGCACGGCTTCGCCCGACCCGGTCTTGACCAGTTCGCCGGCTCCGCCGATGGCGGTGTCGATCACGGCATTGCGGAACGCCTGAGATTCGATGGTCGCGCTCGAACCGGCAATGGCCAGCGCGCCGTTCGTTCCCGCATTGAGATAGGTGATGTTCTCCGTCGGCCCGCCGGAGGCCAGGAGGCGAAGGCCGGCGAAGCTTTGCTCGCCCTCGATGGTCACGGTGTAGTTGCCGGCCTGCGGGGCGAAGACCGCCGTGCCGCTTGCCCAGGGGGCGTTGATGGTGCCGGCCTGGTTGGTCCAGTTGGTGTTGGACGCGTTCCAGACGCCGCTGCCGCCGCGTCCGTTGACGATGCCGCCGGGCGTGGTGTTCGCGCCGTCCCAGTATTGCTCGCCGGGGCCGGCGACGGCGAGCAGATCGACCTGTCCGGCCGTCCCTGTGTCGATGGACCAGTCGCCGGGGTTGTGGCCGGCCGGCACGCTGGTCACGACGAGGCCGTTGTCGGTGAGCGTGCCGCCGTAGTCGAACAGGCGGTAGGTGCCGCCGGTGAAGCCGGTTCCCGCCGCCGCGTGCAGCGTGCCGTCCAGCGTGAGATTTCCGATCACGTCGAACAGCGGCGTCGTGCCCGGCGCGCCGAGCGTGACGCTGGTGACCGAGCCGGCCTGCTGCTCCAGCGACGAACCGAAGGTCAGCGTGCTGCCGCTCCGGCCGAGCAGGACCCCGCCGCTGCCGCCGATCGTCACCGGGCCGCCGATCGTTCCCGAGCCGCCGAGCAAGCTGATGCCGGTTTCGCCGACGCTCACGCCGCCGGCCAGCGAGCCGTCGACCATCAGGTCGCCGCCGAGGACGGTGGTCAGCCCCGCGAAGGTGTTCGCGCCGGTCAGGGTCAACGTGCCGTTGCCGAATTTCCACAGCGTTCCTCCCGACCCGCTGTCCGAGATGACGCCGGATATCAGGTCGTCGTTGCCGAGGCCGCCGAGCGTCAGATTGTTGCCGCGCAGGTCCAGATCGCCGGCGCCGGACAACGAACCGATGGCGAAGCGTCCGCCACCCCCGAACGGCCCCTGGAGGACGACCAGGCCGTCCGCCGCGTTGACGATCGTGGCCTGATCGGCCGTCGCTCCGTCGCCGAGGTAGATCCATCCGGAATTGTCGATGGTCGCGGTTCCGGCGCTACCTCCCGGAGCGCCGCCCTCGGCGCTGGCGGCGGCAAAGCGGATGACGCCGCCATTGTTGACGACGTGGCTGCTGCCGGCGCTGCTGCCGGCGAAGAAATCGATGCCGTCGGCATATTGCGCCCGGGTCGGATCGGCAACCGCATTGTTGTTCGTCAGGGTGATGCCGCCGAGGCGAATGCCGTTGCCGAAGCTCAGGCTGCCGCCGTTGAGTGTCACGGGGCCGGTGCCGAGAGAGCCGGTGCTCATAGGGGTCCTCAGAACGCTCAGCGAGCCGGCTTCGATCGTCGTCCCGCCCGAATAGGTGTTCGCCCCCGCGACGAGCAGGCCGCCCGCGCCCGTCTTGACGAGGCCGCCGACCCCGCCGATCGGCAGGTCGATCGTGATCAGCGACCCGTTCCGAACGTTTTGCTGCACCTCGACGACGGTCGCGCCGTCGATCGCCAATCCCCCGTCAATGCCGGACTCCAGGCGGGCGATATGCTGGCTCGCGCCCTCCGGACCGAAAACCAGCCCGTCGACCGACTGTTTGCCGTCGACGATGATCCGGTATGGACCGGTTCCAAGCGCGGGATAGCTGAAGAAGGCCGTACCGCCCGCCCAGGGTGCGTTGGCCGTGCCCGCCTGATTGGTCCAGTTCGTGCTCGTGGCGTTCCAGATACCGAGGCCGCCGCGGCCGTTGGCGACACCGCCCGGCGTCGTGCCCACGCCGTCCCAGTATTGCGGCGGCGTGCCCGGTTCGGCCGCCCTTGCGGAGCCGGCCGCGCCCGGCACAAGCGGGATGGCGCCCGGCGCAGTAAGCCCCACCAGGGCCGTGGTCGTCAGCAAGAGGTGGAGCGGCGCCCGGCCGGCGGGCCGGCTTTTGAAGCGGTCAGGCTGTCCTTTGAGTGCGGATATGGAATGCAAGTTATTTCCCCCGGATAATCAGACAATTCGTCGTTGGAATGGCCCGGCGTTCACCAGGTCACCTTGAGCCCCACCCGGCCCTGATGGGCGGTGAAGCCTTGTCTCAAACGAGCCGATGCGCGCTTTCGGATTGGTGACGACCGTCACCGTCTCCGTGCGCGATCGGCTTGTCGTGCATGCTCTCGGTCGTTCCACATAGGCCCCCGTTCCTGCGGCCGAAGCCGCGACAAATCCCCGTAGAAAACCGTGTGTCTTATGATAATTTCGGCGCATTGCGGGACAACGGAGCGATAGCGGGCAGGAACGGGCAATAACGGGCGAACGGGATGTCGGAGACGGATGCGGGCAGGGGCGGTGCGAATCGCTTGCTGAAAGGGTGGAAGGAGATCGGCGCCCATTTCGGACGCGACGAAACCACCGTTCGCCGCTGGGCGGCGGGCACGGGCTTGCCGGTCCACCGGGTGCCGGGCCGGCAGCGGGCTCCCGTCTATGCCTATGCCGGGGAGCTCGATGCCTGGCTGAAGAGCCGGCGGGAACTCGGCGCCGACGAGGACCTGGCGCCTGTCTCGGATGCTCTTCAGCCTGCCCCCGGAACCAAGCCGCTTCCGGAGGATGCCGCGGCGCCGCAAGTTCCCGGTCCGGGACCCGCGTTCGCTCGCGTCCGGCCGGCCGTGATGGGCCTGGGGGCCGCGGCCTGCGTGACCGTCGTCCTGGTCATGATGGCCGTTGGCTTGTGGCGGTCTGGACCTGCGGCACCCCGGCAGCAGGTCGCGTATCAGCCCCGGGGCGGTGCGGAAGCTCTCTACCTCGACGGGCTATACAATCTGGAGACCCGGACCGCCGACGGGCTCACCCGGGCGATCGGCCTCTTCACCCAGGCCTTGAGGGAAGACCCCGACTACGCACAAGCCCATGTCGGGCTTGCCGACGCCTATAACCTGGTGAGCCAATATACCGCCGTGCCGCCGGGCGAGGTCTATCCCAAGGCGAGGGCGGTCGCCGAACGCGCCATCGCGCTCGATCCGGACAATTCCGGCGCCTATGCGGCGCTCGCCTTCAACACCTATTACTGGCAGGAAAACCTTCCCGGCGCCGTCAGGCTGTTTGAGAAGGCCATCGCGCTCGATCCGAGCAACGCCCGGGCGCGTCATTGGTATGCGCTGGTCGCCATGCAGGACCGGCGCTTCGACGTCGCGGTCCGGGAAATCTCGGAGGCGCAGCGGCTCGACCCGCAGTCGCCGTCGATCTTGGCCAACAAGGGGTTGATCCTGTTCCATGCCGGGCGGGTCGACGAGGCGCTGGCGGTCCTTCGCCCGCTGGCGGTCACCAATCCCTCGTTGCGCTCGGCGGCAGCCTACCTCGCCACGATCTATCTCGCGACGGCGCGTGACGAGGAGTTCCTCGCCGAATTCCGCCGCTCCGCGATATTGTCGGGCAGCAGAGAGGATCTTGCCATTGCCGACGCGGCTGAAGCGGGTTTCAAATCGGGGCGGCGGCCGGGCATGCTTCTGGCGATGATGGGCGTGCAGGAACGGCTTTACAGGGAAGGCAGGCTGCCTGCGTTCCGGCTGGCGCTGACCGCGGCGATGCTGGGCAAGCGACAGTCGGCATTCGACTATCTTGCCCGATCGATCCAGCGCCGCGAGCCGGAGATAAAGGGGATTCGGCTGGAACCGGCGCTTGCCGGGTTGCACACCGATGCCCGCTTCAATGTGATGATCGCCGAGGCAGGGCTGTCACCGGCAAACGATCTGCCGCACGAGACGGAAAACCATTGAGTGCCAACCGATCCCAAAGGCCCGAATCCCGCGCGGCCGCCACTACTTCAATTCCGCCATTCTAACCCTCTGTAGCGCCGGACGCGACACATGGAGTGAAGCCGTCGCGCCGAACAGGCCGAACATGTCCCCGGAAACGAAAACAGGCGCGGCCTCGAGGCTATCGAGAAGTGAATAGCGCCCGTACCGGCGTACGATGTCGCTCTTGGCGTATCCCATCAGTTCCAACAGGGCGGGCGCTATGGCGAAATGGGATGCCTTGTCGGGAAACGCCTTGGCGACCTTGCCCAGTTTCTCCTTGAGCGAAGCCACGTCGGTGGCGACAAGCAGGGGTACGAGCCCTTCCTGCTCGTCCACATTGGTGTGCGAATTGCAATGCGTCAGCCGGCCGGGCGCGAAATTCTGGCCATGATCGGAGGTATAGATGAGCGCCGTCCGTTTCCACGGTGCTTGGCGGCTCAGGCGCGCCATCGTTCTGTCGGTAGACCACCGGACAGCTCGGATGTAGTCGGGCATCAGCGTTCTGTCGCGCACCCCTTCCGGAAGCTGCCGCGGAACGTCGACCCGGTATTCCGCAGGCGCATTGTCCTTGTATGGAAAATGCGCCCCGTTCTTGTTGGCGTAGATGAAGACCCTGTCGCCGGAGGACAGTTCCTTGAGCACGATGTCGATCAGCTCGTCGTCAAGCCGGGAGGTCGCAACGCCCGCATCGAGCTTGTAGAGATCGTCAATCCAGAAGGTCTCTGCGGCGGTCATGTAGTTCTGCAATTTGCCGTAGACCTTGATGAAGCCCGCCTGGGCGTCGATGTAGACCGTCCGGTAGCCGGCCGCCTTGGCATATTGCCATATGGTGGGCGAGGTCTGGGCGCTGCCGACCACGTCTTCCTTCCTGGCCATGAAGCGGAGGAGGGCATTGGATATATTGGAGCAGTTGCCGGCCGAGACGGCCGGGCCGAAATCGATCCAGCGTGCACGCTCTTCGGCCAATTCAGGAGTGAAGGGATTGCCGGGCGACAGGCTGACGAAGTCGGCACGTATGCTCTCATCCACGATCATGACGATGGAATCGACCGATGACGCACCTGCCTTGAGGCGCACGTTCTCGCGCGACGGAGCAGACTGGAAATTGAGCTTGTATGCGGCCAGCGCCGCTAACGAAAGGGGGGAGAACTGCTTTGGCAGGGCGTCGGAGCCCTTCCCCTCGCGGTGAAGAACCACTGCGGCGATCAAGAGTATCGGAAGCAATGGAGCAAGGCTGATGCCTTGCCGGCAGGCCGGATTTTTGATCCGCAAGCCGGGCGGCATCGCAATGGCAGCGATGCCGAGGGCGCAAACCGCCAATGAAGGCAATACCGCGCTGGAATAGAATTCGGCGGCCCGCCCGGCCTCGTGGCGGGCGCCCCAAAGGCCGAGAACGTCGAAGACGAAGAACTCGGAGCCCTGGACGTAGCGATAGCCGAATGCGGCCGCTGCCGACAAACCAAGCGGTAAAGACCAGGCGAAACGCACAGCGGCGGACGGATGGAAACTTATCAGCAGGAGAATGATGATCGACAGAAGCCACAAAGCCATAAAGATGACGATCGTCAGAAATCGGCCATCGTCGTACAGCAACGATATTCTATCCAGTACACCGGGATTCGTCAGGAGAATGACGGCGAGAACAGAAAGGATCTTTACGCAGTACTTCATGTCGATTTGTCTCGCGAACCCGATGAGGAAGTACTATTGATCGGCATGCATTCTTCTGTCTGTTCTCATACGCCCCGTACGAATGAAAATCCCTGGCGCCGGACAAGGTTTTCCATCGGCCTAACCGCCAATTGGCGCCGACCGGGCGGCAAGAGTGCAGCCCTCAAGCCGATCAAGTGTTTATCGATTTTCTGTTAAGAAGCAAAAAGAACTTCGCGTTAAAGTTAAAACTGGTCGCCTTCAGAAGAAAATCATGCGAAGTGGGAAAGAAGAAACCAAACCGATGACCGGGCATCGTCAGCAAGCCGGCCGCGAGCGGAACCAGCTGCGGATTTGATCGAAATCAAGGTTTCTTCGGTCCGGGGCCGCCAAAACAAAGGCCGAACGATCGCCGCGACGTCGACACGCGGAGGAAATCTGCGAATATCCGCCTATCCCGCATCGCCTATCCCGGAGGTCGATCCACGCCATGAGATTAAGCAGCAGAACACCCGTCCTGGTCGGTGCGCTGGCGATCGCCGCCGTGGTGGGCTATTTCGCCTGGAATCGCCTGGCCGCCCCGGCGCTGCCGGACGGCATCGCCACCGGCAACGGCCGGATCGAAGCGTCCGAGACGAATATTGCGGCCCTGTCGGGCGGGCGCATCGCGCAAATTACGGCGGCGGAAGGTGACAGCGTCCGCAAGGGCGACGTACTGGTGCGCATGGACACCAAGCAGCTCGAGGCGCAGAAGCGGCAGGCCGAGGCACAGCTTCGCCGGGCCCAGATCGGCGTGGAAACGGCAGGAAGCCTCGTGACGCAGGCCGAGGCGCAGCTTGCGGCCGCGGTCGCGCAGATCGAGCAGGCCGCGGCGGTCGCCGATGCGGCCGCGACCCGGCTTGCCCGCTCGGAACAGCTCGCACGGGCCAACACCGTCGCGCAACAGGTGCTGGAAGCCGACCGTGCCAGCGAACGGCAGGCCCGCGCGGGCCTTTCCTCCGCCGAGGCCGCCAAGGCGGCCGCCGAGGCCGGGGTGGGCTCCGCCAAGGCCCAGGTGATCGATGCCGGGGCGGCGGTCGATGCGGCCAGGGCCTCCATCGACGCCGTCACCGCGCTGATCGACGATGCAACCCTCGCCGCCCCGCGCGACGGGCGGATACAATACCGCATCGCCCAGGAGGGCGAGATCGTCGCCGCGGGCGGGCGCATCCTCAACATGATCGACCTCACCGACGTCTACATGACCTTCTTCCTGCCGACGGCGCAGGCCGGCCGCGTCGCCGTCGGCGCCGAGGTGCGCCTCGTCATGGACGCCGCCCCGGATGTCGTCATTCCCGCATCGGTCTCCTATGTCGCCGACGTCGCGCAGTTCACGCCGAAGACGGTGGAGACGGCGGACGAGCGCGAGAAACTGATGTTCCGCATCCGCGCGCGGGTCGATCCGCAGATCCTGCAAAAGTACATAGAATACGTGAAGACCGGCCTGCCGGGCACGGCCTATGTCCGCACGGCCCCCGATGTCGAATGGCCGGCCTCTCTGGGTAATCTCGTGCGATGACGGAGGAGGGCACCAACGTCGCGCGCGTGGACGGGCTGACGCTGGCCTACGGCGCGACCGTCGCGCTGAAGGACGTGACGCTGGACTTGCCGGCAGGAAGGATGGTCGGGCTGATCGGCCCCGACGGCGTCGGCAAGTCCAGCCTCCTGTCGCTCATCGCCGGTGCACGCGCAATTCAGGAGGGCAGCGTGCGGGTGCTCGGCGGCGACATGCGCAGCGCCGACCATCGCCGCCGCACCTGCCCGCGCATCGCCTACATGCCGCAGGGGCTCGGCAAGAACCTTTATCCCACGCTCTCGGTCTTCGAGAATGTCGATTTCTTCGGCCGCCTGTTCGGCCACGACAGGGCGGAACGCGAACGGCGGATCGACGGCCTTCTGGCCGCCACCGGCATGTCGGCCTTCCGGGACCGTCCCGCCGCCAAGCTCTCAGGCGGTATGAAACAGAAGCTCGGCCTCTGCTGCGCGCTGATCCACGATCCGGACCTCCTCATCCTCGACGAGCCGACGACCGGCGTCGATCCCCTGTCGCGGCGCCAGTTCTGGGAGCTGATCGGCGGAATCCGGCGGGCCCGCCCGTCGATGAGCGTCGTGACCGCCACCGCCTATATGCAGGAAGCCGCCGGCTTCGACTGGCTGGTCGCCATGAATGCGGGCGAGGTACTGGCCACCGGCACGCCCGCCGATCTTCTGGCGCGCACCGGCACCGAAAACCTCGACGAGGCCTTCACCGCGCTCCTGCCAGAGACCGAGCGGCGTGAGCGTGCGCGCGTCGTCATCCCGCCGCGCGAGGCCGGCGCGGACGCGGAGATCGCCATCGAGGCGGAGGGGCTGACGCAGCGCTTCGGCGATTTTACCGCCGTCGACCATGTCAGCTTCCGCATCCCGAAGGGCGAGATCTTCGGCTTCCTCGGCTCCAACGGCTGCGGCAAGACAACGACCATGAAGATGCTGACGGGCCTACTGGAGCCCACCGAGGGCCGCGCGCGCCTGTTCGGCGCCGAGGTCGACCCGAAGGACATGGCGGTGCGCCGCCGGGTCGGATTCATGAGCCAGTCCTTCTCGCTCTATTCCGAGCTCACCGTGCGCCAGAACCTCGAACTGCACGCGCGTCTGTTCGGCATGGACGAGGAAGGGATCGGCGCGCGCGTCGACGAGATGATCGCCCGCTTCGACCTTGAGGCCGTGCCCGATGCGCTGCCCGACGCCCTGCCGCTCGGGATCCGCCAGCGGCTGTCGCTGGCCGTCGCGCTGATCCACGGGCCGGAGATCCTGATCCTCGACGAGCCGACGTCCGGCGTCGACCCGTTGGCGCGTGATGCCTTCTGGCGCATCCTCGCCGATCTGTCGCGCAAGGACGGCGTGACGATCTTCGTCTCCACCCACTTCATGAACGAAGCCGAGCTTTGCGACCGCATCTCGCTGATGCATGCGGGCAAGGTCCTCGTCAGCGATACCACCGAGGCGATCACGCGCTCGAAGGGCGCGGAAACGCTCGAGGACGCGTTCATCGCCTATCTGGAAGAGGCGATCGGCGAAACCGCCGCGCCGGAGGAGCCCGCCGCCATCGCCGATGCCGCGTCCCCGGAGCATGCGGTGCCCGCGGCCTCCTTCAGCCTGCGGCGTCTCCTCAGCTATTCGCGGCTGGAAAGCCTGCAGCTGCGCCGCGATCCGATCCGCCTGACGATGGCGCTTGTCGGCAGCCTCATCCTGATGTTCGTCATCGGCTATGGCGTGAGCATGGACATCGAGGACCTCACCTTCGCCGTGCTCGACCGCGACCGGACCGCCACGAGCCGCGACTATGCGCAGGACATCGCCGGCTCACGCTATTTCACCGAGAAACCGCCGCTTTCGAGCTATGAGGACATCGACGAGCGCATGCGGCGCGGCGAGATCAGCCTGGCGATCGAGATTCCCTCGGGCTTTGCCCGTGACCTCGCACGCGGCAGGTCCGTCCAGATCGGCGCGTGGATCGACGGCGCCAATCCGAGCCGGGCCGAGTCCGTGCAAGGCTACGTGCAGGGCATGCATGCGGACTGGCTGGCGCGGCAGGCCCGCACCCTCCACGGCGATGCGGCGACGGCGGGCAGTTTCGATCTCGTCACCCGCTACCGCTACAATCCCGACGTGAAGAGCATCGTCGCCATGGTCCCGGCGGTGATCCCGCTTCTCCTCCTGCTGATCCCGGCGATCCTCACCACGCTCAGCGTGGTCAGGGAGAAGGAACTGGGCTCGATCGTCAATTTCTGGGTCACGCCGGTCACGCAGCTGGAATTCCTTGTCGGCAAGCAGCTCCCCTATATCGCGCTGGCCATGCTCAACTTCGCCATGCTGACGGCCTTTGCGATCTTCTTCTTCCAGGTCCCGTTCACCGGCAGCCTTGCGGCCTTCACGCTCGCGGCGCTGCTCTATGTGACGGCGACGACGGCGATGGGGCTATTGATCTCCGTCTTCATCTCCAGCCAGGTGGCCGCGATCTTCGCGACGGCGCTGCTGACCATGATTCCTGGCGCGCAGTTCTCCGGCATGATCGACCCGGTCTCCTCGCTTCAGGGCATCGGCCGGATGGTCGGCGAGGTCTATCCGACGACATGGTTCATCGTCGTCTCGCGCGGGACCTTCTCCAAGAGCCTCGGATTTGCGGATCTCGGCACCGCCTTTATCATGCTGGCGCTGGCGGCGCCCGTGCTGCTGGGCCTTGCGGCGGCCTTCCTGAGGAAACAGGCGAAATGAGGGGCACGCGATGAATCTGAAGACCGTCTTCAATCTCGGTGTGAAGGAACTGCGCGGCCTCATACGCGATCCGATCCTGCTGGGGCTGATCGTCTATTCCTTTTCGGTCTCGATCTATGCCAGCTCGAAGGCGATGCCGGATTTGCTCTCCAATGCTGCCATCTCCATCGTCGACGAGGACCAGTCGCCCCTGTCGACCCGGATCGTGTCGGCCTTCTACCCACCCTATTTCGTCGCGCCGGAAATGATCTCGACCGCCGAGATGGACCGGCGGATGGATGCCGGCCTCGACACGTTCGCGCTCAACATTCCGCCCGATTTCGAGCGCGACGTGCTGGCGGGCCGCCAGCCGGCGATCCAGCTCAATGTCGATGCCACGAGGATGACCCAGGCCTTCACCGGCAGCGGCTATGTCCAGCAGATCGTCGGCAGCGAGGTCGCCGAATATGTCGCCGGCCACCGGCAGGAAGCCGTTCCGCAGGCCGATCTGGCGCTGAGGGCGCGCTACAACCCCGCCCTCGACGCCGGCTGGTTCGGCGCGCTGACCGAGGTGACGCAGATCGTCACCATGCTGTCGATCGTGCTGACGGGCGCCGCGCTGATCCGGGAAAAGGAGCATGGCACGGTGGAGCACCTGCTGGTCATGCCCGTCACCGCGGCGGAGATCATGATCTCGAAGATCTGGTCGATGGGGCTGGTGGTGTTCCTCGCCTGCGGCTTCGCGCTGGCCGTGGTGGTGCAGATGGTGCTCGGCGTGCCCATCCACGGGTCGGTGCCGCTGTTCATGGCGGCAACCGCACTGATGCTCTTCGCCACGACATCGCTCGGCATCTTCCTCGCCACCGTGGCCGGCACGATGCCGCAATTCGGCCTGCTGCTGATGCTCGTCCTGCTGCCGCTGCAGGTGCTGTCCGGTGCCATGACGCCGCGCGAATCCATGCCCGAGATGATCCAGGCCGTCATGCTGGCCGCGCCGGACACGCATTTCGTGATCCTGTCGCAGGCGATCCTCTTCCGCGGCGCGGGGCTGGCGATCGTCTGGCCGCAACTGCTGGCGCTGGCGGCGATCGGTACGGTGCTGTTCTGGTTCGCGCTTCAGCGCTTCCGCCGTTTCCTGCGGTAACTCATGCGCCAGGCCCGCCGGATCGCCGTCGAGGAGGCGTATCTCCATTGCTTTTATTTCAGTGGTTCGATGAAAGCTGAAAGCCCCATCCGACGGCCCTCTCATCCGAACTGACGTACCCGACTGTATCGTTAGAGTCTGATGCTCTCATGTTGAAGCGTATCCTGCGTTGATGAGATAGTTTCGGCATTCGTTTGGGGAGAAGCAT
>NZ_JBJIEP010000045.1:0-16745 GCF_046557955.1 Shinella agrisoli | reverse complement strand
CCAGCCAGCATCTTGAATCACAAATACGGCGACTTGGGAATCCTACTCCGATTCAACCCAAGATCAGTTCGCTCTAGCTTGTAGAGAGAGCGACCGGCACGGCATCTTCCTCAAGCAGCTTTTCGATAATTGCACCAGCGCCTCTGGTTCGCACGTTTGGTGCGGCGGCGCCTAGTTGTTTGATCCCACGGTTTGATGGTGTGATCCTTTCTGCGGAATGGAAGGAAGTACTATGGGACAAGTTCGTCACGGCAGCGCCACGACCACGCACGCCGTCAGAGCAGCAATACAGCGATCGCAAGCTTCGCTCGCGCAGTTGAGCCGGGAGCGGGGCATCCACGAGATCGAGAATGGTGGCAAGCGATCGTCCCAAGCCAAGTCCAACAAATCAGTTAGGTCGGCGATCGACTTCGAGGAAAAGCCTGGTTTTCGGCTGTCCAGCCCTCCGTAGGCCGAACGCACTTTTCCGGTAGGCCCCGGATCGTCGCCAGCGGAGGTGAGCAAAAGCGCATCACACAACGCGTGTTCGTCATCGGTACGGCCCATCATCGAAGTGTTTTCCCGGCCTTTGAACGGCCTCGCGCAGAGCGCCATCGCGTCAGGCATTCCCTTCATCTCGATGGACCAGGCGCCCTCCGACATGGAGGCCGTGACCTATCACGTCGGCGGCGATCCCTGCGCGGACGGAAAGGCGGCGGGCGAATATTTCGGCAAGGTATCCGAGGGCAAGCCTTTCAAGCTGCTAGAAATCCAGGGCGGCCTGTTCAACGACAACGGCCTGCGCCGCTCCTCCTGTCTCGACGAGGCCCTGAAGGCCTATCCGAACGTGACGATCGTCGCTCAGGTGCCGACCGAATGGAGCCCGGAAAAGGCGCTGACGGGCACCGAGAACGCGCTCCAGGCCCATCCCGACCTCAAGGGCATCTACACGCCCTGGAACGACGCCCTGCAGGGGGTCTTCTCCGCCCTCAAGCAGCGCGGCCTCCTCGTTCCCAAGGGGGACCCGAAGCACATCGTCCAGGTGAGCATCGACGGCACGCCGCTCGCCTGCCAGGCCGTGCGCGACGGCTTCCTCGACCTCGATATCGCAACGCCCATAACCGAGATGGCCGACCTTGCGGTCGATGCCGCGGTCAAAGCCGGCAACGACACGCCGCCTGCCGAGAAGTCCAAGTTCCTCCCCGGCATTCCCTATGGCCAGGACGACACGCAGCTGATGGCCGAAAAGGTCTGGGGCTGCAAGTAGCCGGCTTTGAAACGGTTGCCGCGCGAAGTCGTTCTCCACCTCCTTCGTACGGCGACCGAGCCGCGCCGCCAGCGGCGCGGCTCCCGACCACAGAGAAAGGAACAGATATGGCAACGGGAACCGCCGAGATGCCGAAGCTGGGCGACGGGACCTCATACCGCGATTTCTTCAAGCAGTCCCCCATGCTCTTGATCCTTGTCGCGCTGGCGGCGGTGTTCACCGTCTTCGTCGACAACTTCGTCTCCTATGCCAACTTCGCCAACATGGCACGCCTCTTCGCTCCGCTGCTGATCCTGGCGATCGGCATGACGATCGTCTTCATCGCCGGCGGTATCGACCTGTCCGTCGGCTCCACGGCCAGCATGGCATCGGTCGTCTGCGCGCTGGTCATCCAGCACACGGGGATCGTCGCGCTCGGGTTTGCCGCGGGCATCGCAACTGGCCTGCTGATCGGCGCGATCAACGGCGCGGTGATCGCGTTCTTCCGCCTGCCCGCACTGGTCTTCACGCTTGCGATGCTGCTCACCGTGTGGGCGACCGCACTCCTCGTCACGGGCGGCTATTCCGTCGGCAAGCTGCCGCTGAGCGTGCTGGCCTTCGGCCGTGGCACCTTTCTCGCCATTCCGAACCTTCTCTGGGTCGCCATCGCGGTGCTTCTCGTCGCCGCGCTCTTCCTTGCCCGCTCGATGCGCGGCCGGGAGATCTATCTGGTCGGTACCAGCGAGCGGGCCGCGACCTTCAACGCGCTGCGCGTGACGTCGACCAAGTTCATCGCCTATCTCCTGTGCGGCGGATGCGCCGGGCTTGCGGGCGTCACGATCGTCGCGCGTCTGGGGTCGGGCGGCCCGGTCGTCGGCGACAACCTGCTGCTTTCCGGCATAGCGGCGGTCGTCCTCGGCGGAACCAGCATCCACGGCGGAGAAGGCACCGTCTTCAAGACGCTGATCGGCACGCTGATCGTCATCCTGCTGGAGAAGGGGCTGAACCTGTTCGGCCTTTCCTTCTACGACCAGGCGATCGTCATGGGCGCCGTCATCGTCGCGGGCGCCTCGTTCAGCGCCTGGATGCACCGCAGGCAATCCACGCGATGATCGGCCTCTTTCAGGAACGGTTCCATGACGAATGACGACAACGGCCGCCGGCTCCGCCTCGGCATGATCGGCGGCGGAAGGGCGGGCTCCATCGGCGGCAGCCACCGCGCCGCCGCGCGGATGGACGGGCATTGGGAGATCGTGGCCGGCGTCTTCTCGCGCGATGCCGCCGCATCCGCCGAGATCGCCCGCACGCTCCATATCGAGGCGGCACGCGCCTATCGCGGCCATGCCGAGATGGCAGAGCGCGAGGCGGCGCGGCCGGACGGCATCGACGCGGTGACGATCTGCACCCACAACGACACGCATTTCGACATCGCCTGCGCCTTCCTGGAAGCGGGCATTCCCGTCATCTGCGACAAGCCGCTGACCACGAGCGTCGAAAAGGCGCGCGCGCTCGTCGAGCGGACGGCGAAGGCCCGGGTGCTGTTCGCCGTGACGCACACCTATTCCGGCTATCCGATGGTGCGCATGGCCCGTGAGATGATCGCCGCCGGCGAGCTCGGCGCGATCCGCAGCGTCCAGGTCGAATACGCCTCGCAATACCAGGCCGCCAGCGCCGGGGAGGACGACTGGCAGAACGACCCGCGGCGCTCGGGTCCCCTGGGCGTGGTGGCGGGCACCGGAACCCATGCGCACCATCTGGCCGAGTTCGTCACGGGCCTGCGCGTCGAATCGCTGGCGGCCGATCTCGCCTCGCTGGTCGAGGGGCACCGTCTCGACGACCATGCGGGCATGCTGCTGCGCCTCGAGAACGGCGCGCGCGGCCTCCTGTGGAACACGACCGTCGCGCCCGGGAACGAGAACGGGCTGCGCATCCGCGTCTATGGCAGCCGGGGTGGCCTCGAATGGGACCAGGAGCACCCGAACCACATGCGCTTCACGCCGCTCGGCGGGCAGAGCACCCTGTTTTCCAGGGGCGGCCCCGCGGCAAGCGCGCAGGCGCGCCGGGCAACACGCGTGCCGGCCGGCCATCCTGAGGGCTATCTCGAAGCCTTCGCCAATCTCTACGCCGACATTGCCGCGGCGATCCGCAGCCCGCGCCGGAGGCTGGACGACGTGGCGTTCCCGACCGTCCTCGACGGCGCGCGCGGCGTCGCGTTCATGTTCGCGGCGCTCCGGTCGGCACAGGAAAACGGCCGGTTCGTTTCGCTCGATTACCGCGCCGCCGGCGCCTGAGGAGGATTTGATGATCGGAATTGCCCTGTTGGGAGCGGGCCGCATGGCGCATGTGCACGCCGAGTCCATGAAGGGGACGGATGCGCGAATCGTGACGGTGAACGACCTCGACGCCGCGGCGGCGGAAAAGCTCGCGGCCCTCACCGGCGCGACGGCCTGCCGGACCGCCGAGGAGGCCATTGGGCACCCCGAGGTGGCCGGCGTTCTCGTCGCCGCATCCCATACGGCCCATGTGGCGCTGACGCTGAAGGCGGTCGAAGCCGGCAAGCGCGTCCTGTGCGAGAAGCCGCTCGCCACGAGCTATCCGGAAGCCGTCCGCTGCGTCGACGTGCTCGGCAAGGAGGCCGACCGCGTCTTCCTTGCCTTCAACCGCCGTTTCGATCCCGGCCACAGCGAGCTCCAGAAGCGCGTCGCAAACGGCGACATCGGCAATGTCGAGCAGCTGACGATCGCCTGCCGCGACGCCTTCATGTCGACGAGGGATTACATCGCCAATTCCGCCGGCATCTTCCGCGACATGATGGTGCACGACTTCGACATGATGCGCTGGATCCTGCGCGAGGAGCCTGTGACGATCTTCGCGCAGGGCTCGGCGCTGATCGAGCCCTGGGTCGCAGAGATGGGGGACATCGACACCGGCAACGCCATGCTGCGCACGGCATCGGGAAAGCTCGTCCTCATCACCAACAGCCGGCGCTCCAGCATGGGGTTCGATCAGCGCGTGGAGGCCGTGGGATCGAAGGGCATGCTGCTCTCCGACAACCTGCCGCGCACCGGCCTCAAGCAGTTCGGCCCGGGCGGCAGCGACGCCGTCTACGAGACGTCGGACCGGCTGCGCGCGTTCTTCCTCGAGCGCTACCGGGACAGCTACCGCCTGGAGGTGAGCGCCTTCATCGACTGCATCCGCAACGACGCCGACGCGCCGGTCAACGCGCGCGACGGTTTGGCGGCGACCTACATCGCGGAAGCGGCGACGCGCTCCTACAAGACCAACCAGCCCGTCACGCTCAGGGCGGACCACAAGGTCGATTGGGAGATCGAGCCGCCCGTGCCCGGCAAAAGCATTTGACGAAGGACCGCCCGCATGATGAACGATGTCTGGCAGATGGGTCAGGACGCCGGATGACACAGAACAAAGGTCGTCGCATTACGCTGGAGGACGTTGCCATGGAGGCCGGCGTGTCGCGCTCCCTCGCTTCCCTGGCTCTGCGCGGGGATACCGGCGTGAGCGCGGAGCGCCGGGCGCATATCCTCAAGGTGGCGGCGCGGATGAACTACGTTCCGGACCCGCATGCACGCAACCTCGCGAGCAACGGCTCGCGAACGATCGGCGTCATCGTCGGAACCATCGAGAATCCGTTCATTTCCGAGCTCGTGAAGGCGATCGACCGGGCGGCGCGCGAGCAGGGCTTCGACACGCTCCTGTCGATCAACGGCGCGACGGACGAATCGGCCAAGGCTGCCGCCAACACCTTCATCTCGCACCGTTGCGCCGGCCTGGTGCTGGTGGCCGCCCCGGCCAACGAAAGCCATGTCGTCGACATCGCCGAGCGTATCCCGGCGGTCTATATCGGCCGGCATTCGCTCAACGCCAAGGTCAACAGCGTCAGCAACGACAACCATCTCGGCGCAACGCTGGTCGTCGACCACCTGGTCGGGCTCGGCCACACACGGATCGCCTGCATCGACGGCGGCGACGGTCCGGGCGCCGGGCGCCGGCGCGAGGGCTATGTCGCGGCGATGCAGACGCACGGCCTGACACCGCTCATCGTGCGCGGCGACTACTCGATCGATGCCGGGTGGTCCGGCTGCACGGCGCTCTTCGCCGGGGCCACGACGCCGACGGCGATCTTCGCCGCCAACGACATGACGGCGATCGGCGTGCTCAACTACCTCTTCCGGAACGGATACCGCGTGCCCGCCGACATCTCCGTCGTCGGCTATGACGACATGCCCTTCTCGGCGACGGCCGCCATCGAGCTGACCACCGTGCGGCAGCCCGTGCACCAGCTCGCTTCGCAGGCGCTCTTCTCCCTGTCGGAGAGCATTGCCGGAAAGAAGACGTCCGCGACCCACAGCCTCGTCGTTCCGGAACTGATCGTCCGGAAATCGACCAGCGCGAACCCGGCTCCCCCGTCCTGACCGCCGCGGGCTGCGGATCATCCCGCCGTCGCCCAGTGCGCGCGCCGCGCGGCGACGGTACCCCACACCCGCGCGGCCGCCTCCATGGAGACGACCTCACCGGAGGGACTGAGGCCGAAGCCCTCCACCGCCTCGCCGATCGCCCGCAGCGACAGATCGAGGATCGCCCTGCCCTCCCCGGCGCTCGCCTCCGCCACGTCGGGGTTCTGCGCGAACCGGCCGAGGGGGTCGGTACGGACGCGGCCGGCGCGGTCCATGGCGACGAGGTCCGGGCGGATATGCAGCAGCTGCGAGAGTTCATAGCGGCCGGCATGGTCTCCCGTGAAGGCGCCCGCCACCAGCTCCGGGTCCGTCCGCACGAAGCGGTCGATGGGGAAGACGGCGGAAAAGGCCTCGGCCACCATGCGCAGGTCCTCCTGGCTTCCGTGATGGCCGCTGACGACGACCACGCCCGAAAAGCCGGCATTGCGGAAGGCGCGGAACTGATAGAACAGGGTCTCCAGGAGGAGATGGGCCGGCAGGGCCGCCAGCCGCGGATTGACCCCGCCCATCACCTCCCGCAGCCACGGGACATGATAGCCGACCTCGTGGACATGATAGGCCATGGTCGGCGCGACGATGCCGCCGAACCGCTCCGCCGCCATGTCGCAGAGCCAGTCCGCCTTGATCGTGTCCAGCCCGAACGGCGCCACATGGCCGTGCGGCTCGCACAGGCCCATGGGCAGGTAGACGACGGGCCTGGCGTTCTGCCGGGCGAGGAACTCCTCCGGCCGCAGCATCTCCCAGCGCACATGTTCCTTGAAGATCACAAGTGCCTCCTATTCGTCCACGGCGATATAGACATCGCCATCGACGACCTTTGCCGGATAGGTCCTGAGATTGACACAGACCGGCGCGCCCTTCGCCTCGCCCGTCTTGTAGTTGAAGCGGCCGTTGTGCTTGGGACATTCGACGATGTCGCCCATGACGAGCCCGTCGGCAAGATGGACGCGCTCATGCGTGCACAGCCCGTCGGTCGCAAAATAGTCGTCGTCCGGGCTGCGGTAGACGGCATAGGTGCGGCCGGCCGCATCGAAGCGGACGACATCCTCCTCGTCGATATCGTCGGCCGCACAAACCCTGATCCAGCTCTCCGGCATAGCTCTCTCCCCGGTCTCACTCGGCCGCCGCAACGCCGCTCGCAAACATCGCGGCATCATCGTGCCGGGCGCGTTCCGGCACCTTCCGCACGACGAAATAGCCGGGATCGTGCGCCTGCCACCAGAGCGCCGGAAGCACTTCCTTCATGACCTCGAACAGGCTGGCGTAGGTGTGCGGCAGCTGGTCCTTCACTATCTCGTGCAGGACCGGCAGGTTGTAGTAGGGGATGGAAGGATAGATGTGGTGCTCGATATGGAAGTTGAGGTTGGCATAGAGGAACTCGCCAACGGGGTTCATCCGGAACGTGCGCGTGTTCTGCCGGTGGTCGTAGGAGTCCTCGGCAAGGCCGGCGTGCTGCGTGAGGAAGCCGAAGAAGTTGAACCAGTTGGCGTAGAAGCGCGGCCCCCAGACGAAGAGCAGCGGCACGATCGTCTGCGCCGCGACGCAGTATCCGACGACCCCCGCCATGCATGCCAGATAGAAGCGGCTGGACCAGAACATCTTCCGCCACTCGCTTCTCGGAACGTAGAACTTCGCGTCGCTCGTCACGATGCCGAACGCATGCAGGACGATGCCCTTCAGCTCCCCCTTGGCCTGGACGAGGAAGAAGAAGTCGGCGGCGATCTTCAAGAGATCGGCAGGTCGCGTCACCAGGATTTCGGGGTCGAGCCCGACATGGATCGTGTCGGTGTGGTGACGCGTGTGCCGCCAGCGCCAGTCGACCGGCTCCTTCATCGTCATGAAGAGGCAGAGATTGCAGAAGATCGCGTTGAGCCAGCGGGACTTGAAGGTCGCTCCGTGACCGAGGTCGTGGGAACGCGGATCGCAGGAACTGTAGATGGTGCCGTAAAGCAGGAACGCGCCGACCGCCCACCAGGTGCCGAGGGTCCAGTATGCGAGCACGCCCGAACCGCCGAGCAGCGCCAGCCAGGTGAGGTAATTGATTAGCGGGCGGCGGTCCTCCCGCTTCATCAGACGCTTCAGGTCCTTGCGCCTGATATCGAACGTCCACCATTCCCCGTCCTGGGACGGCTCTGCGACCTCAAGGTCCGAATTGGCGTCGAAAGCCCTTGAAAGCTCATATTTTTCAGGCCGCTTCTTGAACAGCATGATTTTACTCCTCCCTGTTGAGCTGGACCGGATAATCGCAGCGCATTGCCAGGAGGGCAACCATTGTGATACTTTTTGGATCAATACGTTTCACCGATCCGAACAATTTGTTTCAGAAAGTTTCAGCATGAAGAGGGTCACCATTGCCGAGCTGGCAAGGGAAGCTGGTGTCAGCGTGTCGACGGTCAATCGCGTCCTCTCCGGGCGCCAGGTCAGGGCCGACACGGTGCAGCATGTGCTGTCGGTCGCGGAGGCCGTGGGCTTCTACGGCACGGCGACGATACGCAGCCATCTGAAGGGGGACCTTCCCGTCAAGCGGCTGGGCCTGATCGTCCAGCAGGAGGGAATGCCGTTCCACAAGGAGCTGGGCACGCGCTTCAAGGAGGCCGGCAGCGCCCGCGAAGACCGTCGTGTCGTCGCCCATGTCGAGCACATCGAGGACCTCGACCCGGTGATCGTGGCCGACACGCTCAGGAAGCTCGGCCGGAATTGCGAAGCGGTCGCCATAACCTCTGCGGACCACCCCCTCGTCAACCGCGCGGTCGACGAGCTCGCGCAGGAGGGGATTGCGGTGTTCACGGCGGTCTCGGACATAAGCTCGGGCCGGCGCGCGGGATATGTCGGCCTCGACAACAGGAAGTTCGGCCGCGCCGCAGGCTGGTTCGCCGATCGTCTCCAGAGGAAGGGAAACGAAGTCGCCATTCTCATGGGTACCCATCGCCATGTCTGCCAGGAGCAGCGGGAGATGGGGTTCAGGTCTTACCTGCGCGAGCACGCAGCCGACCTGACGGTGCTCGAGGCGGTCACGACCCACGAGACCGATCTGGGCGCCTACGACGCGACGTCCGATCTTCTGCGCCGCCACCCCGACCTGACGGCGATCTACGTGACCGGCGGCGGGATCAGGGGAGCGATAAGGGCCCTGCGGGAAGCGGAAGGCCCCACCCCTCACCTCATCAGTTGCGAGTTGAACGACGAAACCCGGCAGGCTCTGGTCGAGGGCACCCTGTCCGTCGCGCTCAGCCATCCGATGGCCGACCTTGCCGAGAAGCTCGTCAGCACGATGCTGCATACCATCGAGGACGAGCGCGCCGACCGCCGACGCGCGGAGGTGATCCTGCCCTTCGCGACCACGACCGCCGAGAGCATTTTCTGAAACAAGATAGCATAAAGCCGCTGGCGTTCGCGAAACGTCCTGAAACGAAAAATCTCAGTCTCGTTGCTTTTCCGGGCGATCGCGCTTTAGCTGATCCTGTTTTGACAATTGGCAGGCGGGAGGCCTGCCGAAGGAGGAGACATGCTAAACCTGCGCAAGGTGGCGCTCGCCGCGGCGGCCGCCACCACACTATTCTGTTCCACCCTTTCGGCGCGCGCCGACGACATCGGCGTGTCGATGCCCTACTTCGACGACGTCTGGCTCACCAACCTGCGCAACAGCATCGCGTCCAACGCCGAGAAGGCCGGTCTGGGCGTCCAGGCGGAGGATGCCCAGGGGGATGTCAGCAAACAGGCCGACCAGGTGAACAACCTCATCGCCTCCGGCGTGAAGGCGCTCATCATCTCGCCCGTGGACACCTCGGCCACCCAACCGATGACGGCCGCCGCCCAGACCGCCGGCATCCCGCTGATCTATGTCGCCCGCAAGCCGGACCAGGATCTTCCGCAGAACGTGATCTACGTGGGCTCCGACGAGCGCACGTCCGGCGTCATGCAGGCCGAGGAGTTCGCAAGGCAGCTCAACGGGAAAGGCCGCGTAGTGGTCTTCCAGGGCGAGCTCGCAGTCAACACGACGACGGTCCGCACCGGGGGCATCGACAAGGTGCTGGCCAAGTATCCCGACATCGAGGTCATCCAGAAGCCGAGCGCGAACTATCAGCGCCAGCAGGCAAGCGACATCATGACCAACATCCTGTCATCCGGCGAGCACGTCGACGGCGTGATCGCCAACAACGACGAAATGGCGATCGGCGCGATCCTCGCAACGATCGCCGCAGGTGCCGACCCGAAGCCCATCGTCTTCGCCGGCATCGACGGAACGGGCGAAGCGCTGCACCAGATGGCGCAAGGCAACCTCGACATCACGGTGTTCCACAACGCGAAGGGGCAAGGCGAGAAGGCGGTAGACGCCGTCACCAGGATGGTGAAGGGCGAACCCGTCGACCCGGTCTACTGGGTGCCCTTCGAACTGGTGACGAAAGCCAACGAGGCGGAATACGCATCGCGGTAAGCCGGCGCCGACCCGGACATTCAAGAGGTTCCACGAAAGGAAAAGAGAGGCGGCCGGGAGCCGCCTCTCTTCATGGACCGCAGCCTGAGGAGGCCTGGTGCGGTTCCTAGCGAGCCTCGCGAAGGCTGGGGGGAAGGTCGTCGGCCGTCAGCTCCATGCTCAGAAGGATCGAGCTGAAGCCCTTGCCGTGGATATCGAGCTGCAAGGTGCGGCTCGCACCGCCGCCGAGAGCGTCGTGGAGCATGAAGTTCAGCGCGGCGATATTCGGAAGCTCGTAGCGCTCGACGCTGCCCTTCACGACGCTCTTCATGAAGGCCTTGACCGCATCCGCGCTGAGGTTCTTTTCCAGCCATTCATAATCGCGCGCGTCGAAGCAGGCTATTCCCACATTGGCGGAGTTGCCCTTGTCGCCAGAGCGGGCATGACAAATATCGCGCAGGACAACGCGGTGCGGTGCTTGGCTCATTCTTCCTCCTCTGGCGTCGCGCCACTCTCGATGACGCAATCCATAGGGGCTTCGAGATGAATTGGCATCTCGTGTTTTGATGGGTTTCCATCCTCCTCCGGCGACCGCCGCTTGATTGATTCCCATCGTAAAATGGCGTGCAAGCCTTCGGCCAGAACACTAGCGTTTGCACGGACACGAGGGCGTGACTTGACCGCCCCGAAGTACACGGAGGAATTTATGGGCTCGTCGAAAACCATCCGCATCGGGGCAGGCTCGGCACACGAGGGCGACGACGTTTATGGCGCGCAGATCCTGGCCGAGAAGGGCGATCTCGACTATATCGTCTTCGATTGCCAGTCCGAAGTCGCCCTGAGCAAGGCCTATACACGTCGTGAAAACGGCATTCCCGGCTACGACATCCTCTTCGAGGCAAAGCTCAGGAAAATCCTCCCGGCCTGCGTGGGCCGCGGAACCAGGATCATCGCCAATGCGGGCATTCTCGATCCCAAGGGCGCGGCCGACGCCATCATTAAGGTCTGCCGCGAACTGGGATACGGGCATTTGAAGGTGGCCTATGTCAGCGGCGGCGACGTGACCGACCAGCTGCGCCAGGAGAACCCGACCATCGCCGATACGAACGCGCCGCTTTCGGCTTTCGGCAACGCCTTCCTCGGCGCGGTCGCCTATGGCGGCGCCAGGGAAATCGTCGCGGCGCTCGCGGAGGGCGCCGATATCGTCATCACGCCGCGGGCCGGCGATTCCGAACAGTACCTGGCCGCGATGATCCACGAATTCGGCTGGTCCTTCGACGACTGGGAGAGGATGGGCCGCGGGCTGGGCCTCGGCCACCTCGTCGAGTGCTCTGCGCAGGTGTCGGGCGGATGCTACGCCGACCCGGGACGCAAGGATGTCGAAGGCCTCGACCGCCTCGGCTTTCCCATCCTCGAAGTCGAGGCCGACGGTAGCGCCGTCATCACCAAGGTGGAGGGCACCGGCGGTGTCATCAACGAACAGACCTGCAGGGAACAACTCATCTATGAGATCAGCGATCCTGCCCGCTACATCCATGCGGATGCGATCGTCGACTTCACCACCACGCGGATCACGCAGGTGGGAGCGGATCGTGTCCGCATCGAAGGCACGGGCGGAAAGCCGAAGACGGATACGGTGAAGGTCGGGCTTGCCGTGCGCGAAGGCTATATCGGCGTCGGCCGCCTTCTTTTCGGTGGCGTCGGCGCCCTGGAGAAGGCGCGGCTTGCCGCCGAGATCTGCCGAAAGCAGCTCATCGAACGGCACGGCTTCTCGGAGGACCGTCTTCGCTTCGACTATATCGGCTTCAATGCGCTGTTCGATTGGGGAACCGATCCCTCGGCGGTCAGAGAGGTCGAGCTGCGCGTATCGGGACGCGCGCTCACGCGCGCCGAGGCCGCCGAAGTCATGACGGCCGTCTCGCTGCTGCCATGCAACGGGCCGGCCGGCGTGTTCTGGCCCCGCCCGACCGACCAGGGCGGGATCGAGGAAATCATGGGCTACTACTCGACCTTCCTGCCGCACGACGAGGTGAAGTACCAGGTTCACCTGGCGAACTAAACGCTGGCAAGAAGGGAGGCCCTATCGTAGGCTTCCCCCGGGAACGGACTTGAACCAGGTCAGCAGCGCATGCGCGAGCCAACGCGAAAGACCAAGCCGAGCAGACTGGACGACGTCGCTCGGCTTGCCGGCGTCGGGATTGCGACAGTCGATCGCGTGCTGAACGAACGGGGAGGCGTGAAGCCCGAAACCGCGCGCAAGGTCATTCTCGCCGCACAGCAGCTTCACCTTTCCCGCCGGATTCCCAACCCGTACCGGCGGAGCCTGCGCATCGCGGTCATCTTTCCGCCGCCGATCACGCAGTTCTTCCGCCGCGTCAACGAGGCGGTGCTTCAGATCGCCCCGACGCTGGACCGCGAAGTGACGCTGCATCGCGTCTTTGCCGATCCGGACAGCCCGACGGAGGTCGCCGCCCAGTTCCAGAACTCCACGGCGGATGCCTTCGTCGTCTACGCCTCCGAGACGCCCAGGACGGTCGAGGCCGTCAGGCGCGCCTCCGATGGCGGCCGTCCCGTCGTGACCTTCGTGAACGACATGCCCGATTCCGGCCGCCTCGCACACACGGGCATCGACAACCATGCGGCCGGGCGGACGGCGGGCTACTTCGCCGCGCGCATGACCAGCAAGCCGGGGCCGGTCGTCGTCCTTTACAGGGGACCCGAATATCGCGTGCACCAACAACGGCTGCGCGGCTTCGAAACCGCGCTGGCGCAACATGCACCCCACCTTGCCGTCTCCACGCTGATCGTAGGCCCCATCGAAAGGGCGCACACCTTGCACACGTTCGGGCGATACCTGGTCGAAAAAGGCCCGCCGCTCGTCGTCTACAGCACCGGAGGCGGAACGGCCGAGCTCGGCAGCGCGCTAGCAAAATTGGACTGCACCGGAAAAACGCTCTTCATCGGCCATGAATTGACCGACCAGTCGCGGGACCTGCTGGCGCGCGGAATCATGACGCTGGCGATCGACCAGAATCCCGAGCTCCAGCTTCGCGCGGCCATCGACACGATCCTCGGCGAACTCGGGTACAGCGGTTCTATACCCGCAAGCACGATCGTGCCGTTCACGGTTTTCAGTCCGGAGAATGTCGGTGCGGCCCTTTCCGGCTAGAATGCCATCAGCGCCGGTCACCCCGTTGCGAGATACCGTTTTTCAAGGCTGGCGCTTGCAATGGACAACGGCCAGCAGATCGCGAAGTAGAGCGCCGCCACGCCGCCGAACACCAGGAGCGGCTGCATGGTCGCGTTGGAGACGATGACGCCGGCGCGGCTGAGTTCCGTGAAGCCGACGATGGTGCACAGGGACGTGCCCTTGATGAAGGTCACGAGAAAGCCGACGGTGCCCGGCAGCGAAATCCGGATCGCCTGCGGAAAGATGACGTACCACATCCGGTCGATATAGCCCAAGCCCAGCGCGAGCGCGGCCTCCGACTGGCCGCGCGGAACAGACTGGATGGCCCCGCGCCATATCTCGCCGAGAAAGGCGCTCGCATGGAAGGTGAAGGCGACGACGATCGACGTCCAGGCGCTGGGATTTATCCCGACGATGGGCAACCCGTAGAACGCAATGAACAGCTGCATCAGCAGGGGCGTTCCTCTGAACACCTCGATATAGGCCTGCGCCATGCGCGCGATGACCGGAATGCGCGAGGCGCGGCAGGCGGCGACGACGATCCCGATCAATCCCCCGCAGACGAAGGCGACGATCGATATGTACACCGTCCATTTGACGCCTTCCAGGATCAGCCACAGGTCGTTCAGAACCAGGTCTCGGACCATCGCCTCCTCCTTAGACGGGATATCTGAAAATGAACTTGTCGACGCGCGAAAGAGCGAAGGACAACACCAGCGCCATGGAGAGATAGATCGCCGACAGCGTGAAATAGGCCTCGAAACTTCTATAGGTGGAATACTCGATCTCCTGGCCGAAATAGGTCAGCTCGGTCGCACCGACGGACGAGGCGACGCTCGTCATCAGCATCAGGAGGACGAACTGGCTCACGAGCGCGGGATAAACCTTCCGCACGGCCGGCTTGAGGACGATGTAGAAGAATGTCTCGAGTGTGCCGAGGCCGAGCGCGAGGCCGGCTTCGGTCTGGCCCCGCGGTATCGACGTGATGCCGCCCCGGATGATCTCCGACGAATAGGCGGCGAAGTTCGCCGACAGCGCGATCAGCGCCGCGGTGTTGGAATCGAAGCGCACGCCCATCGCGGGGAACCCGAAATAGATGAAGTAGATCTGCACGAGAAACGGCGTGTTCCGGAACAGCTGGACATAGGCGCTGGCAAGAAACGAGAGGAAGCCGATCTTCGACGTCCTGAGCAGGATGATTAGGATGGCGACGACGATGCCGACGCCCATCGAAAGGAACGAAAGACCGAGGGTCCAAAGACATCCCAGAAAGAGCCTGTCGGCCTGGTTGAAGACAACCGAGAAATCGAAATCATACTGCATCCGCTTGCTCGCTCACGACAGGATTTGTGCAAGAAAGGCTTTCGTCCTCTCGTGTTCGGGATTGTCGAAGAACGCAGCCGGGGGCTTTTCCTCGACGATCCGCCCGCCGTCCATGAAGATCACCCGGTCGGCGACCTTACGGGCGAAGCCCATCTCATGGGTCACGCAGATCATCGTCATGCCTTCGCTGGCCAGTTCCGTCATCGTGTCGAGAACCTCCTTGACCATTTCCGGGTCGAGCGCCGACGTCGGCTCGTCGAACAGGATGAGCCTCGGAGACATGCAGAGCGCCCGCGCGATTGCCACCCGCTGCTGCTGGCCGCCGGAAAGTTGCGCCGGATACTTGTCGGCCTGGTCCGCCACGCGCACCCGCTGGAGATATTGCCGCGCGACCGCATTCGCGTCCTCGCGCGACAGGCCGCGCACCCGGCGGGGCGCCAGGGTGCAGTTCTGCAGGACGGTCATGTGGGGGAAAAGGTTGAACTGCTGGAAGACCATGCCGGCCTCGGACCGGATGCGCTTCACCTGTTCGCTGGTCCCGTCGAGGCGCGTGCCGTTGACGGTGATGGTCCCGCCCTGGATTTCCTCCAGGCAGTTGATGCACCGGATGAGGGTCGACTTGCCCGAGCCGGACGGACCGCAAACCACGATCCGCTCCCCGCTTTCCACTGTAAGGGTGACATCCTTGAGGGCATGAAAGGATCCGTAGTACTTGTTGAGACCTTGGATCGATACGGCGGTCGTTCCAGCGCTGTTCATGCCCTCACCTTCGATGTCACGTGGCGTTTTCAGTCGATTTTCCAGGAAATGCCGTCGATGCTTTCCGGGAATTCGGGAAGGGACTCGAGCAGCCATTTCTGGCTGATCTTCTCAAGTTCGCCGTTCGCCATCACCTTGTCGAGGAAGCCATTCACGAAATCCAGGAACTCCTTGTCGTTCTTGCGGATGCCGCCACCCTGGAACTGGGAGCCCAGCTTGATCTTGTTCTCGAATTCGGTCCGCCCCATACGGGTGAAGTTGCCGATATAGGTGCTGTTTCCGACGATGACATCCGCCTGGCCCGACATGAGCGCCAGGATGGAGCTTTGCGGGTCATCGTACCTTACGATCGTCGCGTCGGCCGGCGCTTTCTCGGTGATGATCTTCTCCTCGGCCGACGCCTTCGAAGCGGAGATCTTCAGGCCGGAAAGATCGGGAAAATCCTTGATCTCCCTGTCCTTCGGGCCAATGACCCAATAGGACAGGCCCGCATAGGGCTTCGTGAACTGCAGGACCTCCGCGCGGTCCGGGAACATCCCCAGCACCGCGAAGAGGATGTTCACCTTGCCGGTTACCAACTGCGCAATACGGCTCTGCCCGGTTACGGGGACGAGCTCCAGATCGACGCCGATCTCGTTTGCCAGGAGCCGGGCGACGTCGATGTCGTACCCGACGAGAGCGCCGCTTTCATCCGCAAATCCCCACGGCATGTTTGCAGCCTGCACGCCGACCCTGAGCTTGCCCGCGCTTTTGACCGCCTCCAGCGTCTGCGCTGAAGCCTGAAGGGCAAAAGCCGGCAAAAGTGCCAGCAGCACGAGGGAAAGGGCGGCACCGATCCCGCCGCTTCGTCCGGCACGACATATCCGGCGGAAATATCTGAGAATATGCAGCATGCGATCCTCCTTGTTTTGCAACGCCGTGGAAGCAAGCAGCAAGCCTCATGCGAGAGCTTGGCCTCTGATGACAGATGCAGGCTGTTTGCACATCCTCCGGGGCGGCGGATCTCCTCCTCCGGCCGCGCCTTGATAGTAAGCGAAGGATCGATCACACAAAGCCTGTTCGTGATGGGAAACCATCAACACGACGAGGCGTTCGAACGCGCCGGCAAACGAGAAATCCGGCTGGCGAAGCAGAGAATGCTGCATCCGGCAAGGTCCGGCAACCCGGCTTAAGGCAGGGGAAAACTCGGCCCCGCGTGCCGGCCGCCGCGTCTCACGCCAGGGTATAGGCCGTCTTGACGGTGGTGTAGAACTCGGCGGCATACTTGCCCTGCTCGCGCGGACCGTAGGACGAGCCCTTGCGTCCGCCGAAGGGCACGTGGAAGTCGACGCCCGCCGTCGGCAGGTTGACCATCACCAT
>NZ_JBJIEP010000044.1:0-17792 GCF_046557955.1 Shinella agrisoli | reverse complement strand
GCGGGGCATTGGGCCAGAAAAACAACGTGTCGGCAATCGTAAAATTTCCGCTTGACTTTGTCGACATGGAGACGACAAACGAGGCTGCATCCTCAAGAAACTCGCCGCGTCGTCGGACATGTGGGATTCTCGTGTCCGGCGTTCATGCCAAAACTTTTCAGGTGCCTCCCACGAAATTGTTCGCTCGAAACTCTGCGGGCACTGCCGCTCATGCCTTTGCCGGCCACTCCTCGCAGAGCGTCGTCAGCGCTGTCGGGGAGAGCTTGTCGAGCGCCAGTTCCGGCAGGAGGTCGTTGTCGGCGACGAGGTCGTGGGCCATGGCGGCGGAAAACAGCGCGGTGCCGGCTTCGTGCAGCACGGCCGGCCGGCCGGCGATGCGACCGAGAAGGCTGGTCGGGACGAGGCCGAAGGGCACGTCCTCGTAGATGTAGCGGCTGTCCGCGCTTGTCGGGCCGAAGCCGCCGCGCCCTTCGCGGTGCATCTGCTGGTTCATCTGCGAGACCGTGCCCATCGGCACGTGGAACGACAGCGAGAAATGCTCCTGCACGGTGCGCACGGACAGGCCGAAGCTTTCGGCGATTGCAAGCCGCTCGAGGTCGAGCGCCTCGATCAACCGGCCTACGGCAGGCGTGACGTGTTCGCCTTGTCCCCATGTCTCGCCCTTTTCCATGCGGGTCAGGTTGAGGAGGGCGATGCCGAGATGGTTCTGCGGGTTGAGGTTCGAGAGCGCGATGGCGAGAAGGCCCTCGCGCGCGACGAAACGGTCGCCGAAGAGCTCCGTGCAGAGCGCCTTGCCTTCGGCGGCTGCGGATTTGGGCAGGGTGGCGATGTCGATCTTCTGGCGGACGGTGTTGACCGCAACGCTCGTGCCGTCCGGCTGCTGTCGGCCGGTCAGAAGCGTCGTGCCCCAGACGCTGATGGGCAGGCGTATGTTCCGCGCCGCCAGCCGCTTGGCGAGATAGAGCGCGCCGAAGGAGCTGTGCGAACTGATGATGACGGGCTGGCCGGACCTGAGATGCGGCAGGGCGGCGTCGAACACCCGGCGGTGGCCGTTGGCGGGCAGGGCGACGACGACTGCATCGGCTCCGGCGACTGCCGCGGCGCAATCGCCTGCGACGGCGACCTTTCCGGAAAACTCGACTGCCCCCGTTGCCGTCAACGGAGAGCCCTCGGCGAGCTCGCGGGTGCGCGTGCCGGACGGGGACCAGAGAACGGGTTGGTGGCCGGCCTTGGCAAGGAAGGCCGCCATGCCGAAGGCGATAGCGCCCGCACCGAGAATACCAATCCGCATCGATCCGATCTCCTTCATTTCGGCTTTTATCTTCGTCCGAGGTCGTTCGCCGGACGATCCCTTGCGGGGTTTTCCTTGCCGGCCCCCATGCTCACGGCAGGTATTTTCTACAAAAACACCCAACTGAGAAAACTTGTCTTTTGTCACTAGCGCGTAGAATGCGTTTTATGCACTATGTATCAGTCATAATGCAAGGAATGCATGATACCGATGGAAATCCGCGACCTCGAGGCGTTTCTGGCAGTCATGTCGACCGGCAGCATCACCGGTGCCGCCCGGCTGCTCGATCGCTCGCAGTCGCAGGTCACGCGCCTGATCCAGGATCTGGAAACGTCGCTCGGCTTTCCGCTGTTCGAGCGTAACGGCCCGAAGATCACGCCTACCCGCGAGGGCGTTGCCTTTCATGACGATGCCGAGCGCTTCGTCAGCGGTATCGGACATCTGCGCAACCGCGCGACGGCGATCGCCGGCCGGGAGCCAGAGCCGATCGAGATCGCAGCGACGCCGGCCTTTGCGAGCGGCATCATCCCGCTTGCGCTGGCGGAGCTGCCCCAGGAGCGCCTGCCGCATATAATGCATCTTCGCAGCATGCCGGCCGAGGCAGCCGTTCAGTCGGTTCTTGCCCGCACGGCGGACTTCTGCGTGACTTCGCTGCCGGCCGACCAGCCGGGGCTGGAGGTGCAGGGTTTCTTCGAGGGGCGCTGCGTGGCCGCCGTCGCGCACCACGATCCGCTCGCTGCGAAAGCGACGGTTTCCATCGCCGATCTTGCCGGGTGCACGCTCGTGACCATGGCCAACCCGTTCCGCCTGCGCCACCGGGTCGACCAGGTGCTGGAAGCGGCCAAGGTGCAGCCCCGCCGGGTCATCGCCACAAATGCGGCCATGAATGCCGTACAGATCGCCTCGACCGGCCTCGGCGTTGCGATCATCGAGCCCGCAACGGCCTATGGCCTGCAATCGGCGCCGGTCGCCATCCGCCCGCTCGACGTCGACATTCCTTTCCTCTGGGCGATCTTTTCGGCGGCCGCCCGTCCGCTCTCGACCGGCGCGCATGAACTGATACAGCGGATCGTGCGGATCGCCTCCGAGCGCATACCGGATTTCACCGCCCACGACCCGCGCCAGATGGCGCGTATCGCCGACCGGACCTTCTCCGGCAAAGGCGCCCTCGACGGCGCGCCGCCCGGGCTGCGCCGCCGGAGCTTGCCCGACACGGTCCCCGACCAGGGGAGCCTCACGCCCGGAACGCCTGAAAACGAAAAATGAGCCTGCCAAATCAAACAAGGAGAGAGTGACATGAAGGACTTCACCGCAACCCGCCGCTCCACGTTGAAGCTGCTTGCGGCCGGCACAGGCATCCTGGCTGCGCCGTCGATCATCCGCCCCGCCTTCGCCCAGAGCAAGGTCGTCAACATCACGACCTACGACAAGTTCGTGCCGCAATCCTTCATCGACCAGTTCCAGAAGGACACCGGCATCGAGGTGCGCATCCGGCTGACGGACGATCAGGGCAAGCAGTACAACCTGCTGACCGCCGAAGGCGCCACGCCCTCCACGGATATCGTGACCGTCACCGGGCACCGCCTGTCGCAGTTCATGAACTCCAACCTGCTGGCGACGCTGGATACCGGACGCCTGAAGAACTGGGACAGGCTCGCCTCCGCCTACAAGGGCGCCCCGCAGCTCACCATCGACGGCAAGACCTACGGCGTGCCGTTGCTCGCCGGCTTCGAAGGCCTTGCACGCAATACGGACTATACCGAGGCGTCCGACAGCTGGGGCATCATGTTCGAGGACAAGTACAAGGGCCTGACCTCGTACATCATCACCGACTTCCTCTCCATCGTCATGCGCTACCAGGGCAATGACGGCGACTACGTGACCTACGGCGACAAGCCGGACGTCGCCCAGGCCGCCACCAACCAGGCCCGCGATTTCCTCATCCAGCACAAGGACAAGGTGCGCAAGTATTACGATGCGGCTTCCGAGGTGCAGCAGATGTTCGTCAACGAGGACATCTACCTCGCGCAGACCTGGTCCGGCCCGGCGGCGAAGCTCATCATGGACGGCCACCCGATCGAGATCTCGGTGCCGAAGGAAGGCACCTACGGTTTCCTCTATTCGTTCAACGTCGTCAACAACGCCCCGAACGCGGACGCGGCCTATGCCTTCCTCGACGCCATCCTTTCCTCGCCGGAAATCGGTGCGGCGATGACGCGCCAGTCCGGCTTCGCTTCGGCCTTCGACGGCGTCGACAAGGTGCTCGACGACAAGGAGCGCGCCGCCCTGACGCTGCCGCCGGAGCAGACCGAGCGCATCCAGTTCTTCTCGTCGGTCAACCGCGACATGAAGAACGAGATGATCGACAAGGCCGCCGCCGAGATCAAGGCCGCCTGACGCTCCAGACCTTCCGCGACCGGCTGCCGGCCGGTCGCGCACCGCATAAGGACTCTTCCAGAGCCGGGAACGACCAGAATGGTGGATACGACGACGCAACATCGGCCCGTCGCCTTGCCGGCGGCGCCCCGCTATGCCGGATGGATCGGCAGGGCGGTGGGGTCGGGCCTTTATCGCAACACGATCGGACGCCTGGCCGACAGCCGCCGCTTCCGGCTCGCCGTGCTCGCGGGCATCCCGCTCGTCTGGATCGCCTTGCTGCACATCGGGCCGATCCTGCAGATGGCCAATATCAGCTTCCTCGCCAACTATCCGCCGCAGCCGAACAAGAGCAGCGGCTATACGCTCGACAACTATGCGCTGTTCTTCTCCGACCGGCTCTATTTCATGCCCTTCGTCCGCAGCCTGATCTTCGCCGCGGTGGTGACGATCTCCACGCTGGTGATCGTCTATCCGGTCGCCTATTACGTGGCGAAGGTGGTGCAGCCGAAGAACCGCATGCGCGCGCTGCTGCTGCTGCTCATTCCGTTCTGGGCGGGCGAGCTCATCCGCACCTTCTCGGTGATCATGCTGCTTGCCAATCGCGGTGCGGTGAACGTGCTGCTGCGCGAGCTCGGCTTCATCGACCGGCCGATCCCGATGCTCTATACCTTCTTTTCCCTCAGCTTCGGCGTCGTCTACCTGCTGGCGCTCTATATGCTGCTGCCGCTCTATTCGGCGATCGAGAAGATCCCGACGCCGCTGATCCATGCAGCCGCCGACCTCGGCGCCAGTCCCCTCCAGCGCTTTCGCCGGGTCATCCTGCCGCTTTCCAAGGACGGCATCGTTTCGGGCTGCAGCCTCGTCTATCTCACCGCCGTCGGCGTCTTCGCGGCGCCGCTCCTGCTCGGCGGGCCGAACGCCGTGATCTTCCCGGAGGTCATCGCCACGCTGTTCCACGGCTCGAACGACAAATGGCCGGAAGGCGCCGCCTTCTCCATTCTCATGCTCGTCGTATCGCTCACCACCGTCGGCCTCTTCATGCGGGTCGTCGGCGGGCGCTCCGTCCGGTTGATGTGAGGAGGGGGCGATGCGAACCTATCTCAGCGACCTGCCGAAGACCGCGCTCGGCGCCTCCTACTGGCTCTTTGCCGTCTATCTCGTGCTGCCGCTGGCGCTGATGATGGCGATGAGCTTCAAGGATGCCAACTTCATCGCCTTCCCGATCGGCAACTGGACGCTCGACTGGTACGGCAAGGTGGTGCAGGACAGGCAATTCATCGAGGCCTCGCTCTATTCGATCGGCATTGCCCTTGCCACCACGATCTCGGCCACCATCGTCGGTGTCTGGATCGCGCTGCTCGTCTCGGCGGAGAACATCTGGGGCAGGGCGGCCATCTTCGCGCTCGCCTGCCTTCCCGCCGTGGTGCCCGGCCTCATCAACGCCATCTCGATGCGCATCTTCATCCGCATGGTGGACATCCCGACCGGCACCTTCGCGATCATCCTGGCGCACACGGTCCATGCGGTGCCCTTCGTGGTCATCATGGTGCTGACGCGCCTGCGCTCCATGCCGGCCAACCTGGTCGATGCGGCGCGCGACCTCGGCGCCGATCCCTTCGTCGCCTTCCTGCGCGTGACGATCCCCTACCTGATGCCGGCGCTCTTCGGCGGCATGATCTTCTGCGTGCTGACCAGCATCGACGACTTCGTGCGCACCTTCTTCCTCGGCGGCTACCAGCCGACGCTGCCCATGCTGATCTTCGCCAAGGTGCAGGGCGGCATGTCGCCGGAAATCAACGCCATGGCAACCATCGTGCTGATCGTCACCACCGCCGTCGGCCTTTATGCCGAGCATTTCATCCGCCGTTCCAGGAGCTGACGCGAATGCAGCCTGTCGTCCATTTCAAGAACGTCAACAAGGTCTACGGCACGCTCGCCGCCGTGGAAAACCTCGACCTTGCGATCGCGCCCGGCCAGTTCGTCACGCTGCTCGGCCCCTCGGGCTGCGGCAAGTCGACGACGCTGCGCATGCTCGGCGGCTTCGAGGACGTCACCTCCGGGGAAATCTATCTCGACGGCAAGCCGATCTCGCACCTGCCGCCGAACAAGCGCAACGTCAACATCGTCTTCCAGGACTACGCGCTCTTCCCGCACCTGACGGTCGCGCGCAACATCGCCTTCGGCCTGGAGCTGAAGGGCATGGAGCGGGAGGCGATCCACCGGCGCGTCACGGAGCTCCTTACCCTCGTGGCGCTTCAGGACTATGCCGGCCGCATGCCCGACCAGCTTTCCGGCGGCCAGCGCCAGCGCGTGGCGCTGATGCGGGCGCTTGCACCCGATCCGAACGTGCTGCTCCTCGACGAGCCGCTTTCCGCGCTCGACGCGAAGCTGCGCCAGCAGATGCAGATAGAGCTCAAGTCGATCCAGCAGACCACCGGCAAGACCTTCCTCTTCGTCACCCACGACCAGGAGGAGGCGCTCACCATGTCCGATGTCATCGTGGTGATGAACAAGGGCAGGATCGAGCAGATGGGCGGGCCGGACGAACTCTATGCCCGGCCGCGCAGCCGCTTCGTCGCCGATTTCATCGGCCAGAGCAATTTCCTCGAAGGCAGGGTCGTCTCGGTTTCGGATCCGGTCGCCACCATCGACTGGCAGGGCAACAGCGTGCACGCCGACGTGAACGGCACCTCGCCCGCACCGGGCGCGCGCGCCACAGTCGCCCTGCGGCCGGAGGCGCTCTACTGTCTGCCGGGCAAGCCCGAGGGCCGGCTGGCGCTCAAGGGCCGTATCGGCCGGCGCGTGTTCAAGGGGGCGCATACCTCGCTCGACGTTACCCTCGAAAACGGGGCGAGCCTCCTCGTCCAGCTCGACCCCGTGGCGCTGTCGCATATCGAGGGCGACGAGGTCTGGGTGGGCTGGCGCGAGCGGGACGCTGTCCTCTTGGCGGACTGAACAGGAGACCGGGAATGATCAACAGGCAACAGCAGCAGCACCGGCTTGCCGACCTGAATGCGCGGGTGAAGCAGGATCTCAGCTACCTGAACTATCCGCCGGCCAACTGGTCGAAGCCGGTGACGACGGCCGGAGGCGAGCCGGTCAGCGACGTCGTCATCATCGGCGGCGGCATGTGCGGCCTCGTCGCCTGGCATGCGCTGACCCGCGCCGGGATCGTCAACCTGCGCATCGTCGACAAGGCGCCGAAGGGGTTCGAGGGGCCGTGGGTCACCTATGCGCGGATGGAAACGCTGCGTTCGCCGAAGATCCTGCTCGGGCCCGCCCTCGGCATGGCCTCGCTCAGCTTCCGCGCCTGGTTCACCGCGCTTTACGGCGAGGCCGAATGGGAGGAATTGTTCCGCATCCCGCGGCCGATGTGGATGGATTACCTGAAATGGTATCGCGAGGTGATGGAAATACCGGTCGAGAACGATACGCACGTCACCCGCGTCGTGCCGCGTGAAGACGGCCTCCTGGAGCTTGAGATCGCCGGTGGCGAGAAGCCGCCGATCATCACCCGCAAGATGGTGATGGCGACAGGCCGCGACGGGCTCGGCGAGCCGGCCATCCCGGACTTCGTCAAGGGCATGGAGCGGCACACGTCCTGGGCGCACTCGGCCGACGACATCGATTTCGACCGGCTGAAGGGCAAGCGCGTCGTCGTCATCGGCGTCGGTGCCTCGGCGGTCGACAATGCGGCCGAAGCGCTGGAGAAGGGTGCGGGGGAGGTTCGTCTCCTCGCCAGGCGCAAGCAGATGCCGACGATCAACAAGCTGATGGGCATCGGTTCCTACGGCGTGACCGCGGGCTTCGTGGAGATTTCGCCGGAATGGCGCTGGCGGCTGATGGACTATGCCGCCAAGCAGCAGACGCCCGCTCCGCACAACTCGACGCTGCGCGTCAGCCGCCACCCGAACGCCTATTTCCATTTCGATTGCGCCATCCGCTCGATGAGGGAGGAGGACGGCGACGTCGTCATCACCACCGTGAACGGCCGCATCTTCCGCACCGACTTCGTCATTCTCGGCACCGGTTTTACCATCGATCCCGCAAGCCGCAGCGAGCTTGCCCCCTATCAGGACAGGATCGCCTGCTGGGAAGACCGCTACACCCCGCCGCCGGGGGAGGAAAATCCCGGCCTCGGCCGCTTCCCGTGGCTGGGCAGCGACTTTTCCTTCACCGAGAAGGAGCCCGGAACCGCACCCTGGCTGAAGGACATCCATTGCTTCAACTACGGCGCCTCCGTCAGTGTCGGCAAGGTCAGCGGCGACATTCCGGCGATCAGCGAGGGCGCGCTGTGGCTGGCGCGCGGCATCGCCGCCTCGCTCTTCATCCGCGACATCGACTACCATTGGCAGGCCCTGCTCGCCTACGAGAAGCCGGAACTCGACGGCACGGAATGGACGGACGCCGACGCGGCAGGGCCGGCGCAGAAGACGGCATGAACGCACTTATGGAAGACCGAGGACAAGCCATGACCGCACAACCCGCCGCCGACGTGATCGACACCGTGCTCGGCCTCGACCGCTTCCCGGACCTGAAGGCGCTGCGCGAGAAGCGGGCGAAGCTGAAGCACCTGACCCAGACGAGCTATCAGGCCGCGCTGCGTCCCGCCGAGCCGCGCAACTTCTCCTATGCGCTCAGGGCGGCGCTGGCGGCGCGCATGTCCGCCTTGTGGAAGTCCGGGGAACTTGCCGCCCACTACCGCGCGCTGCTCGAAAGCGAGGACGGCGGGGCGGCCCTTGGGCCGATCGCCGCGCCGGGAGGTGATCCGGGCGACGATGCGCGCCTTGCCGCCATCCTCGCCCATGTCGACCTTGTGACGCTTTCGCCGAAGGATGCCACCCGCGCCAACATCGAAAAGCTCGCTGCCGCTGGCCTCGACGACCGGGACATCGTCACGCTCGCCGGCCTCATCGCCTTCGTCAACTATCAGGTGCTGGTCGTGGCCGGCCTCAAGATGCTGAGGGACAACTGACATGTCTGAAGCCGTACACGAATTCACCGTCGATGCGCTCGGCTGGAAGCCCTATGTCAGGCCGGTCGACCTCGATGCGGCGACGCCCGAGCAGCTTGATGCGCTCAAGGTCACGCCCTCCAACAAGAAGATCTCCGACTACGTGCTGGTGCTCGCCAACGAGCCGGAAACCTTGAAGGAGCGCACGCCCCTCTTCAACGACATCATGTACAGCGAGGGCGGGCTTTCGCGCGGCGGACGGGAAATCGGCGCGCTGGCCGCCTCCTTCGTCAACCGCTGCATCTATTGCGCCTCGGTGCATGCCGCCCGCTATATCCAACTCGAAAAGCGTCCCGAAGTGGTGGAGGAAATCTACCGGAACGGGCTTGATGCCGACCTGCCGGACTTCGAGCAGGCGCTGTTCAACTTCGGCGTCGACCTGACGGCCCATCCCGACGATGTCGGTGCCTACCAGTTCTATCACCTGCGCGAGATCGGCCTCGACGACCTCCAGATACTCGATCTCATCCATGCGGTCGCGATCTTCGGCTGGGCCAACCGGCTGATGCACACGCTTGGCGAACCGCACCGGCAGGATTGAGTGGAACAGGTTCACCGTCAGCCCGGCGGCGCGGTCCGCCCCTTCGACATCACGCACCGGGACGTGCTGCACATCGCGCTCCCGATGATGATCGCCTATCTGTCGAGCCCGCTCGTCGGGCTCGTCGCGACGGGCGTCATCGGGCAATTGCGCGACGAGGCGCTGATCGGCGGCGTGGCTCTGTCCGCCGTCATCTTCGACGTCATCTTCGTCAGCTTCAACTTCCTGCGCGGGGCGACCACCGGCTTTACCGCCCAGGCGCTCGGCGCGGGCGACCGGCACGCCGAACAGCGCATGCTGGCGAGCGGCCTGGTCATCGCCCTCGTCGCCGGCCTCCTGCTGCTGGTGCTGCAAAAGCCGATCGGCGCGCTCGGCCTCGCCGCCATGGGGGCGGAGGGCGCGGTCGCGGAAGCGGCTTCCACCTATTTCGGCTGGCGCATCTGGTCGGCGCCCTTCGTGCTGTTCAACTTCGTCGTGTTCGGGTGGATCATCGGACGCGGCGACGCGTTCTGGGGCATGATGCTGCAGACGCTCCTCAACGGGCTCAACGCCGGGCTGAGCATCTACTGGGTCATCGGGCTCGGCTGGGGCGTCGCCGGCGTGGCCGCCGCCTCTCTGGTCGCCGAAGCCGTCACGGCGCTTGCGGGGCTCTACCTCATCTTTGCGAAGACCGTCCGCACCGCCTGGAGCCTGCCGGACCTTGCCGCCTTCCGCCGGGCTTTCTCGGTCAACGGCGACATGATGATCCGCTCTTTCGCGCTGCTCATCGGCCTTTCCTTCTTCACCCGCCAGAGCGGCACGCTCGGCATCGACATCCTCGCCGCCAACACGATCCTGCTGCGCTTCTATTTCTTCGGCGTCGCCTTCCTCGACGGCGTGGCGACGGCCGCCGAGCAGCTTGCCGGCCGCGCTGTCGGCGCGCGTTACCGTCCGGCCTTCGACCGCACCATACGCCTGACGACGCTCTGGGGCTTCTTCTTCGCCGGCCTCGTCTCGCTCGCCTTCCTTGCGGGAGGCGACTGGGTGATCGGCATCACCGCACCGACGGCAAGCGTATCGGATCTTGCCCACCGCTACCTGCCCTATGTCGTCGCATTGCCGGTCTTCGGCATCGTCGCCTTCCAGATGGACGGCGTCTATATCGGCGCGACCTGGTCGAAGCAGATGCGCAACCTGATGGTTTTGTCGCTCGCCATCTATTTCGCCGCATGGGCCGTGCTCCAGCCGCCTTTCGGCAATGACGGCCTGTGGATCGCCCTCATATTGTTCCAGAGTGTCCGCAGCATCGCCTTTCGCCTGATGCTGCCACGGTTGGCGAACCGGACGTTCTCGTGAGCGGCGTGGCCGGCGGGATCGAGACGCGCCGGCGATCGCAATGCGCTGCCGCTCAATCGAGGATCGTCTTGGCAATGGCGGCGGCCGCGCCGACATGCGCCCTGCATGCCGCCGCCGCGGCGTCCGGGTCGTTGGCGTCGATCGCCGAGAAAATCTCGCGGATCTGCGAAGGACCGGACGTCATGCGGTTCGAGGTCGAAAGCGTCATGACCCGGAGGCGCGAGATCCTGCTGTTCAGGCGGCTCACGATTTCCCAGGCGATGTTGTTGCCGCCCGCCTCGAAGACGATCTTGTAGAACTCGGTCGTCGCATCGAGCACGCCGACCGGCGAGTTCTGCTTCGATATCCGTTCCAGCTCGCCCATCGCCTTGCGCAGCCGCGCCTTCACATCCGGACCGGCGACGCGGGCGCAGTCGGCGACCGCCGTTGATTCCAGCGCCGCCCTTATCTCGTAAATCTGGCGCGCATCGTCCCAGTCGAGTTTCGCGACGATCGGCCCCTGCTTCGCCAGCATCTCGACAAGGCCTTCCGCCTCTAGGTGGCGGATGACCTCCCGGATGACCGAACGGGACACGCCGAGCTGGTCGCACAGGGTACGCTCCACCAGTCGCTCTCCAGGTTCGAACAGCCCGCCGATGATCGCGCGGCGCATGCGGTCGAGTGCAATTTCCCTGAGGGTGGCAGGCGGGGTTTCGATGCGGAGGGCCGCAAGGTTCTCGGCGTTCTTGATCATGCGCTCTTCATACCCGTAAAAAAAGTTCCGCACAACGGCTTGACACTTTGTCTTATGGTATACCAAAATATGAGCAGATGAAAAGACAGGAGGATGCCCCGGTGACGCTGGTCCGCAAGACGCTGCTGCATGTGGAGACGACGTTTGTTGAAGGCGGAAGGGAAGCGCCGAGACCCCTCAAGCTCATCGCGGCGATGGCTGTCGTGAGGAACCCCTGGGCGGGGCGGGGCTTCGTGGAGGACCTGAGGCCGGAGATCCATGCGGTGGCTCCGGTTCTCGGCGAACTCCTCACCGGGATGATCGTCGACGAGGCGGGATCCGGCGAGGCGGTCGAGGCATACGGCAAATCGGCGGTGGTCGGCCTTGCCGGCGAGGTCGAGCATGCATCCGCCCTCATCCACACCCTGCGGTTCGGCAACCATTACCGCAGCGCCGTGGGCGCGAAATCCTATCTTGCTTTCTGCAACACCCGTGGTCCTGCAAACGCTCCGATCATGATCCCCCTGATGGACAAGAACGACGAGGGCCGCCGGTCTCACTACCTCACCATCCAGTGCGCGATCGCAGATGCACCGGCGGCCGACGAGATCGTCGTGGCCCTCGGCGCCTCCATCGGCGGCCGGCCGCATCACCGCATCGGCGACCGGTACCAGGATCTGAAGGAGCTGGGCCACGATGTTGCGAACCCTGCCGCGGTCTAGGACGTCCTCCGGCACGGCCTATGTGGAGCGGGGCGCGGGTGACGAAACCCTTGTCCTCGTCCATGGTGTGGGCATGCGGATCGAGGCGTGGGAGCCGCAGATCGATCGGCTGGCGGAGAATTGCCGCGTGATAGCGGTCGACCTTCCCGGCCACGGGTTCTCCGAAGCGCTCGGCGGCTCGCCGGAGCTGCCCGGCTATGTCGCGTGGTTCCGGCGGTTCCTGGACGAGATCGATGCAGGTTCGGTCAACGTCGCTGGCCATTCGATGGGCGCCCTGATCGCGGGCGGTATCGTGGCGACGGCGCCCGAGAGGGTGAAGCGGGTGGCGCTGCTGAACGGGGTGCACCGGCGCAACGCGCAAGCACGGAAGGCGGTGGAGGCGCGGGCACGCGAGATCGGGTCCGGCGACTTCGACCGGGAGGCGCCGCTCGCGCGCTGGTTCTCCCGGGAGGATGTAGGAACCGAGGCCTATTGTCTGGTGCGCGCGTTGCTGCAGGCCGTCGATCCTGCCGGTTACGCCGCCGCCTACAAGGCCTTCGCCACCGGAGACTCGGTCTATTCGGACCGCTGGCCGCAGGTCACGTGCCCGGCAATGTTCCTGACGGGGGACGGGGACCTGAACTCGACGGCGGACATGGCTCGGGAAATGGCCGCCGCAGCAAGGCGGGGATGGGCCGTCGTGATCGACGGCCACCGCCATATGGTGAACCTTACCGCGCCGGACGAGGTGAACCGTGCGCTTGCCGACTGGATGACATCGCGCTGAAACATTCGGTCCGCAGGACCCTGGGAGAAAACGATGACCTTCGACGCTAGAGCGCTGCGTGACGCATTCGGTGCGTTCCTGACCGGGGTAACGGTCGTCACGACCCTCGACGACGCGGGGCTGCCGGTCGGTTTCACCGCCAACAGCTTCACGAGCGTTTCCCTCGATCCGCCGCTCCTGCTCGTGTGCCTCGCCAAGACCTCGCGCAACTATGAAACGCTCACCCGTGCGAGGGGCTTCGGCGTGAACATCCTGTCCGAAGGGCAGAAGGAAGTCTCCAACACCTTCGCACGGCCCGTCGAGGACCGCTTTGCGGCCGTCGAATGGAAGAAGGGACCGTTCGGCTCGCCCGTGTTCGCCGATGTTGCCGCCTGGTTTGACTGTGCGATGCATGACGTGGTCGACGCGGGCGACCACGTCATCCTCATCGGCAGGGTCGAAGGTTTCGACAACAGCGGCAAGACGGGACTGGGCTACGCCCGCGGGGGATACTTCACGCCCGCGCTTGCCGAAAAGAGCCTGCTGGCGAACGCCGATGGCAGCCTGCTCCTGGGAGCCGTCGCAGAGCGTGACGGGGCCATCCTGCTGGTGGAGGACGGCAAGGGCGGCTGGACGCTGCCTTTCGTCGCGAAGGCTGAAAACGAGGGCATGGAGGCCCTGGAAGCCCATGTCGCCGCCGTGTTCGGCCCGACGCTCCGGACGGGCCTGCTTTACTCGGTCTACGAAGATACCAAGACGGGGCGGCAGCACGTCGTCTATCGCGCGAGCCTGGGGGAGGGCGAGCTCAAGGCGGGCCGGCTCTTCCCGCTGCAGGAGCTTCCAGCAGGCGAGATCGCCGATGGCGCGGTGCGCGAACTCGTCAGGCGCTTCGCGCAGGAAAGCACGCTCGGCAATTTCGGCGTCTATTTCGGAAATCAGGAAAAGGGCCGCGTGCACGCCGTGGCCGCAAAGGGGTGACCCATGAAATTCTCTCTGTTCGTCCATATGGAACGGCTCGATGCCGGCCAGAACCATCAGGAACTCTATGAGGAATTTATCGCCTTGTGCGAAATCGCCGACAAGGGCGGCATGCACGCGATTTGGACCGGCGAGCATCACGGCATGGATTTCACGATCGCGCCGAACCCCTTCGTCAACATAGCGGACCTTGCCCGGCGCACCAAGAACGTGCGGCTCGGCACGGGTACGGTGATCGCGCCGTTCTGGCACCCGATCAAGCTTGCCGGCGAGGCGGCCATGACCGACATCATCACCGGCGGCCGCCTCGACGTCGGCATCGCGCGGGGTGCCTACAGCTTCGAATACGAACGCCTCCTGCCGGGCCTCGACGCATGGGGCGCCGGCCAGCGGATGCGCGAACTGATCCCCGCGGTGAAGGGCATCTGGGCCGGTGACCACGCCCATGACGGCGAATTCTGGAAATTCCCGAAGACCACATCCGCGCCGAAGCCGGTGCAGCAGCCGCATCCGCCCCTGTGGGTCGCCGCGCGGGATCCGAACAGCCACGAATTCGCCGTCGCCAACGGCTGCAACGTGCAGTGCACGCCCCTTGCCAACGGCGAGGCGGAAATCGCCAGCCTCATGGACCGTTTCAACGCCGCCTGCGGAAAGGCGGCCGGCGTGCCGCGCCCGAAGATCATGCTGCTCCTTCACACCTATGTCGGATCCGACGAAGCCGACATCGCACAGGCGGCGAAGGAGGTGAGCGCCTACTACAACTACTTCTTCGCCTGGTTCAAGAACGAGCGGCCGATCAGCCAGGGCCTCATCGAGCGCCTGAGCGACGAGGAGCTCGCCGCCAATCCCAACCTCGCGCCCTTGAAGATGCGCGAGAACATGCCGATCGGCACGGCACAGGAGGTCATAAGGCGCCTGAAGGTCTACGAGGACCTCGGTTACGACGAATATTCCTTCTGGATCGACACCGGCATGAGCTTCGCGCGCAAGAAGGCGTCGCTCGAGCGCTTCATCGCCGACGTCATGCCGGCATTCCGGTGAGGCTGCCATGCAGAACTTCCAGCAATATATCGGTGGGGCCTTCGAGGACGGTTCGGCCAGGTTCGAATCCGTCGACCCGGCGACCGGCACGGCCTGGGCCACGATGCCCGAAGCGCGCGAGGAGGATGTCGATCGCGCCGTAAGGGCCGCGGAACGCGCCCTCTGGAACGGCGCGTGGCCCGCCATGACGGCGACGGCGCGCGGCCGCCTGCTTTACCGGCTCGCCGACCTCGTGCAGGCCAACGCCCGGCGGCTTGCCGAGCTCGAAACCCGCGACACGGGCAAGATCATCCGTGAAACCTCGGCGCAGATCGCCTATGTGGCGGACTACTACCGTTACTATGCCGGCCTCGCCGACAAGATCGAAGGCGCGACGCTCGCCATCGACAAGGCGGACATGGATGTCTGGACGCGGCGCGAGCCCGTCGGCGTCGTCGCGGCGGTCGTTCCGTGGAACAGCCAGCTCTTCCTGTCGGCCGTGAAGATCGGTCCGGCGCTTGCCGCCGGCTGCACGCTGGTCGTCAAGGCGTCGGAAGACGGTCCCGCGCCGCTCCTCGAATTCGCGCGCCTCGTGCATGAGGCGGGCTTTCCGCCCGGCGTGGTCAATATCCTGACGGGTTTCGGCGCCACCTGCGGCAGCGCGCTGACCCGGCACCCGGGCGTCGACCACATCGCCTTCACCGGAGGCCCGGCGACGGCGGCCGCGGTGGTGCGCAACTCTGCGGAAAACCTTGCCACGACTTCGCTGGAGCTTGGCGGCAAGTCGCCCTTCGTGGTCTTCGCGGATGCCGATCTGGAAAGCGCGGCCAATGCGCAGGTCGCAGGAATCTTCGCGGCGACGGGCCAGAGTTGCGTGGCAGGGTCGCGTCTCATCGTCGAGGCGTCGGTGAAGGAACGCTTCCTCGCGCTCCTCAAGGCGAAGGCGGAGGCAATCCGCATCGGTTCGCCGCTCGACATGGCGACGGAAGTCGGCCCGCTTTGCACGCGCAGGCAGCGCGACCACATCGAGAAGGTCGTGGCTGCTTCCCTCGACGCCGGCGCGAAGCTGGTCGCGGGCGGCCGGACGGGAGAGGGGAGCGGGTTCTACTATGTCCCGACCATCCTGGACTGCGACGGGGTTTCCGCCGCCTCGGTCGAGACCGAGCTTTTCGGGCCGGTGCTGTCGGTCCTCTCCTTTTCGAGCGAGGAAGATGCGGTGCGGCTCGCAAACGCGACGCCCTACGGGCTGGCGTCCGGGGTCTTCACCAGCAACCTTGCCCGCGCCCACCGGATGATCAAGCGCATCCGCGCCGGCATCGTGTGGGTCAATACCTATCGCGCGGTCTCGCCGATCGCGCCGTTCGGCGGGTACGGGCAGTCGGGGCAGGGGCGCGAGGGCGGGCTTGCCGCCGCGCTCGACTATACCAGGACCAAGACCGTGTGGCTCAGGACCTCCGACGAGCCGATCCCCGATCCTTTCGTGATGCGGTGACGGCCATGTATTACGAGATCCGCACCTATCGGCTGAAGAACGGCGGCATTCCCGAATACCTCAAGGTGGTCGGCGAGCTCGGCATCGCCATCCAGAAGAAGCACCTGGGGAACCTCGTCGGCTATTTCTCTTCGGAGATCGGGCCGATCAACGAAATCGTCCACATCTGGGGCTTCGCAAGCCTGGACGACAGGCAGGCGCGCCGTGCGCGCCTATCCGCCGATCCGGAATGGCAGGCGTTCCTGCCGAAGATCCGCGATCTGATCATCAATGCAGAAAACAAGATCATGATCCCGGCCGCCTTTTCTCCGCTCGGAGGCAGCGCGCCGGCCTGATGACGGAACCAACCGAACTGGGAGAATGAAACCATGAAAAGCAGCATTGCAATCGCACTTCTTTCGACGACGCTCTGCTTTGCGGGAAGCGCCGCGGCGGAGGAAATGGTCTTCGCGAGCTGGGGCGGCACCACGCAGGATGCCCAGAAGACCTACTGGGCCGACGCGTTCACCGCGAACACCAACATCGCCGTCACGCAGGACGGCCCGACGGACTACGGCAAGATCAAGGCCATGGTCGAATCCGGCAACGTGACCTGGGACGTGGTGGACGTGGAGGGCGACTATGCCGTTCAGGCTGGCAATGCCGGCCTCCTCGAAAAGCTCGACTTCTCCGTCATCGACAAGACCAAGCTCGATCCGCGTTTCGTCACGGACTATTCCGTCGGCAGCTTCTATTACTCGTTCGTGATCGGCTGCAACAAGGACGCGGTCGAAGCCTGCCCGAAGACATGGGCGGAACTGTTCGATACGCAGAAGTTTCCCGGCAAGCGCACCTTCTACAAATGGTCGGCGCCGGGCGTGATCGAGGCGGCGCTGCTCGCTGACGGCGTTCCTGCCGACAAGCTCTATCCGCTCGATCTCGACCGCGCCTTCAAGAAGCTCGACACGATCAAGGCGGACATCGTCTGGTGGGACAGCGGAGCCCAGTCGCAGCAGCTGCTCGCTTCCGCCGAGGCACCGTTCGGCTCGTTCTGGAATGGCCGCCTGACCGCTCTTGCCGAGACCGGCGTCGCCGTCGAGACATCTTGGACCAACAACATCACCGCTGCCGATTCCCTGGTCGTGCCGAAGGGCGCGAAGAACAAGGAAGCGGCGATGAAGTTCATCGCCGCGGCCACCAGCGACTCGGCCCAGGCGCAGTTCGCCACCGCCACCGGTTATGCGCCGATCAACATGGAATCCAGCACCCTGATGGATCCGGAACTGCGCAGCACGCTCCCGGACATGCAGGCCGAGACGCAGGTCAACGCCGACATGAGCTACTGGGCGGAGCACCGCGACGAGATCGGCACCCGCTGGTATGCGTGGCAGGCCCAGTAAACCAGCGCCGAAGGCGGGCCGCCGGACAGGCGGCCCGTTTCACGACCACACGGATGATCGACCATGGCCATTACGATAGCGGCGGGCGCAGCAAGGACGAAGCGTGAGGGCACTTTCGGCTATCTCGTGCCGGCATTGCTGCTCATCGTCCTCTTCTTCATCGTGCCGGTGCTCATGCTCCTCC
>NZ_JBJIEP010000043.1:0-18200 GCF_046557955.1 Shinella agrisoli | reverse complement strand
CGCTACGGCGCCATCGCACTCGCGGTGTTACTGTTCCTGCTCTCACTCCGGCGCTCCGGCGAGCGTGCGGGACGGCTCGCCGAACGCCTCGAAACCTCGGAGAAGGTCAATGACGTCCAACGCCAGATGCTCGATGCGGCAGCTCGGCGTCCTCGCGATCGCGACGATCTCGCTGACCGCCTGCGCAACGGCCACTTCTGAACCTCGCATGGCCACCGTCTGTCCACCGGTTGTCGAGTATAGCCGCGAGTTCCAGGCACGCGCAGCCGACGAGCTCGATCTGTTGCCAGAGGGGTCGGCTATCGCCGAAATGCTCGCCGACTATAGCGTCATGCGGGATCCGGCTCGGGCGTGCGGACGTGTAAATCCTCGGCACTCACCCGCTGATTGATGGACGCGCCTTTGACTATTCATCAAGAGCCTTAAAAACGGCATCGGGGCCATCTTTGTAGAATTCAATGCTGATTTTAGTCCAAAGCTCATCCGGCAAATCATTGAGCTGGCGCCTAGCAGAAACCGGCATGAGCAACGTCTCAGCTTGCTTATCGATAGCGAGTTCCGCGATGCTGACCGCGTTGGGTATCATCTCGATCGATCCGCCGAGATTAAGTGCTCCGACTACGATTGTACCTCCGCGCGTGTTTCTCCCGAGTAAACCACCACAGAGCGCAACAAGAATGGGCACGCCCAAGCCCGCACCGGACTTATCCGCATCCATCGGCCGCATCTGAATTGAGAACTCCTCTTCGCGCGGATTTCGGTCTCCGACTAATTCCTTCGCTCGAGTGTATAGGTTCTGCTCGCCAACGCGGACGCTCTCCCGAAAGGCCGGTGGGGTCGGCTGGTTTAAAATCTTAACTCCTCCGCCAGGGCCGCAGGTCACCTCAATTCTATACAATCCCGGGCCCGTTTCGCCCGTGCCAAGGCTGACGCCCCACACTTGACCGGGAGGTAATGGGTCACTCTCGATCGCCTCGTCGCTGTGAAGCTCTGGTGTCGAGACGAATTGTTCGACCCCGTCAGCTCCCAGAATGTAGCTGAAGTGGGTGTTGCGAAACTCACTTTTGAAAACGCGTCGTTGCTGCTCTTTCACACGCCGACGGGATTCCAATGCAAGGCGGACAATCCATTCGAGATCCTCGTCTGATACTGGCATATCCGGATCTGGAAAAAGCAGCTTTATCAAGCCACTGACGGTCTTGTTGACGGCCTCGATGTCACGGCCGCTAAGCGCGCCACCGAGATGGACGCGCCCCTGCATCGCGGCAACACGATTACCGTTTCTCAGACGGCTCCAGCATTCGCTGAGGAAATCGCTCACGAGTCCGAAGTGATCCGTCAGATGCTCGTTTGGGCTGAGCTTGGGATAGTCCCAGCCCGGGGCATAAGCGTGGATTCGGTCCATGAAAGCAGTATCGTCGCGCATCTCCGGAGGAAGCGGGCTGAGCAGGTGGCCGATTCGTTGCTGCTGCTCCAGATCGACGTCCAGGTTGCCCACCATCACGATGCTTCCCTCGGCGCGGATATTCTCTTTGCCGCGGCTGAACTGTCCGGAAGCCATATAGCCTTTCATGATGTTGACGCCGTCCTTCTGGTCGAAGGAAATGCCGGACACCTCATCGAAGCAGACGACATCGTACTGGCAGACCAGACCTCTTTGTCCGTTCGCATTATTCACGAACATCTTGGCGACAGTAGCCTTACCGCCCGAAATCAAATGTGCGTATGGTGAGATCTGTTGGAAAAGATGGCTCTTCCCGGTTCCGCGCGGACCGAGCTCCACGAGATTATAGTTTCGCTCGACGAACGGGATCATTCGCAGCAAGACAACTCGTTTGGCCCGTTCACTGAAAGTGCTTGCTTCAAGCCCGATAGAGCGCAGCAGAAAGTCAATCCATTCGGTAGTGCTGAAGCTGCCACGTGCTTTTGCGTATATGTCGAGTACATCAGACTTCGACATCTGGATCGGGCGAAGAGAATCTACCTTGAACGGTCTTCCGCCCTTTTCTTGAGCGATGATGCCGTCGTAGGTCAGCGTAACCTCGGCATAAAAGCCGTCGGTCAGCATTCGCTCATTTTCGCGCACAAGCTGATCGTCGATGCGAACATCCCTCAGAGCCAGGCTGGGCAACTCCGCGACATAGCAGTCGTTCTTCGCATCGAGCCGCGCGCGAACGATATCAATAATCCTGACTGAACCTGTTTCCTTCGCGCGCGCCTTGAACAGCTCTTCCTCGCCGGTGCGAACAGTTCGGTCCTTCAGCTGCTTTTCTACAATCTGAAGGCCTTCGGCGATCTCGCTCTCGTTTACACTGGCGCAGTAGCGCCCTAAAAGGAATTCGACGACGTACGTCGGGACCGGATACTGTCGCGAGTATTTCCGGACAAGATCCTTTCGGACTAGGTATCCGTCGAAAACCGACGCGGCCAATTCATCTAGTTGGTCAAATTGCATGCTCATGTGTCTTCTCCGACCGTCGTCGGCATGTAGTCGAGCACCCGACCTGTCGAGTCGAATACCACGACCGACGCCGCTGCGCCCTCATGTTTGTCATCCGCGACAGCTAGGCTCGCTTCGCCGTTTGTTGCGAGTTCTTTTATAGAAGCGACAATGCTTGACGCCGCTTGCTTCCAGTTGAGCCGGAGGTCGACCATCAATCCGTTAGCGTTGGTGCTGACAGCCACTCGACACCGCATTCCGCGCCAAGACACCTCGGTGATTGACGCTGATACGGTCTCTTCACCACGCTCAACGATCAGGTCAGGGATCACGCACTCTTGAAGGCTCACACCACCATGAGCGTACTCGGTGTTCGCCACAAACGCCCCGATCCCGGGCGGCGAGGCTATGCGAAGGATTGGGTTCCAGTACCAAGGATAGGTTGGAATCGCGGGCGTCGAGCCACCCTTGACAGCAGCGCAGCGGGCCCATTTGGTCGCCACGAGATGGGGTGACAATTCCACTTTGGGTAGGCCGCCCGGAAGCAAGAGCCAGCCGTGATCAGTTACCACCCGGACTCTGCTCCAGCCGGCGCTGAGGAGAGCGGCTATGCGTTCTACGAGGACATCGACCTCTGGGTCGATCTGACGCACCAGGAGCGCGTCGAGCGAATGGCCAAGCGCATCCAGCTTGCCTGCCTCTGTCCAACCACCGCCTTCGCCGCCGGTTGCCATGGCCGACTGATCTGTGCTCAAGACTTCGACGTCTGCTCGTGCCATCGCATCGCGTAGCCGCGAGGCATTCGCGACCTGCCCGCTTGATGCGATCGCCGGCGCGAAGTCCTCGGCGTCGGTTTTGCCTGTGCACACTGCATGCGCTGGTGACGCGACAGGTTTCGCGGTGGCCGTCACGGTAGGTATCGGAGCGATGCGGTGCGACATGCGCACGCGAAAACCCTGCGCCTCGAGGCGCTCATGAAGGATTGCTCCGACGTCGAAGCGGAGACCATCTGCAAAGAGCACGCATGTATCTCGCTCGGCCGTCACCGGGGAGGTCAGCTTTGCCGGGTCTATGCCGGGCGCAGACATCAGTTCCTGAAAGCGGCGAGCGGAACGGTCGAGCCAAGGCTCATAGAGTGCGCGCGCCACCTTGGTGATCAATCCGTTCGTGGCCCCCGATTTCGTGGCGGCCAAAGCCTCCATGGCTGCCTGGTCGCAGCGCCATCCGCTCGTGGCGTAGTCTGCCGCCATGGCTTCGACCGTCACGCCGCCAAGGGTCGTCTTCGCCGCTGCCGCAAGCCGTCCGAGCGGTTCGAGCGCTACGGCGTACGGGCTCTCGCCAAGCTGCGCCCAGACCCAGCCCCTCCGCTCCTTATGTTCTTTGTCGAGAGCGACGACCTTTTCGCAAGCTTGCGCATGCGGCATCGACAGGACCGCTTCCAGCGCCTTGCAGAGCTTGTCCTCCATTTCCTCGTTGAGGCCCGGCCGGCGGGAGTGGTCAGCCAAGCCGAGGAGATCGCGGGGGCGGGCCTGGCGCAGAGCGCTGGAGACGCCGGGGTAAAGCTTGGGCGCGTCGCAGAAGCGCTTCCAGACCTCATCCCACTTCCCGCCGCCATGCAGCAGCGCATCGGCTGCGGCTTGCGTTCCGTCGGCATCGGGATCGAAGCCGAACTGCCGGGCGCACACGTCGCGGAAGGTGGCCCAGCGGCCGGCGTCCGAGCGGGACTGGAACGCGTCGGCGTCGCTGAGCCAGGTCAGCAGATCACGAACGGGATCGCCAATGGCTAGGCGATCGAAATCATCTGCCTCGAGACGACGGCCGCGGAGGCCCGCCAGCGGTTCCGTTGCCAGCAGTGGCAGGGAGCGCAGCATCGCCTCGCGCGTGCGGGCGTCGCGCGCCACATCCAGCGCGAGGCCATCGTCGGACATCAGGAAAGCGTCCACGGTCCAGTCGCGGCCATTCCGCTGATGCCAGACGGCGCCGCGGTACTGGAGTTCGATCAGCGGTTGCAGCTCCGGCGGACAGTCGCCTGCCGCCCGCAGGTCCTGCCGGCCGACTCTCGGCAGGTAGAAGATCGGAACAACGCCCTCGGGCGGAGACACGTCTGGCAGGGTCCGGTCGACGATGCACCGCAGCCAGATCACCGGGCCGTGGCGGTCGTCCGGCGCGTAGGTCCCGAGTACGTAGAGCTGCGGCAACGCCTTCTGGAGCGTGGGCATGAGCGGTGCCCATTGGCCGTCGGCATCGGTCCACAGCAGCGCCACCGGCGGCGCAACGCCGTCTGCCGAACGCAGGGCCTGCTTCAGGGAGCCTTCGATGGCGTCGACCAACGTGGTGGGCGGGGAGGAGGTCACGACGCGCCTCCGGACTTCGCGCGGCGACGGTCGCGGGCGGCCTGCTTCACTGCACGGGTGTAGTGCAGGTCGTTCCAACGGTTGCCGTCGAACTTGTCGCGGCCGGCGAAGTCGGCGCTGGTCTCGTCCCAGCCCCAGAACCAGGGGTAGTCGTCCTTGTCGCGGGTCGGTTCCTTGCCGCGGTCCTTGTCCCACTTGATCTTCGGGGTGGAGCGCAGGATGCAGGCGCCCTTGGCCTTGGCGCCAAGGGGGCCTGCCGTCATGAACGGACGGATGTTCATCCGCACGCCGTCGTTGATGTCCGGATCCCAGCCGATCGGCTGCTCGTGCAGCGGCTTCCAGCGCACGAAGATGTCGTAGGGTGGCTCGCCCTCGAGGATCTTAATCAGCTCATCCCGAAGATGCTCGGCATGGGCCAGGCGGGCGTCGGCGCCTTCCTCGCCGGCCTTCTGATCGGCGCGCTGCCGGTCGATCCAGTCGCCGAGATAGGAGTAGATCAGCTTCTCGAGCGTCCGCCGGCCTTCCCCGTTCGGTGCGGTCAGGCGGTGGTAGTTGACCAGCGCATGAAAGCCGTCGCGTCGGCCGTCCCAGATATGCCAGATGAAGGGCCGCTGCTGGAACAGGGTGCAGTGCTGCTCGAAGAAGCCGTCTCGCAGCCAGTCGTCGAGGGTTTTGCCTTGAAAGCCAACGTCGCCAAGCATCCGTGAGAGCTTGGCTGCTGACCAGTCTGCACCGAATGCTTTAGAAAGAAGACCGGTCAACCGCTCACCTGCCGGCGCTTCTCCCCTCACGGCCGTTAAACAAACAATTCCATCCTCGTCGACCCCTTCAGCGAGTGCCTCAGACCCTTCAACGACAAGGTCTGCTATTGTTGCGCCGGATTCTCTAGGCCAAACATAGCCAAGTAGTTTTGCAATTGCAGTGTGTAGCGGATTGTAGGACTCGTCGGGCCGACCACTGAAGATCCACAAGCTTGGATCTCCCGTTTTCGGCTTTTGGTTTCCTGCTTCGGTATTCGGATCCACAACCTTTCGCCACTTTGCGATATCGAAGGCGGCAAAAGCGATGCTTTTTCGCGCAATCGCAACCTTCTGATCAAGGGCCCGGACGTTCCTTAGGAACTCTTCGGACTTTGCGTATTCCCAAAGTGCTGCTAAATCTCTGGGGTTCTTGGGAATTAGTACGAATGCGCCGTGCGTGAATATGCCCCCCATATAAAGCGAGGCGCGCAAATCGCCCATGCAGCTGATGGAAACACCTCGCTTTCCCCATGCTGCCTCGCCCTTGATCCAGCTAGTAACGATTTCACTGTCGAGCCGCTCTCGAACGAAGTCGATTAGTTGCCCATTTCCCTTCTCCCATAGAATTACGTTCTTCTTTCCACCGTAAGGGTCATCCTCGCGAGACGCGTCCTCCTGCAGCTCCCAGCCGCCGTCTATGCGAGGAATCTCCCAGAATGATCTCCCAAACCTTGGGTAATCACCCGTATGAAGGCCCTCGAAGACATCGGCGACATCCTGAATTTTCCCGAAGTTTAAGTCGATTTCGGCGAGTACAACTTTGCTCTCAGGATTGCGCAGCTGAGCGAGCTGGTTCACGACAGAAAAATCCGCGAACCTAAGTGCCTCCGCCTTAGCCATGGCCGACGCTTGCCCGCTGAGGTCGATTCCTCCGAATTTCGTAGACCCGTGTGGGCGACTTGCGGATTGGATCAATAGGATAGCTTTAACTACCTCCCCAGAAATCGCATCAAACGCTCCGCTGCCCAATTGGGCGAGTGAGTTCCACGCCCATCCTTTGAGAGATTTCTCGCGAAACTTTCTATAAGACGTCAAGAACATCCAATTCTGCGGAAAGACCGCAGCAAGCGAGCCTGAAGCGCCTAAAAATCTCCAGCACCGTTCATTGAAAACGGTAGCCAGATCGTTCTTGGCGTCCTTGTGGTTTGCGAGTGAAAACGCCTTCAGCTCTTGATCTTGCTGACCGCGTCCCAAATACGGCACATTGGTTACGACGAGGCAGTACTTGCCTGAGAGGAGCTGTGCAGCTCTAGCCATACCTTGGGCAGACACGGCCATCTCGCGTGCTTCATCAGTGTTTGCTGCCTGCAATATTGATCCAATTAGGGGCTCAAGTCGGTCAAAGCCTTCTTTGAATATGTCGCCACCGGCACGGCGCGGATCAATAAGACTTCCAAGCCAGGGCGCTTTGGCGAAAAGATCATAGAGCGCCTCAAGCCCGTTCTTGACGCGCTCTTCCAGACCGTGCGTCAGCAGGTTGTCTTCCACCCCCAACAGATCACGCTTCGCCCCCGGATCAGCGGCCGCGACCGCCTTCTCGGCGAGCTTCAGCCACTCGGCCTTGGTGACGCCGATGGCGAGACCGGAGCAGGCGAGGTTTAGCTGCGGAAGCGGATGGAACCCCGTCCGCCGCCACGCCGCAAAGGCCAGGTTGAAGGCCGCGATCTGGGTGCAGCGCGGGTCGATCTCCAGTCCGAACAGGTTGTCGCGCAGCACGGCATCGATGGCGGCGCGCTCGGCCAGCCCCTCTTCCGCCATGCGGAAGGCCACGAGGATCGGAAGGGCAAAGACGAGGAAATGCCCCGATCCCATGCAGGGGTCGAGCACGGTCAGATCCTTCGCCGCCTTCGGCCACCCGTCGAACGTGCCCGCCGCCGGCCGCCAGGGCCCCTCGGCGCCATCCTCGCCGGTCTCCCGCACGAAACGCAGGTAGCCCCACTCGATATCACCGACCTTGCAGGCCGCGCGCAGTTCGTCCTCGCTCGAGGCCGATGCCGCGAGTGCGGGATTGCCTGCGAGCACCTTGCCTGCCCACCAGGCGCCGAGCGTGTTGTGGAGCAGGAAGAGGACCATGTAGTCCTCGGTGAAGAGCTGGGTGACGGCGGGAAGTTCGTCGGCGCCAATCTTTACCTCGGACTTGTTGACCGCCTCCTTTTTGTCGGCCTGCCAGAACTGGTAGACCCAGCCGAGGCTGTCGTCGGCCTCGAACACCGCCTTGGGCAGCCCCTTCAGCCGGTCCTCCATCTCCGACCGGGTTTCCGGGGGGAGAGAGATCTGCAGCACCGGGTCGTCCTTGCGGAAGATCTGCGGCAGCATGCGTTCCGCGTAGTCGCTCGCGAGCGGCAGCCAGTCGGTCGCCTTCTCGCGCGCCAGCTCCTGCACCTCGTCGAGGGTGATGGCGACCCCGGAGTCTGGCTCGATCAGCAGGTCCGTCTCGGCCAGGAAGCGGGCGAAGAGCATCCGGTGCCAGTGCTCGTAGGCGCATTCCTGAACCAGGCGCGCTGTCTCCTGCATGCCGGTCTTGGCGTCGCGCTTGTCGCCCAGCTGCCGGCCGTGCGCTCGGAGGCGATTGCGGAGCGCGCGCTCGTCGGTCGACAGATGCTTGGGGCTTTCTGCATCGCCCACACCTAGCTGCGCCATAGCCTTGCGCGCGCCGGCCTCGGCGACCCGGCGCGCCTGCTTGACCGTCTTCTCGAGATCCTTCCGGAGAGTTCTGTCCAATGACGCCATTACACGAAATCCTCAGTTCACCAGCACAGGGCCGTCAGTAATCTTCGCGAGGAGAGTTGCCTTCTGCCGCTCGACCCAGGCTTCCACCTCGGCCGTGTCGCGCAGGGTCGAACGCTCTAGCGTCACGGTCTGGACCTTGGGTTCGAGCAGTCGTGCGGCCCTTTCGATCGCTTGGTTGACCCGGCCGGCGATCGCGTCGATTTCGGCCTGGATGCTGGCCAGCGGCTTGCGGTCCAGTGTGCCCGCCAGAGCCTCGTCGCTCGAAACGTCCGGCTTCGAAGGTGCGGTGAGCCCGACCGCCGACTTGATGGTGTCCTGATCTTCGGGCTTCAGCTTCGCCCACACGCTGTTAGAGGCCAACGAAGCAAGCGCGTCGGCAAAGGCCTTCTCATGAGAAGCGTGGCCTTTCTGGACCGCATCGCGAAGCAGGCCGGAAAGCGCCTGCCGGACGGTGTTCGCGGGATCAGCTGCTTCAAGCAGGAGACGCTGGGAGCGGATGGCCTCGATTTCATCCAGATGCTTTTTGGCCTCGGGCAAGCCGCCGGCGTGCTTCGCAAGGCGGCCCACAATATCCCAAGCGGGCAAGCGCTTTGCGATCAGGTCACGCGTTCCGGACCACTCCTTGATCCGCTGTTCCCATTCGGTCGCCTTGTCCGTGATGGCGACCAGCTGTTCATTCCCGACGAGCCGCTGGATATCCTCGATCTCTGTGGTGGCCGGTGCGGACGGCAGAGGTGCTTCACCGCCGGCTGCTTTCGCCAATGCGCTCAGACTTGAAAGAAATTCGCCGGCGCGAACAGCCTCTTCGCCGCTCTTGCAGGAAACGCCCAAGGCTTGGAACAGCTTTCGGAGAATGAGCCGGTCGCCAACCGAGAGCGTCGCGTGTTCGACGCGGAACTCTGCCTTGGCAATCTTGTTTTGGTCGAGCTGGCCGAGTGGAACAGCCTGCCCGTTCAGCGTAGCAGTTATGTGCTGAAGGCGATGAAGCGCGATCAACGCGGCATCGACTGCGTCACGTGGCCATCCGAAAGGTATCCCGCCAAGTGCCTTGCGAATATCGGAGCCGGTCTTGCCGGCTCCGATGGTGGAGATCACCTGCTGGCAGACAGCGTGCTTCTCCGTGGCGTCCGAGTGCCCCGTTGGCTGGAAAGGGTGATCCGCGCCTTCGCGAGCCCGCTTGATCACAGCCTCCCATGCGGCCGAGTCGGCATCCTTGAAGCGCGGGAACATCCGGACTAAAGAGGACTCTGTGGCGGTCTTGATCCGATCCTCGAGCGTGGTGAGGAGCACTTCGCTTCCACCACCCTGGAAAACCTTAGTGTTGGCTACGACTTCGCGAATTAAACGATCCCGATCTCCGACCGCGCGGGCGCGGCGACTTTCCATGCTCTGACGTGCTTCCTGCCCCTCTGCGGTCGTGGGATTGCCTTTGGCGTCCAAAGTCTGCTGAGTTGCGCCTGCTTCAACAATGAGCCGCCGTAGGTCCTCAGCGGACTGTCGGGGAATGAATACAAAAAGGACTGGGCTATCCGTTCCGGCGGCGCGAGCGGCGTCGACAACGTCTTTCTCCGAGCACGACCAGCCGTCGCGAATCCAGATCGGCACGCTGCTTCCATCGACCGCGGGGGCGGTCTGCTCACGATGGATCAGGAATTGGCGCGGCTCTTTCGCGGCGCCCTGGATCACCTTGATCGCGCGTACCGCTTTGTCGATCTCGCCGTATAGCTGTTGATCCCGCTTGAACTGGATCGCCGCGTCGTCATTGTTCAGCTTGGTCTGGCGGTTTCGAAACTCCCGGTCCCATTCGCTGCCTTCCCGGGTCTGGAGGCGGTACTCATCGCCAACCAGCATGAGAACGCCCTGATCGGAGAGCTTTTTGAGCGTCACCTCAACCTCAGACCTAAGCTTGCCGTTGTCGGCCGAGAGGTCGTCGATCAGCAGGTCCGCCAAATGCTCCTTTGTGGCTCGGACACCTATGTCGGCTCCGCCCTCTCGCTTCAGCTTGCCTATCAAGAATACCAATCCGCAGATCCGCTGCGCGAGTGCTCCCTCGGTGCGGCCAACGTGAATGATGCGCTCGTTGATCTCGCGTAGGAGAACACCGGTATTGACCATCTCCGGCGCCAGGGCCTCAAACAGCTCGTCTGCTGAAACAATGGATCCAAGAGGCCTTTCGGACACTTTGGCCACGGCGTCGTGGATAATCCGCAGCTGCGACCGCAGCTGGCTGCTGGTGCCCGCGGCGTCGATTTGCCGGAAACAGTTTTCCCAGAAGCGACGGCGAACTGGCAGGAGGGGGTAGTCGTCAACGATGACGGCGCGATCTTCGGCAATCTCGCCGATACGCGTGCCCTGCAACTGACGCGATACCTCTCCGGCATGCTTATCGAGCAGTGATCGGACATCCGCGACAGCGGATGGCTTCTTCTGAAGCAGGACCTTTCGTGTGACCGTTTCGACTTCCGCATCCGATAGGGGAACGCGGATTGTGAAGCGGTCCATAAGCTTCTGAAGCAAGGGAACATCAGTGAGAGCACTTTGCCCGGCACCGACGATGATCACGTGGCTGTCGAGCTGCTTTGAAACGGCTTCGGCAACCTCGGTGACAAGAACTGACCGGTCGTTCGATTCGCCGATGTATTGCTGTACCTCGTCGAGCACCAGCAACGTGCAGGGCAACCGACCGTCACGACCGGCAAGTTGAAGAATCTCTTTTGTCACGCGGAGGAATTCATCGGTCGTGATGTCCGAGTTCTGCGGCGGAAACTGCGCCTTCAGCAACTGCTTCGCTTCGGCCTCGCTTGAGGCGAACTGGCCGTCGCAAGCCATGACTGCCCGTGCGATCGGTCCACTGACATAGAGGTTGTTAAGCTCCCGCTCGAAAAACTTGCCGCCTGCTTCGATCTCCGCCTTCACCTTGTCAAATAGGCCCTGCGACCGGAGCCATAGGCAGAAGCGCGCTTGGGGATACTGCTCGGGCAGCCCAACGGCGCGAAGCAAGATCGCAAGGATGGTCAGACGGACATTATCGGTCGTGCCGCTAGGGAGCGCGCCAGCGGCGGCTATCAGACCGCCCGCCCGCTTGCCAGCTGTATCCAGTTCGCGCAGGAGGGCCCTCAGGTCTTCTGGGATAGAAGGGACCAAGCTTCGCGCCGTAGATCCATCGGGAAAGCGTGTATCCTGCCAGAGGTGGCAAAGCATCTTCAGAAGATGCGATTTACCACTTCCGAAAAAGCCACTGACCCACGCACCGCGCTGGCTCGTTTTCCCAAGATTATCCAGAAAGGAGCGGACAATCTTCTGGATCCCGTCGACATACTGTCCTTCGCAGACAAAGGTCTCCAATTCACCGCGCAATTCCGCCAGGGTTCGCTCATTGCGGTCGTCGGAGATGCGTGCCTGCCCCTGGTTGACAAGAGGGTGAACCGCTGGATCGCGTTGCAGAGTGTCCTTGATCTTCATGCGATCCCTCCTTCGCTATGCGCCGTGATTGGCACGGCGAGGTAGTTCCAGCCATCCCGAGCATCGAGCAGGCGATAGTTGTTGCGTTCGAATTGCCCAGGAAAAAACACCAGTAGACGTCCCCTGATATCGGCTTCGATCATTCTGAGCACTTGGGAAATGCGAGCGAGGCCAAACAACGAGCCGGTCCCGAAAACTGCAACGACCGTGTTGTCTGTCACTTCGGGGTGACACAGGGCCTTGCGGAGTCGTTCGGCCACATCCGCCGGGAACTCGGCTTCCAATTTGAGCTGAAGATCCTCAGGCGAGGCAAAGTATTCGTCTCGATAATCGTCTGCTGCCAGCCACTCGGCAAAAGCGCCTGCGAGATCGATTTCCCGCCAATCGTGCCCGGCCTCGCGTGTCGCTGTTTCGAAGGCAAGTTTCCGGGCGCGGAGCGTCCGTTCAAGCTCCTTATCATAGACCACCATCACGACCCGCTGGGCGCCCGCAACGGTACGTTGCCATGGCGTGCCGATATGACGACCATAGTGTTCGGCAAGGTCTTCAATTCTCGCCATGGTTAAATCCTTGCAGAATGTGGATCGAGCCGGGCCAAACTCAATTCGACAACGTCGCCAGCCATGCGCAGATCAATCAAGCCTATCCGCTTGGCTTCTAGCGCCAGCTGACGGGCTTGTGGCGGATCAGTGTCGAGGACGCGAAGCCAGGCACTGGAGAAGATCTCTGCACCTCTGAAGCCAGCCGCGTGAGAGAAGTAAATCGCATAGGCAACCGAGGCAGGCGTTGCGTCCACTAAGCGCCGCCTCTTGAAGGTACGACCTTCTAGATGACCAGCTTGCGTCCACGTGCTCGCGGCGTTCCGGCATACCTTGCCGAGAGTGCCTTCGTTCAGTCGCCCGCCGACCACTGCCTGCAAGGCTGCTTTCATCGGGTCGCGACGGAACTCGGCATCAACCGGGAGGAAGATGATTGAAGGTGCGGTTGCCGCCAAAAGGGGATCTCTAGCGATAGAAATCAATACGCTGAGGAGTCGGCGCGCGTGTTGGTCTATATCCCAAAGTCTTCGGAGCACTCGAAACGCCGGAATCGATGGGTCGAGCCCGTACAATTCAGCCAGCCTTTGGTTTGATAGGCGGCGAGTTGCAGCGGTGGGCTTGGCTAAGCAGTTCCCTTCGATGATGGCGCTCGAATAATCTGACCGCTTTGCCTCGACAGGAGCCGCCGCGAGAACTTGCTCTATCTCCTCGAACATCATGGTTCGGCTTGAGTGCGTCCCCCTAGCGCCAAAACGAAACCCGACCTCGGCCGCGATCGCTGCTGACCCGCTGGATGGGAAGAATGAAAATCTCTGCTCAGTTGGGTCAGTCATTTTTTCGCCGGCAAGTTTGCCGGCTTAAACTGACAGAACAAGATATTGCTGTCAATCGGCATGATTCTTCGCCGGCAAACTTGCCGGCGAGCGCCTACGCGGGGGCTAGAGTAAGGGGTAAGGCCGCTCCAGCCTTCGTGAGACATCGGCCGAAGGGGGGCATTAGCGGCTCAGTCCGGAGCCTGGGACGCGGCCGAGCTGCAGCCGGCCGCGTCCTGGGGACTGCATCAGGAAGGAGCTTGGTGAGCGTGGCCGGAGCTTGAGGTGCTGGAGCGTACCATCGCCTGCTCGTATTCCTCGATGTCCGACAATCGATAGACCACCCGCCCGCCGAGTTTGACGAAGCGCGGGCCTTCGCCCGTCCAACGCCAACGCTCAAGAGTGCGAGGGCTGATGCGCCAGCGTACGGCCAGCTCCATTTGGTTGATGCACAATACATCCATTTTTGTCGCGTCCATCTTCGTGCCCCTTCGTTCTGGCAACTTTGACTGCGACATGACGAAGGCGTGGGCAGAAAACACTATCAAGGTAATACTGGCGTGAGCAGCGAAAATGGGGCGTTGCTTTGCCTCGTCTTGAATAGAGAAGTTCTGCGGTGGCGAAGTTTCACTCACGAATACGAGGACGTGCTGGCGCGATGTGGGGCATACTTCGAGCGAGTTTGTCGAAGAGCCCTTTCCCTCCGCCATTATCTTGTCGCGAACATGAGATGAGGCTCCCGCTGGGGGCCTTTTTCTTTTTGTTTCAAAGGCGTTTAGCCGATGCAGCCGAACCTCGGAGACTGGCGCCGGGTCCTATATCCGTCTCTGCACGGCCCTCCGTCTCTAACCGAGCGAACCTCGTCCAGCCCGGTTCGACTTCGCGAAAGCCAGCGTTTCCAACGGGTTTTACAGTTCGCGCGACAATGCATTCAGCGGGCGTTGTTCCGGTTGGCGTGGCCGCCGGGGAAACACGCAGTAGGCACATTCCGGGGAAGCCGTGCGCAGCCCGTCGTTATGCTGGGGATCAAGGACCCGATGGTTCTTTGACTTTCGATGACAAATGGCCGCTCCGTCAGTAGTCCAGCCTAATGTCGAGCGAGCCTTGGACCGATGAGGAGAACAGTCTGATCGTCGCGGATTACTTCGCGATGCTGGCCGACGACGTCTTTAGACGCCCGTACAGCAAGGGGAGCATCGCCGTACGCTCAGGTTGCGGCTGAGAGGTTCACCCGCTTAATGAGCGCGGCCGCCGTTTCCTTACGCTCGGAGTAGCGGTCGACGAGATACGCCTTCCGATCGCGCGTGAGCAGTGTGAACTTCACCAGCTCCTCCATGACATCCACGATCCGGTCGTAGAGTGGCGACGGGCGCATTCGTCCCGCATCATCGAATTCCTGAAACGCCTTGGGGATGGAGGACTGGTTGGGGATGGTCAGCATCCGCATCCAGCGCCCAAGAACCCGCATCTGATTCACCGCATTAAAGCTCTGCGAGCCCCCCGACACCTGCATCACCGCCAGCGTCTTGCCCTGCGTCGGTCGCACGGCGCCCTCGGACAGGGGGATCCAGTCGATCTGCGTCTTCATAAGGCCGGTCATCGCGCCGTGCCGCTCGGGGCTCGACCAGACCATGCCTTCGCACCAGGCCACCAGATCGCGCAGCTCCCGCACCTTCGGGTGGCTGGCATCGACCCCGTCGTCGACCAGCGGCAGGCCTGAGGGGTTGAAGAACCGGACCTCCGCCCCGAGCGCTGTGAGAATGCGACCGGCCTCCTCGGCCGACAGTCGGCTGAACGATCGCGCCCGGAGCGAGCCGTAGAGGATCAGGATACGGGGCGGATGCGTGCTGATGGCAGGCGACATCAGCCGGTCGTGGTCGATTGCGGCGAAACTCGTCTCGTCGAGCTGCGGTGTGGTCAGATCGGTCAGTGTGTCAGGCAATCCGGTTTCCCTCGGCGTCGATGATCAATTGACCGTCCTCCTTGGCGAGCGGACCCGGAGGGAGCGTCTCGAGCAGATCGAGGACAGTCTCGGACGGGCGGCAGAGCCTGACGCCCTTCGGCGTACAAACGATCGGGCGGTTCACGAGGATCGGGTGGCGCGTCATGGCGTCCAGCAATGCCTCGTCGGAGACGTCCGGCGCGGTGAGCCCCAACTCCTCGGCCGGGGAACGCTTGACCCGGAGTGCCTGGCGCACCGTGATCCCGGCGGCGGAGAACAGCGCCAGAAGCTGCGGGCGCGTCCAGCCCTCCTTCAGATAGTCGATTACGGTCGGCTCGTATCCAGCCGCCTGGATGATGCCGAGCACGTTGCGGGACGTGCCACAGTCGGGATTGTGGTGGATGACGACCGGGAAGGTACTCATGCAGGGAACCTCTCGCGTGTCCGGTTCGCAATGGCGACGAGGCTCAGCATCACCGGTACCTCGACCAGCACCCCCACCACGGTGGCCAGCGCCGCACCGGAGTTCAGTCCGAAAAGTCCGATCGCTACGGCGACCGCGAGCTCGAAGAAGTTCGACGTGCCGATCAGCGCGCAGGGCGCGGCGACCCGATGGGGCACGGCCCACAGCCAGGCCCATCCATATCCAAGGGCGAAGATGCCGTAGGACTGGATGACGATCGGGACTGCGATCAGCGCGATCAGCAGCGGTTGCGCGAGGATCACCGGCCCCTGGAAACCGAAGAGCAGCACCACGGTCACCAGCAGCCCGACCACCGAGGCCGGCTTGATCCGCGCCGTGAACGCGGTCACCGCGGCCTCGTCGCCTTTCGCGATCAGCGCCCGGCGCGTCAGGAGACCCGCAATCAGGGGAATGACGATGTAGAGGACGACCGACAGGATCAGCGTCTCCCACGGGACTCTGATGTCGGTCACGCCCAGAAGGAAGGCCACGATGGGGGCGAATGCCACGACCATGATCAGGTCGTTCACGGAGACCTGCACCAGCGTGTAGTTGGGATCGCCCTTCGTCAGCTGTGACCAGACAAAGACCATCGCCGTGCAGGGCGCCGCCCCTAGCAGGATCAGCCCGGCGATGTATTCCGGCGCGCGCTCCGGGTCGATCAGTCCGGCGAAGACGTGGTTGAAGAACAGCACTGCCAGCGCCGCCATGCTGAAGGGCTTGATTAGCCAGTTCACGGCAAGCGTGATCACGAGGCCCTTCGGGCGCTGTCCCACCGCCTTCAGCGAGCGCAGATCCACTGCGATCATCATCGGATAGACCATTGCCCAGATCAGGACGGCGACGACGAGGTTGACCGAGGCGACCTCCAGCGCGGCCAGCGCGCCGAAGAGCCCCGGCGCGAGGTTGCCAAGGACGAGCCCGGCCAGGATGCACAGCGCGACCCAGAGGGTCAGCCAACGTTCGAACAGGCTCATGAAATCTCCTTCTCGTCAGGCACGCAGCAGACCGCAGCGGATGGGGCGGTCAGCGTGCCGATAAAGTCGGCCAGCGGTTCCAGCGCGGCGGGGTTCAGCGCGTAGCAGATGCGCGGACCGGATATCTCGCCCGTGATGACCCCGGCAGCCTTCAGGATGCGCAGGTGCTCGGATACCGTGGACTGCGCTAGGCCGACAGCGCCCACGATGTCGCCGCCGATGCAGCCGGGCGTGACGAGCAGCAGCCGCAGGATGCGCAGTCTTGCCGGATGCGCGAGCGCCTTGGCCAGTTCAGCGATTTCGATGTCGGTATCCTGCATGAGCCATCCATCCGTTCGTTAATCGTCGATAGACGATTAACGGCTCGGGCGCAATCGCTTCTCGGTTTTCATGTTCACGAGGTTATTGTGATGGCGAGATCGCTAAGCCGCTTCGAAAACCATATCCATCTGCTCCGCCCAAGGCTGGTCGGCGACAGCGACAAGATCGTTCAACGACAGCGCCGGTGGCACGCGCCTGATGACGAGGTGTTCGAGCACCTCCGGCGACAGATAGGCGAGCCGCATCATTCGACTTACGAACCGGTCGGAGACCTTCTCGGCCGCAGCGATATCCTGAATGGTGGAAGCGGCACCGGATTCCAGCTGCCGCCGCCAGTTCCAAGCGCGGGCGATGGCGCGCAGCACATGAGGGTCTTGCGACCGGCCGTCCCGGACTGTCACCTCGTCGGGCGGGAGGATCTTCGGCCGCCCATTGCGTTTGCGGATCGTCAGGGGGATGACGACGCGGATGGTGTTCGTCGAGTCGGTCATGCGTGGGCCTCCGTCTGGCGGGTGGCCATCATGTCCCGCAGGACCGAGCCCAGCCCCTCATGGCGCAAATCGACGGCGATGCCGTCTTCGCCGACGGTCACCCGCTCGACCAGAAGCTGGACGATGCGGGTCTGCTCCGCCGGATAGAGCGCCGCCCAGAGCTGGTCGAACTCGCCGAAGGCCTGGACAACCGCCTTCTCATCGACGGCCGAGCTCTCTTCGCGAAGGGCCTTTATTGTCCGCGCCGCGATCTCGGGCGCGCGGATCATGCGGCGGATTTCGCCGACCACGGCGTCCTCGACCATGCCTGCGGGCAAGCGCAGCGGGCCCGAGGCGTCGCCGGTCGGGCGGTTTCGGATCAGGTCCATCGACGCATAGTAGCGGTAGAGGCGCGTGCCCTTCTTCGTCGCCGTCGGCGTCATCGCCGTGCCCGTCTCGGTGAAGATGATCCCCTTCAGCAGGGCTGGCGTCTGGCGGCGGGTGTTCTTCGCCCGCAGGCGCGGGCTCTCCTGCAGGATGCTGTGAACCTTGTCCCAGAGGGCCTGATCGATGATGGCTTCGTGCTCGCCGGGATAGGCCGTGCCCTTGTGCACGGCTTCCCCGAGGTAGACCCGGTTGTTGATTAGTTTGTAGAGGAAGCCCTTGTCGATCGGCTTGCCGCGCTTGTTCAGAACGCCCTCGGCCGCGAGCGCTTTCGCCAGCGTCGTGGCGGAGCCGATGGCGACGAAGCGCTCGAAGATCATCCGGACCGTCGCGGCCTCGGCCTCGTTGACCACGAGCTTGCGGTCGCGTACGTCGTAGCCCAGCGGGACGTGACCGCCCATCCACATGCCGCGCTTGCGGGATGCCGCGACCTTGTCGCGGATGCG
>NZ_JBJIEP010000042.1:0-18259 GCF_046557955.1 Shinella agrisoli | reverse complement strand
ACCGTCTCGCCGATGCCCTCGGCCAGCGTCTTGCCCTCCTCGCGCGCGAGCAGGCGGCCGAGCTCGTCCTTGCGGGCAAGGATCTCGTCGGCGGTCTTCCTGAGGATCGCATGGCGTTCCAGGATGCCCGAGCGCGACCAGGACGGGAACGCCGCCTTGGCCGCCGCGATCGCCGCCTTCGCGTCCTCGGCCGAGGCGCGGGCATATTCGCCCACCACGTCGTTCGTGTTCGACGGGTTGATGTTCTTCACCCCCTCCGTGCCGACCCACTCGCCGGCGATCAGGTTCTGGTGGATGGTCATGGGCTCAAGCCTCCTGTCTGTCATGGTGCGCCCGATGAAGCCGGGCCGCGGCATGGATTACAATTGGCGAACGACGATCTCTTCTTCCCCGGCGATCGCCAGCGGATTGCGCAGCGGCAGGCCGAAACCCTCCGCGCCGATCTCGAAGACGTCGCCCTCCTGCGTGCGGATGCCGTCGCCGAAGGAGAGGGTCGCCGTGCCGAACATGTGGACATGCACATCGCCCGATGCGCGGAACAGGCCGTATTTGAAATGATGGTATTCGAGGTTGGCGAAGGTATGGGACATGTTCGCCTCGCCCGACACGAACGGCTTTTCCCACAGCACCTTGCCGTCGCGCACGATGCGCGAGAAGCCGCGGATGTCGTCCGGCGCGGCGCCGACGCGGATTTCCGGGCCGAAGCTCGCCTGCCTGAGCTTGGAATGGGCGAGATAGAGATAGTTGATGCGCTCGGTCACGTGGTCGGAGAACTCGTTCGAGACGGCAAATCCGATGCGGAACGGCGAGCCGTCGGCGGCGATGACGTAGATGCCGGCCATTTCCGGCTCCTCGCCGCCGTCGAGCGCGAAGGAGGGCGAGGTGAGCGCCGCGCCGGGCGCGACGGCAGCCAGGCCGTTGCCCTTGTAGAACCATTCCGGCTGAACGCCCTTCTCGCCGGCCTTCGGCTTGCCGCCTTCAAGCCCCATGCGGAACATCTTCATGGAATCCGTCAGCGTCTCTTCGGCCGCTTCCGCCGTCTTCTTGTGCATGGAATCGCGCGTGGCGGCGGAACCGAGATGGGTGAGGCCCGTGCCGGTGAGATGCAGGTGCGCGGCGTCCGGATGGGTGATCGGCGAGAGCAGCCGGCCGTCCGCATAGGCCTCTTCCAGGTCGACCTCCCCGCCGAGCCCCTTCGCCTCGATGACGGCCTTCAGCGGCTGGCCGCTGTTGGCGGCTTCCATCGCGAGCGCATAGACGCTGCCGGCATCCTTCACCGCGCGACCCCTGCCGCCTTCTTCCCGGACAACGACGGTGATCGAGCCGTCGGCGTTTCCTACCTGCGAAATCAGCATTTTCGTTTCCTTCCTGGAAGCGGGCTTCACGTCAAAGCTCCGCACTTGCAGTGGACGGACATCCCCGCTTCAGCCGCACCGCGGCGGTCAAAGACGCTTGCGATCGTTGACTGTCCGGTTTGCCGGTCAGCCCTTGTTCTTGTTGTAGACGTCGAAGAACACGGCGGCGAGCAGCACCAGGCCCTTGATGAGCTGCTGGTAGTCGATGCCGATGCCCATGATCGACATGCCGTTGTTCATGACGCCCATGATGAAGGCGCCGATGACCGCGCCGGTGATCTTGCCGACGCCGCCGGACGCCGAGGCGCCGCCGATGAAGCAGGCCGCGATGACGTCGAGCTCGAAGCCGACGCCGGCCTTCGGCGTCGCCGAGTTGAGGCGGGCGGCGATGATCATGCCGGCGAGCGCGGCGAGCGCCCCCATGTTGACGAAGGTGTAGAAGGTCAGCCGCTCGGTGTTGATGCCCGAAAGCTTCGCCGCCTTCTCGTTGCCGCCCATGGCGTAGATGCGCCGGCCGATCGTCGTGCGCGTCGTCACGAACGTATAGAGCGCGATCAGGAGGCCCATGACGACGAGGACGTTGGGCAGGCCGCGATAGGTGGAGAGCTGGAAGCCGAGGAAGATCGCCACCGCGCCGATGATCGCCATCTGCACGACGAAGAAGGCGAAGGGCTCGTTCTCCGTCTCGTGCAGCGTGTTGAGGCGCCGCTCGCGCAGGCCCGCATAGACCGCGTAGCCGACGAGCAGGAGCACCGCAACGAGCGCGACGTAGTTCTTGATGAGGCTGGTCGACGGGTCGGTGATCGACAGGAAATCCGGCACGAAGCCCGTGGAAAGGATCTGGAAGTCCTTCGGGAACGGGCCGACCGGGCGGCCGCCGAGCACGACATAGGTCATGCCGCGGAAGACGAGCATGCCGGCAAGCGTCACGATGAAGGACGGTATCTTCTGGTAGGCGACCCAATAGCCCTGCGCCGCCCCCATGACCGCGCCGACGAGGATGCAGAGCGGCACGACGAGGAGCGCCGGCAATTGCCATTTCACCAGCATGATCGCCGATATGGCGCCGATGAAGGCGACGATGGAGCCGACCGAAAGGTCGATGTGCCCCGCCACGATGATCAGCAGCATGCCCAGCGCCATGATGACGATGAACGAGTTCTGCAGGACGAGGTTGGTGATGTTGACCGGGCGGAAGAGAACGCCGTTGGTGATGACCTGGAAGAAGATCATGATCACCACGAGCGCGACGAGCAGGCCGTATTCGCGGATGTTCCTCCTGAGGTAGTCCCCCACCGAGGGCTGGGTTCTCTGGGTCGCGGTATCGATGGCCATTAGTGTTTCTCCCCGGAGCGCATGATGGCGCGCATGATGGATTCCTGGCTTGCTTCCGCCTTGGAGAGCTCGGCCACGATGCGTCCTTCGTTCATGACATAGATGCGATCGCAGGTCCCGAGCAGTTCCGGCATCTCCGACGAGATCATCAGGATGCCCTTGCCCTCGGCGGCAAGCTGGTTGATGATTGTATAGATCTCGAACTTGGCGCCGACATCGATGCCGCGCGTCGGCTCGTCGAGGATCAGCACCTCGGGGCTGGTGAAGAGCCACTTCGACAGCACGACCTTCTGCTGGTTGCCGCCCGAAAGGTTGACCGCTTCCTGATAGATCGAGTGCGAGCGGATGCGCAGCTTCTGCCGGTAGCCGGAGGCGACCTTGGCTTCCTGCCGGTTGTCGATCACCGTCGCCCGGGAGACGCCCTTGAGGTTGGCGAGCGTCGTGTTGTGCATGATGTTGTCGATCAGCACGAGGCCGAGCTGCTTGCGGTCCTCGGTCACATAGGCAAGGCCCGCCTCGATCGCCTTCGGGATCGTGCTGACGTCGACCGGCTTGCCGCGCATATAGACCTCGCCGGTGATCTTGTGGCCCCAGGACTTGCCGAAGAGGCTCATCGCCGTCTCCGTGCGGCCCGCGCCCATCAGCCCGGCGATGCCGACGACCTCGCCGGCGCGCACGCTGAAGCTCACGTCGTGCAGGAACTGCCGGTCGCGGTGGTGCTGGTGGAAGACGTTCCAGTTCTTCACCTCGAGCAGCGTCTCGCCGATCTTCGGCTCGCGCGGCGGATAGCGGTCCTCCATCTCGCGGCCGACCATGCCCTTGATGATGCGGTCCTCGGAAATGTCCTCGTTGTGACAGTCGAGCGTCTCGACCGTGCCGCCGTCGCGCAGGATGGTGATCTGGTCGGCGACCTTTTTGATCTCGTTCAGCTTGTGCGAGATGATGATCGAGGTCATGCCCTGCGTGCGGAACTCCATGAGCAGCTTCAGGAGCGCGTCGGAGTCCTTCTCGTTGAGGGAGGCGGTCGGCTCGTCGAGGATGAGCAGGCGCACCTTCTTGGAGAGGGCCTTGGCGATCTCGACGAGCTGCTGCTTGCCGACGCCGATGTCGGTGATCAGCGTGCCGGGCGGCTCCTTGAGGCCGACCTTGTCGAGCAGTTCCTGCGTGCGCCGGAAGGCCTTCTTCCAGTCGATGACGCCGTTCGTCGCGACCTCGTTGCCGAGGAAGATGTTCTCGGCGATCGACAGCAGCGGCACGAGCGCCAGCTCCTGGTGGATGATGATGATGCCCAGATGCTCGCTGTCGGAGATCGTGGAGAAACGGCGCTCCTCGCCGTCGAAATGGATTTCACCCTCGTAGGAGCCGGCCGGGTAGACGCCGCTCAACACTTTCATGAGGGTGGATTTGCCGGCACCGTTCTCGCCGACAAGGGCGTGGATCTCGCCTTCGCGGACCTTCAGGTTGACGTTGTCGAGCGCCTTCACGCCCGGGAACGTCTTCGTGATGCCACGCATTTCCAGAAGGGTCTTGCTCATTTACCAGTTTCCAGCGGCCATCCGCCGCCTTTCGGGCGGCGAAACCGAGCCTATTCGCTCTGCGATCCGGATAAAAGAGGGTTCGCGCTTGCCGCGCGAACCCCGGAGAATGGAAGAACGATCAGTTGTTGATCTGGTCCGCCGTGTAGTAGCCCGAGTCCGTGACGAGGATCTTTTCCGCGTTGGACTTGTCGACCGCGACGGGCTTCAGCAGGTAGGACGGGACGACCTTGACGCCGTTGTCGTAGGTCTTGGTGTCGTTCACTTCCGGCTCCTTGCCCTCCATGATCGCGTTGACCATGTTGACGGCGACCTTCGCCAGTTCGCGGGTGTCCTTGAAGACCGTCGAGTACTGCTCGTCGGCAAGGATCGACTTGACGGACGGCAGTTCGGCGTCCTGGCCGGTGACGATCGGCATCGGCTGGTCGCCCGAGCCGTAGCCGACGCCCTTCAGCGCCGAAAGGATGCCGATGGACAGGCCGTCGTAGGGCGACAGGACGCCGTCGACGCGGCCGTCGGTGTAGGTGGAGGAGAGAAGGTTTTCCATGCGGGCCTGGGCGACCGCACCGTCCCAGCGCAGCGTGCCGACGGTTTCCATGCCCGTCTGGCCCGACTTGATGACGATGTCGCCGCTGTCGATCAGCGGCTGGATGACCGACATCGCGCCGTCATAGAAGAAGAAGGCGTTGTTGTCGTCCGGCGAGCCGCCGAAGAGCTCGACGTTCCACGGCTTGGTATCGGGGAACCTGGCCTTCAGACCTTCGACGAGGCTGGTGGCCTGCAGGACGCCGACCTGGAAGTTGTCGAAGGTGGCGTAGTAGTCGACATTGCCCGAGTCGCGGATGAGACGGTCATAGGCGATGACCTTCACGCCGGCATCGGCTGCCTTCTGGAGGATGTCGGAGAGCGTCGTGCCGTCGATGGCGCCGATGACGAGAACCTTGGCACCCTTGGTGACCATGTTCTCGATCTGGGCGAGCTGGTTCGGGATGTCGTCGTCGGCGAACTGCAGGTCCGGCGTGTAGCCGGCGTCCTTGAACAGCTTTTCCATCGTCTCGCCGTCGGAAATCCAGCGGGTAGAGGTCTTGGTGGGCATCGAGATGCCGACCATGCCCTTGTCCTGGGCGAAGGACGGCGCCACGAACGACGCGACGCTGATGGCAGCGGCGGCGAGAAGCGAAGTGATCATTTTCATTGAAAGGTCTCTCCCTTGTGCGCACTGGCCGAAATTTGCGGCCAGGCATTGTTCTGTGCGCGGGCGGGGTCGCTGTCAGGCGACGGCCTGGACTGGTCGGGCACAGGCCCGCCGGCCCCCACTCCCAAGGACCCCAGCGCACATTGGCGCAACCTCTTACGAATTGCCATAACTGTCAAATGCAATGAACTTCTAAAGCGATATCACATTTGATATATAGTGACGGAAATATACTATTTTTTATCGATCGGAGGAACCATGCGCCTGGACGCTGACAGCGAGGAGCAGCTTTTTGCCGGCGACAGCCTCGACAACCTGCAAGGCATCGGCCTGCTGCGCAGCGGCCTGAAGCTCAGCCACCTGCGCATGATCGTGGCCATCGAGGAGCACAAGCAGGTAAGCGCCGCCGCGGACGCGCTCAACATCTCCCAGCCCGCCGCCTCCCGCATGCTGACGGAAATGGAGACGATCCTCAAGGCCCAGCTTTGCGAACGCATCTCCCGCGGCGTGACGCTCACCGCCTTCGGCCGGGCCTTCGCGCGCCGGGCGCGCACCATCCTGCTTGAGCTGCGCGAGGTCGACCGCGAGCTTTCGGCGCTGAAATCCGGCACCGGCGGCTCGGTCTTCCTCGGATCGGTGACGGCGCCGGCGATCAGCCTCGCCGTGCCGGCGATCCAGCAGGTCAGCGCGGCCTATCCCGGCATAGAGGTGAACGTGCGCGTGGAGACGAGCAACGTGCTCGCCCGCGAACTGCTCGCCGCCCGGCAGGACTTCATCATCGCCCGCGTACCGGACGACCTCAATCCGCGCCTCTTCAACGTCACGGAGATCGGCATCGAAAAGGCCTGTCTCATCGTGCGCAAGGGCCACCCGCTGACGGAAAAGCCTGCCGTCGGCCTCGCCGACCTGCCGCATTACGACTGGGTTTTCCAGCCGCCCGGCACGTTGCTGAGGCGGCGGATCGAGGAACTGTTCATCGCCGCCGGCGTGCCGCTGCCCTCCACCGTGGTCAACACGTCGTCCATCCTGCTCACCACCGCAATCGTCTGCGGCTCGAACGCGATCGCCCCGGTGGCGCGCGACATGGCGGCCTTCATCGCCGGCAATGGCGCGCAGGCAGGCGAAATCAGCATCCTCAACACGGACTTCGAGATCGACATCAAGCCCTACAGCCTTATCTCCATCAAAGGCAAGGCGCTCCCGCCGAGCGCCAAACTGCTCTATGATCTGATCCTGCAACGCAGTCGCATGCTTTCGCCGGACTGAACGAAGGAGACACCATGTTCGGCATGACCGTTTTCGAATCCGTGCTGGAGCGGCTGAAGGCAGAAGCAAGGGAAGCCGCGGAGGAGGCCGACGGAAACACACCGGAGGAAAGCGGTCCGGCAGAGGTGCGCGGCCTGACCTCCGGTTTCGCCGGTCTCGGCACCGGGGCGACCTTCGTGTCCGGCTCGCAGGCGGCCGCCGCCTATCTCGACCTTTACGAGGACCCGAAACCGCCGGAGCCGCAGGCCCCGCCGCCGACCGATGCCCCGCCGGCACCCCCGCCCCATCTCCTGCGCACGGCGCCCGAAGAGGTGGCCGACGACCTTGGCCTCACCGGCAGGGAAGGCGTCGACGACCTCATCGCCCGCCGCCGCAGTTTCGCGCGCGAAAACCATCCCGACCGCGCGCCGGCGGAGCTGCGCGCCAACGCGACGATGCGCATGAAGATCGCCAACATGCTGATCGACGAGACGATCCGAAGGATCAATGTCGAGAAGAGTTTGGGCCTGTCGGGCTAGCCCTTCGTTTCGCCGCCTTCCTCCGGCGGCTTGGCTGCGGCGGCAGAGGGCTTGAAGAAGAGGATGAGGTTCGCGAAGGCATAGGCGGTCACGACGAGGAAGATCGTGCCCCAGGTCTGCTCGCCGTTGTAGAACTCCACCGCCGTCCAGGCGGCGCAAAGCCCGACCAGAAGCAGCCGCCGCCAGAGCGGACGGTAGAACGGATGGTCGGGGTCGATGAATTTCATGAACGTCTCCTCGCGCCTTCGAACGCCTACATAGGCGGTTTTCAGGCTGGAGGAAACCGGCTTCAGGCGCCGAGCCGCTCGAGGAAGGCCACGAGCTCGGCCGGTTCGATGCCGACGAGGTGCCCTCTTTCCGGATAGGCGCCGGAGCGCACGTCCTCGGCATATTCGCGGAAGGCGGCGATGCGCTCCTGCTGGAGCCGGTCGTACTCGGCGGCGAAGTTGCGGTAGACCTTGGCGTGGCGCGGATAGTGGCCGCGGTTCTGGCCCAGCACGTCCTCGGCGAAAAGGTACTGCGCATCGCAGCCCGCCCCCGCCCCCATCGAGAGCATGACGAGCGAGGTCTTCGCGCTGATCGCGGCGGCGATCTCGCCGGGCACGACCTCGATCTCGGCGGCGAAGGCCCCCGCCTCCTCCAGCGCCTTGACCTGCCGCCAGATCTCCAGCGCACTGTCCGCCGTCTTGCCGACGGCGCGGAAGCCCCCGGTCCACGTCGCCTTGGAGGGAATGAGGCCGACATGGCCGCAGACCGGAATGCCTTCCTCGCGCAGGCGGCGGACCGTGGAAAGGCCGGCCGCGCAATAGACCGCGTCGCCCCCCGCCTTCATCGCCTGGAAGGCGCCGCGCAGGTAATCGTCGGTCGTGACGAAATCGCCGTATTCGAGGCCCGGAAAGGCAAAGACCGTCGGCGCCGCCTCGCGGAAGGCCGGCCCCAGCAGCGCGGGCGGCACGGAGACGAGGTCGATGCCCGCCTGTTCGGCGGCCTCTGCTTCCTCCAGCGTCACGACGCGCAGCATGGTAAGCTGGCGCTTGCCCTTCATCGCCTGCAGGTCGGCGACCGTCGGTCTCTTGGTCTTCATCTTATCCTCCGGAGCGCCGTTCATGCGGCGAGCAGTTTCTTGAGCTTAGTTTGCGGCGCGGCGAGTTCGGCCGGATCGGGATGGATGCGGGCGGCAATCAGCATTTCCGCAAGGCGGATGTCGCGGGCGACCGCGTTGCCCGGCCCGATGCCGCTCGCCGCGATCAGCCGCCCCCCGGCATCGAGGTGGAACAGGATGAAGGCCCCCTCGCCCACCTCGCGCCGCACCGTCGTCACGGCGCCGTCGGCAAGCCCGGCGATCTGGAGCGTCATGTCGTACTGGTCCGACCAGAACCACGGCACGGCCGCATGGGCCTCCGTACCGCCGAGCATGTTGGCCGCCGCCAGTTGCCCCTGCTCCTGCGCGTTGCGCCAGGATTCGAGGCGGATGCGCCGGTCGCCGTAGAGCGCCAGCGGATAGGACGTGCAATCCCCGGCGGCGAAGATGTCCGGGTCGGATGTACGCAGCAGGCCGTCGACGGCGATACCGTTCTCCACGGCAAGCCCGGCCGCTTCCGCCAGCTCCGTGTTCGGCACCGCGCCGATGCCGACGACCAGCAGGCTCGCCGGGACGACCCGGCCGTCCTCCAATGTGATCCGCACCTCGCCCGGCAGATCCTCGACATTGGCGACCTTGGCGCCGCAGAGGATGTCCACGCCTTCCGCCCTGTGACGGCTGGCGACGATCTCGGCGATCTCCGCCGGCACGCCCCGCGTCAAGACGCGCGGCAGGCCTTCGAGGAGCGTGACGGCGGCGCCGAGCTTGCGGGCGCTTGCGGCCAGCTCCAGCCCGATGAAGCCGCCGCCGAGAATGGCGATGTGGCTTCCTTCCACCAGATGTTCGCGGATGCGCGCGGCATCGTCATGGCTGCGCAGCGCGGCGATGCGTCCGCCATGGGCCGTGCCCGGCAGGGCGCGCGGGCGGGCGCCGGTGGCGAGCAGCAGCTTGTCGTAGGGCACCGCCGTGCCGTCCCCGAGCAGGACCCGCCTGCCGGCGCGGTCGATCTCGCGGACCGTCCTGCCCAGCAGCAGGTCGATGCGGGCTTGCGCATAGCGCTCCGCCTCCGCCACGAATTTCGGCCCGGCGCCGGCCACCAGCGCCTCCTTGGAGAGCGGCGGGCGCTCGTAGGGCAGATGGGTTTCGCTGCCGATCAGGGTGATCGTGCCGCCAAACCCCATGTCGCGAAGCGCGAAGGCTGCGCGCGCGCCGCATTCGCCGGCGCCGACGATGACGAAACCCGCCATGGCGTGATCCTCACAGTCCGATGAAGACGGTGCCGCCCTCGACCTTGACCGGATAGGTCTTAAGGTCGATGCAGACGGGGGCGCCCAGCGCCTCGCCGCTCTTGTAGTTGAAGCGGCCGTTGTGCTTGGGACATTCGATGACGTGATCCATCACCAGCCCGTCGGCGAGGTGGATCTTCTCGTGGGTGCAGAGCCCGTCCGTCGCGTGATAGGTATCCTCCGGGCTCCGGTAGATCGCGAAGGTGCGGCCCGCATGGTCGAAGCGGATGACGTCCTCCTCGTCGATCTCGTCCGCCGCGCAGACCTCGATCCAGTTGTCGCTCATGGTCTCTCCTCCAATGGATGCTTGTTATTCGGCGGCCGCAGCGGCGGGTTCCGCGTGGAATTCTTCCTTGTAGGGCCGCGCCGTGGGGGGCAGCTCACGCTTCAGGAAGTAGTCCTCGTTGCGCAGCTGCCGCAGGAAGGCTGGGATCATCTCCTTGTAGCCGTGCCACATGGAAGGGTTCGGCGCCGGCAGGTCGTGCTTGATCATCGCGTGCAGCCGCGGCAGCGCGTGGTAGGGCACCATCGGGAACATGTGATGCTCCACATGGTAGTTCATGTTCCAGTAGATGAAGCGGCTGACCGGGTTCATGTAGACCGTGCGGCTGTTGAGCCGGTGGTCTATGACGTTGTCGGCAAGGCCGCCGTGCTGGAGCAGGCCCGTCAGCACATGGTGCCAGGCGCCGTAGAGCCGCGGCAGGCCGATCAGCATGGCCGGCAGGATCGAGCCGAAAGTGAAACAGGCGGCGATGGTCGCGACGTAGATGGCGAGCCAGATGCGGGCGATGCGGATCGCCTTCGGCTGCTCCGATTCCGGCACGAAGGTCTTTTCCGCCGCGCTCATCACGCCGGCCGCGTTGCGCACCATGTCGATGACCGCATGCCAGGCGTCGAGAATGCCGAAGAAGTTCAGCACCAGGCGGGCGAGGTCCGGCGGACGCATGACGGCAATCTCGGGATCGCGGCCGACGATCACCGTATCCGTGTGGTGGCGCGTATGGCTCCAGCGCCAGGTCACCGGATTGCGCATGATCATGAAACAGGCGATCTGGTAGACCGCGTTGTTCATCCACATCGTCTTGAAGGCCGTGCCGTGGCCGCATTCGTGCCAGCGGCTGTCGGAGGCCGAGCCGTAGAGCACGCCGTAGACCAGGAAGAACGGCACCGCCCACCAGGTTCCCCAGAACCACACGCCGAGCGCGCCGGAAACGGCGAGGCTGCCGAGCCAGATCGCGGTGTCGCGGATGGCCGGCCCGTCAGAGCGCTGCATCAGCGCCTTCATCTCCTTGCGCGGGATTTCGGTGTGATACCACTCGGCCGCCGCAAGGCCGTTGGCAACGGCCGCCTCGGCGTCGCGGCCGAGAAGGCTGTAGTCCCTCTTCGTCGGCTTCATCGTTCGTCTCCTCCTTGCGGGGCGCGCTTCCGCCACACCCCGTCCATGCACAGAGGATAGTTCCGCCGCTTGCATCTCTCAATCCTGCCATGATAGAATGCATCAAATTCCATCATCCGCCATCATTCCTGTTTGATGGAAAGATTTCAGGGAGGGGACATGGCCTCGAGACCCACCATTTCGGATCTCGCGAAGGCGGCCGGCGTGAGCGTCGCCACGGTGGACCGCGTGCTGAACGGCCGCCACAAGGTGCGGGAGGAGACGGCGCGGCGGGTCTATGACGCCGCCAACGCGATCGGCTATCACGCGATCGGCCTCATCCGGCAGCGGGTGTTCGAGGACCTGCCGCAGTACCGGCTGGGTTTCAGCTTCCAGCGCCCCAACCAGGCATTCTACCAGAACTTCGCGCGCGAGATCGAAATCGCCTGCAATGCCTGCACGACGGCGCGCATCGTGCCGCAGATCGACTTCATTAATGCCCAGACGCCGGCGGCGATGACGGAAATGCTGCGCCAGCTTTCCGCGCGCAACCAGGCCCTCGCCGTCGTCGCCCCCGACTATCCGGCGACCACGGCCATGGTGGAGGACCTCAAGGCCCGCGGCATTCCGCTCTTCTGCCTGCTCTCCGATTTCGCCATGGACGTGCGCCAGGGCTATATCGGCCTCAACAACATGAAGGTGGGGCGCACAGCGGCCTGGATGATCGCGCGGGGCGCCAAGCGGCCGGGCAAGGTGGCGATCTTCGTCGGCAGCCACCGCTTCCACGGCCACGAGCTGCGCGAGATGGGCTTCCGCTCCTTCTTCCGCGAGAAGGGCCAGGGCTTCGAGGTGCTGGATACGCTGGTCAACCTCGACACGAGCGAGATAACCCACGAGGCGACCGCCAACCTGCTTGCGCAGCATCCCGATCTCGTCGGCCTCTATGTGGCCGGCGGCGGCATGGAGGGCGCGATTTCGGCGATCCGCGAGGAAGGCTATGCGGGCAAGATACAGCTCATCGTCAACGAGCTCACCCCGGAATCGAAGGCCGGCCTTGCGGACGACGTCGTCACCATGGCGATCAGCACGCCGCTGCCGGCGCTCTGCCGCGAGCTCGTCGCGCTGATGGTGGCGGCCATCGAGAAAGGTGGAAACGCCGTGCCGGGGCAAACCTTCCTGCCCTTCGACATCTTCCTGCCGGAGAATATCTGACGCCGCGATGATGGCTTTCCATCAGGGCTTCCCCTAAATCTCTCAGCGATGATGGGGCCTGCGGCGCCTTCTGCTTTGACGCCCGCCAAGCGCTTCCCGATCCTCATGCGTGCATGCGAGGCCGCCCTGTCGGCGGCCGCGAAGACCGGAGGACCCACATTCCATGCCGCCCCTGACTTTCGCCCTCAACCACATGACGGCGCCCGCCCTCACGCTCGACGCCTTCTTCGCCCTTGCCGTCTCCCTCGGCATGACGGCCGTCGAGATCCGCAACGACCTTGACGGCAACGCCATCCTCGACGGCACGACGCCGGTCGAGGTGAAGGCGCTCGCCGAGCGCCACGGCGTCACGATCATCTCGATCAACGCCCTCCAGCGCTTCAACGAATGGTCGCCGGCCCGCGCCGCAGAGGCCAGGGACCTCATCGGCTATGCCGGCGCCTGCGGTGCCCGCGCGCTCGTGCTGGTGCCGAAGAACGACGGCACCGGCCAGGCGGACGGCGAGCGGCAGGAGAACCTGCGCGAATCGCTCGCCGCCCTCAAGCCGCTGCTGGACGCCGCCGGCATCACCGGCCTCGTCGAACCGCTCGGCTTCGAGATCTGCTCGCTGCGCTCCAAGCGCGAGGCCGTCGAGGCGATCAGGGACGTCGGCGGGGAACGGACGTTCCGCCTGGTGCACGACACGTTCCACCACCATCTCGCCGGCGAGCCGGACCTCTTTGCCGACCTCACGGGCCTCGTGCACATCTCCGGGGTCGAGGATCCGGCCGTCTCCGTTTCCGACATGCGCGACGGCCACCGCGTCCTCGTCGGCCCGCAGGACCGGCTTGGAAACATCAGCCAGATCAAGGCCCTGCTTGCCGCCGGCTATGCCGGTCCGTTCTCCTTCGAGCCGTTTTCGCCGGTCGTGCACAAGACGGCTGATCCGAAGGCGGCGATCGCCGAAAGCGTCGCCTTCGTGCGCGAAAGCATCTGAGGACACGCGTGCCGGCGGCGCTTTCGCCGGCACTTTTCCCCAAGCCGGGCAGATTCCCGCACCGGAAAAATGGAACGGGCTTGACGTCACAGGCAGAAAATGGAATAAACATTCCGCAATATGGAATTCGCGGTTTGTTTATTCTGTTTTGGCTTTTTGCATCCCGGGAGGAGCAGGAGGCCGGCCGCCCGCAAGGGCTGCGATCCGGATAATTCTGTGGCGCCGCCGGACGCCACGTTGAGGAGGAGAACGACATGAAAAAATTCATCCTGGGCTCGGCGCTTGCCGTGATGATGTCCACGGCCGCCCATGCCGAGACGATCGGCGTTTCCATGGCCCTGTTCGACGACAACTTCCTGACCGTCCTGCGCAACGGCATGTCCGACTACGCAAAGACGCTCGACGGCGTCGAGCTGCAGATCGAAGACGCCCAGAACGACGTCGCCAAGCAGCAGAGCCAGGTCCAGAACTTCATCGCCTCGGGCGTCGATGCCATCATCGTGAACCCGGTCGATACCGACGCCACCGCCGCTCTCTCGAAGGCCGCCGCCGATGCCGGCATTCCGCTCGTCTACGTCAACCGCGAGCCGGTCAACGTCAACGAGCTGCCGGAAAAGCAGGCCTTCGTCGCCTCGAACGAGCAGGAATCCGGCACGCTCCAGACCAAGGAAGTCTGCCGCCTGCTGAACGGCAAGGGCAAGGTCGTCGTCATGATGGGCGAGCTGTCCAACCAGGCCGCCCGCATGCGCACGCAGGACATCAAGGACGTGATCGCCACCGACGAGTGCAAGGGCCTCGAGATCGTCGAGGAGCAGACCGCCAACTGGTCGCGCACGCAGGGGTCCGACCTGATGACCAACTGGCTCTCCGCCGGCGTGGAATTCGACGCGGTCATTTCCAACAATGACGAAATGGCGATCGGCGCGATCCAGGCGCTGAAGGCCGCCGGCCGCGCCATGGACAGCGTCGTCGTCGCCGGCATCGACGCCACGCAGGACGCGCTCGCCGCCATGGCGGCCGGCGACCTCGACGTGACGGTGTTCCAGGACGCCGCCGGACAAGGCAAGGGCTCGGTCGACGCCGCGCTCAAGCTGGCCAAGGGCGAGAAGGTGGAAACCAAGGTCTACATCCCCTTCCAGCTCGTGACCCCGGCCAACATCGCCGACTTCCAGTCGAAGAACTGACCGGTTCCAGCCGGCAGCCAATGAGGCCAGACTGTCAAGGACGCGCGCACGCAGGCGTGCGCGCGTCCGACCCGTTTTCAGGTTGCTCAGGGAGGGAGGGACGATGGTCAGTCCGACCACCATGGCCGCGATACGCGCAAGCGGCGCCGTTCCGAATGCTGAATATCTCCTGTCGGCGGAAGGCGTCCGCAAGGAATTCCCCGGCGTCGTCGCGCTCGACGACGTCCAGTTCAAGCTGAAGCGCGGCACCGTGCATGCCCTGATGGGCGAGAACGGCGCCGGCAAGTCCACGCTGATGAAGATCCTGGCGGGCATCTACACGCCGGACCAGGGCGAGGTGCTGCTGAAAGGCCAGAAGATCCGGCTCGACTCGCCGCTCGACGCGCTGGAGAACGGCATCGCCATGATCCATCAGGAGCTCAACCTGATGCCCTTCATGACCGTGGCGGAGAACATCTGGATCCGCCGCGAGCCGAAGAACCGCTTCGGCTTCGTCGACCACGGCGAGATGAACCGCAAGACGGCCGAGCTCTTCAAGCGCCTCAACATCGTGATGGACCCGGAAACGCAGGTGCGCGACCTTTCCGTCGCCAACCGCCAGATGGTCGAGATCGCGAAGGCCGTCTCCTACGAGAGCGACGTCCTCATCATGGATGAGCCGACCTCCGCGCTGACCGAACGCGAGGTGGCGCACCTCTTCGAGATCATCCGGGATCTCCGCGCGCAGGGCATCGGCATCGTCTACATTACCCACAAGATGAACGAGCTGTTCGAGATCGCCGACGAGTTCTCGGTGTTCCGCGACGGCAAGTACATCGGCACGCACGCCTCCACCGACGTCACGCGTGACGACATCATCCGCATGATGGTCGGCCGCGAGATCACCCAGATGTTCCCGAAGGAGGAGGTGCCGATCGGCGACGTCGTCCTGTCGGTCAAGAACCTGACGCTGAAGGGGGTCTTCCACGACGTGTCCTTCGACGTGCGCGCCGGCGAAATCCTCGGCATTGCCGGCCTCGTCGGCTCGGGCCGCTCCAACGTCGCCGAGACGGTCTTCGGCGTGACGCCGGCGACCTCAGGCACGATCGAGATCAACGGCAAGCAGGTGAACATCGACAGCCCGAACACGGCGATCCGCAACCGCATGGCGTTCCTGACGGAGGACCGTAAGGACACGGGCTGTCTGCTGATCCTCGACGTGCTGGAGAACATGCAGATCGCCGTGCTCCAAGACAAGTTCGTCAAGAAGGGCTTCGTCTCCGAGCGCGAGCTGACGAAGGTCTGCGAGGAGATGAGCCGGAAGCTTCGGGTCAAGACGCCGAACCTTCACGAGCGGGTCGAGAACCTTTCCGGCGGCAACCAGCAGAAGGTGCTGATCGGCCGCTGGCTGCTCACCAATCCGCGCATCCTGATCCTCGACGAGCCGACCCGCGGCATCGACGTCGGCGCGAAGGCGGAAATCCACCGCTTCGTCACCGAACTCGCGAGAGACGGCGTCGCCGTCATCATGATCTCGTCGGAAATGCCGGAGGTTCTCGGCATGAGCGACCGCATCATGGTCATGCACGAGGGCCGCGTCACCGGCTTCCTCGACCGCGCGGAAGCGACCCAGATCAAGGTGATGGAACTGGCTGCCCAGTGAGAATCAAGGCTGCGAAAGCGGCCGCAAGGGAGGTAATCATGAGCACGAATTCCGCCGCGCAGGCCCAGGTCGCCGCGCAGAAATCGGCCCGCCGGCTTCCGCCGGAACTCAACATCTTTCTCGTCCTCATCGGCATCGCGCTGGTCTACGAGGTCCTCGGCTGGATCTTCGTCGGCCAGAGCTTCCTGATGAACCCGCAGCGCCTGACGATCATCATCCTGCAGGTGTCCGTCATCGGCATCATCGCCGTCGGCGTGACGCAGGTCATCATCACCGGCGGCATCGACCTGTCGTCGGGCTCCGTCGTCGGCATGACGGCGATGTTCACCGCCTCGCTCGCCCAGGCCTCCACCTGGCCGCGCGCGCTCTATCCGTCGCTCACCGACCTGCCGTTCATCGTTCCGGTGGCGGTCGGCGTCGGCGTCGGCCTGCTCGCCGGCTTCATCAACGGCCAGCTCATCGCCAAGACGAAGATCCCGCCCTTCATCGCCACGCTCGGCATGATGGTCTCCGCCCGCGGCATCTCCAAGTGGTACACCAAGGGCCAGCCGGTCTCGGGCCTCACCGAGCAGTTCAACTTCATCGGCACCGGCATCTGGCCCGTCGTGATCTTCCTCGTCGTCGCCGTGATCTTCCACATCGCGCTGCGCTACACCCGCTACGGCAAGTTCACCTATGCCATCGGCGCCAATGTGCAGGCCGCGCGCGTCTCCGGCATCAACGTCGAATCCCATCTCGTGAAGGTCTATGCCATCGCCGGGGCGCTGGCGGGCCTTGCCGGCGTCGTCACCGCCGCCCGGGCCCAGACCGCGCAGGCCGGCATGGGCGTGATGTACGAACTCGACGCCATCGCCGCCACCGTCATCGGCGGCACCTCGCTTGCCGGCGGCGTCGGCCGCATCACCGGCACGGTCATCGGCACCGTCATCCTCGGCGTCATGACCTCCGGCTTCACGTTCCTGCGCGTCGATGCCTTCTACCAGGAGATCGTCAAGGGCGTGATCATCGTCGCCGCCGTCGTCATCGACGTCTACCGGCAGAAGAAGCGCAAGACGTGACGTTAAAGGCGAATAGGCAGTAGCCTGCCGGCAACTGCCCTCTATTCGCTACTTCCTGTTCGCTCCCCACAAACGAGGAAAACATGACTGTAAGATTTGGTCTTCTCGGCGCAGGCCGCATCGGCAAGGTGCATGCCAAGGCCGTGACCGGCAATCCCGACGCCGTGCTCGTCGCCGTCGCCGATGCCTTCCCTGCCGCCGCTGACGCCATCGCCAGGCAATATGGCTGCGAGGTCCGCACCATCGAGGCGATCGAGGCCGCCAAGGACATCGACGCCGTGGTGGTCTGCACGCCGACCGACACCCATGCCGATCTCATCGAGCGCTTTTCGCGCGCGGGAAAAGCCATCTTCTGCGAAAAGCCGATCGACCTCGACGTCGACCGCGTCAGGGCCTGCATGAAGGTGGTCGAGGAGACGAAGGGCAAGCTGATGGTCGGCTTCAACCGCCGGTTCGACCCGCATTTCATGGCTGTCCGCAAGGCGATCGACGACGGCAAGATCGGCGACGTCGAGATGGTCACCATCACCTCGCGCGATCCCGGCGCCCCGCCGGTCGACTACATCAAGCGTTCCGGCGGCATCTTCCGCGACATGACGATCCACGACTTCGACATGGCCCGCTTCCTGCTCGGCGAGGAGGTCGTCTCGGTCTCGGCCACCGCCGCCGTACTCGTCGATCCGGAGATCGGCAAGGCCGGCGACTATGACAGCGTCTCGGTCATCCTCCAGACCAAGTCCGGCAGGCAGGCGGTCATCTCCAATTCGCGCCGCGCCACCTACGGCTACGACCAGCGCATCGAGGTGCACGGCTCGAAGGGCATGGTCTCGGCGGAAAACCAGCGCCCGGTCTCCATCGAGGTCGCCAACGGCGACGGCTACACCCGCCCGCCGCTGCACGACTTCTTCATGACCCGCTATACGGAAGCCTATGCCAACGAGATCGCGGCCTTCATCGCCGCAATCGAGAAGGGCGCCGCCATCTCGCCGTCCGGCGCCGACGGCCTCGCCGCCCTCGCGCTCGCCGACGCGGCCGTGAAGTCGGTGGAAGAAAAGCGCCAGATCGCCGTCGCCTGACGGGCGCCTCCTCCCAAGGCAACTGGCCGGGCGATTCCGTCGCCCGGTCTTTTTGTTGTCCGGAAGCCCCTTCCCTCCCTCCTTCGTCATCCTCGGGTCAAGCAACCGTGGAGTTATGGTTTGAAGGCTGGGTCTGTTCTTGCGATGGCGTTTAGGATCGTGACG
>NZ_JBJIEP010000041.1:0-20253 GCF_046557955.1 Shinella agrisoli | reverse complement strand
AAATGGTGAATTTGCAGCCGGTCGCCCCGGTCTCTCCCGCCGCTCCCTATATCGGCGGCAAGCGCGTGCTTTCGAAGACCATCATCCGCAGGATCAACGCCACGCCGCACGACGGCTACGCCGAGCCCTTCGTCGGCATGGGCGGCATCTTCCTTCGCCGCACCATGCAGCCACGCATGGAGGCGATCAACGACATCAGCGGGGACGTCGCCAATCTCTTCCGCATCCTCCAGCGCCACTATCCGCAGTTCATGGAGACGCTGCGGTTCCAGATCACGAGCCGGCGGGAATACGAGCGCCTGGTCAAGGTCGATCCCTCGACCCTGACCGACCTCGAACGGGCGGCCCGCTTCCTCTACCTCCAGCGCCTGGCCTTCGGCGGCAAGGTCTCCGGCCGCAACTTCGGGGTGGTCAGGGCAGGAGGCGCCAGGTTCAACCTCTTGAAGCTCGCGCCGCTGCTGGAGGACATCCACGAGCGCCTGGCCGGCGTCGTCATCGAATGCCTGCCGTGGCGGACCTTCATCGAGCGCTACGACCGGCCGGGCATGCTCTTCTATCTCGATCCGCCCTATTGGGGCAGCGAGGGCGACTACGGCAAGGCAGTGTTCGGCCGGGAGGAATTCGCCGAGATGGCCGACGTCTTGAAGGGTATTCGAGGCACCTTCATCCTATCCTTGAACGCCGTTCGAGGCGTCCTCGAAACCTTCAAGGAATTCTCGATCGAGGAGGTCGATTGCACCTATACGGTCAGCGGCAAGGGGCGGGCCAGCGCTGTGAAAGAGGTGCTGATCGGGCCGCCGGCACATCCATGACCAACAACCTGGGGCTATAGACCGACATGCTCCCACGTGCCAAAGTGCACGGTCGGGAGCAAAAATGAATCAGCAGAGTTACACGCCTGAACAGTGGCTTATGATGGCGGCCGCAGAGAAACGCGCCGCTGAGCTTTTGTTAGGCGAGCGCACGCTTCAACGCGTTGTGTTCGGCCATATCGGGTTTGGCGTCGAGTACACGCTCAAGGCGGCGTTGCAGCACAAGTTCCGCTACAACACGTGGCCGGCGTCTCTGCGAACCCACGATCTTCCGGTTCTCATGGCCGCACTGGGTGTCAACGTCTGTCCTCAACATCCTATCGCTGCGGCCTGGGCAACCGTTTCACAATGGCGACGATCAGAGTTATATAATCCAGACGAGTTTTCGCTCGCGGTAGTTCGAGGGCTCTTTGACGCGGCTTTTAGTGAGGAAGGAGTGGAACCATGGATACGCCAGAACTTTCTCGCGACCTTCTAAAGGCTGGCGCCGAGTATCTCGGGGCCCTGGACACTCTCGGCCTGAAGCCCGAGGGGCTGACTTGGGTGTACGATGCAACGCAGCGCAGGTTTGCGCTGTGGCTGATTTGGGCAGGCGTCGATAAGTACGGCCCCTATCAGATCAACAAGCTTTTGTTCCGCGCCTATAATGCGACAGCGCTCCCGCAGGAAATCGACCCGTTCTGTGTTTTCGTCATCAGCCCCAAGTCCTCGATGGGCAAGAGCCTTAAGAACTTCGACACGCATATTCAGAGCGCATTTGAGTTCGGCGCGGGAGAGCCGCCAAACATTACGACCATCTTCCATATCCACCGCGACTGGATCTATCGCCTTGGACGGAAACCAACTGCGGTGGCTCTTTTCAATAACTGGCAGCGGTTCAGCGCGTCGGTTGATGCCTTGGCCGCGTGAGCAGACAGAGCGGCCGTCAAGCGGTGGGTTCAACCCGCGTGTGAGGATGCTTTAAACGGTATTTTGACACCTGATCCGGAAAAATGAAAATTCCGATTTCGGCTGTCAAAATTCCGATTTTTCGCGGCGAGCTACAGGGCTGAATATCGGGGGTATTTTGCCTGCCTGATCCATTCGGGATTGCCGGCTATAAGGATGGTAGCGGAGGAGGGATTCGAACCCCCGACACAAGGATTATGATTCCTCTGCTCTAACCTACTGAGCTACTCCGCCGCCCGAAGGGACGATCAAGGACGATGTCCATTTCCGTCCGGTGCGCGGCTTATAAGGTGCTGTTCCCGCGGGTGTCAAGCGAGGTTGCGAGAAAAATCGCCTTGTCCGCGAAGGCTTTGGCCGGCGCGGCTTTTCAGGCCGCGACCGGGGTGGAGAGAATGCGCTTCAGCGCGTCCTCGGCCGCTGCTTCGCGCTCCGAGCGCAGGATGAAGCCGCCGCCGTAGATGCGGGCGTCCTCGCCCTCGCCGGAATAGAGCGCGCAGGCCTGGCCGGGCGCGACGCCCGGCTCGCCTTCCGCCAGCTCCACATAGATGCCGCCGGGGCCGGACTGGAGGCGCGCGGGGCGCGGCGGGCGCGTCGAACGCACCTTGGCGTAACAGTCGAAGCCGGCGGCGGCCACGGCCTCGAGATCGCCGTCCCCCAGCCAGTTGATGTCGCGCAGGTACAGGCGGCGCGTTTCAAGCGCTTCCTTCGGGCCGACGATGACGCGGCGCGAGCGGGCGTCGAGATAGACGACGTAGAGCGGCTCGCCGGTGGCGATGCCGATACCGCGGCGCTGGCCGATCGTATAGTGCAGGATGCCCTCGTGCCGGCCGAGCACGCGGCCGTCGATATGCACGATCTCGCCGGCGAGGGCCGCATTCGGCTTCAGCTTGTTGACGATGTCGGAATACTTGCCTTGCGGTACGAAGCAGATGTCCTGGCTGTCCGCCTTCTTCGCGACGACGAGGCCCATATCCTCGGCGAGTGCCCGCGTTTCGGCCTTCGAGAGATGGCCGAGCGGGAAGCGGAGGTAATCGATCTGCTCCTGGGTCGTCGCGAAGAGGAAGTAGCTCTGGTCGCGCTCCGCATCGACGGGCCTGTAGAGCGCGCGGCGCCCCGGCGCACCCGGCGCCGGGTTGGGGCGGGAGCGGATGTAGTGGCCGGTCGCCAGCGCATCGGCGCCCAGTTCCTTGGCGGTGGCCAGGAGGTCGGCGAACTTGACGGTCTGGTTGCAGGCAACGCAGGGAATCGGCGTTTCACCGGCGACATAGCTCTCGGCGAACGGATTGATCACCGTCTCGCGGAAACGCTTCTCATAATCGAGCACATAGTGGGGAATGCCGAGCGTTTCGCAGACGCGGCGCGCATCGTCGATATCCTGGCCCGCACAGCACGAGCCGGCGCGATGCACGGCCGCGCCATGATCGTAGAGCTGCAAGGTGATGCCCAGCACGTCGTAGCCTTCGCGCTTCAGGATTCCGGCCACGACGGAACTGTCGACGCCGCCCGACATGGCGACGACGACACGCGTATCTTCCGGCTTGCGATCGAAATCGAGACTGTTCACGCGAGGTCCGTTCCGGTGCTGCGGGCTCCGCCGGAGCTTGCCGCAAACATCTTTGAATTGAGGCCGCGACCGGCCGTTACCGCCCCCACCCATCGGCAGGACACCTTTTCGGGCGACATATAGAAACTTGCCGCGCCGAGAGCAAGAGAAGGCCGGAAACCTCGTCGTTCCGGGCGAGGCGGACGTCAGATGAGCCGGAGCCGCAGCGCGATGGCGATGGCCTGCATGCGGTTGACGGCCTGCAGCTTGCGGGTCGCGCTCTTGAAATAGCTGCTCACCGTATAGACGGAGATGCCGAGGATGATGGCGATCTCGTCGCTGCTCTTGCCGGCAGCCGCCCAGCGCAGGCACTCGACCTCGCGGCTGGAGAGCTTTTCCCGCCCGGCCGTCGCGGCGACGAACGTCTTCTCGAGGCATTCGAAAAGCTGGAGGGCTGCGAAATGCAACTCCGTCAGTTCCGGACGGGCAAGCGGGGTGCGCGCGCCGGAAAAGACCATCAGGTATGGATCGGAGGTCGTGGAGTGCAGCAGGAAGGCGGTGGAGGCGGTCAGGCCGTAGCTTTCGGCAAGCGCGATCGCCTCGCCGGCCTGCGCGCTCTCCCAGTCGGCCGGCGCCAGAAGCGAGCTATCGCCCTGAACGGGCAGCTTCGTCATTCCGGTATCGATCGCCAGCCGGCTGATATGGAAGAGGTTCATGGCATCGTACTTGCGCACCAGATCGGCCGGCCAGTTGCTGACGAGCAGGCGCTCGGCGAACCGCTGCTGCTCGTTTGCGGGAAAGCGCGACACCAGGAAGTGGCTGAAGCGGAAGTGGCTTGCGCACTGGCGCATGAGGTGCAGCACCTCGTATTCGGTCTGTACGGATTCCATATTGGCCGACGACAGGAATTCGGGCGACCAGCCCTGCTGCCGGAGCATGTTGTCTGGATCTCTCATTTTCCGTTTCCAACAGCCGGCGCACGTTGCCGGGCTCGTGTGCATTCTCGGTCCGGAAAATTCAGGAGCACCCGTCAGGCAGGTAACGACGAAAAACGCCGCGGAAGCCATATCCCGACGGGAGACAGCTCGCGGAGGCAATTCATTTGGATGCATCCTGGAGGCTTCCGGTGGCATCGATCCGATGCCGCCTCCAAATTTTGGCGCGTATTAGCAGCATTTGAATAAAATGGAAATGAATTATTTGCATGGCTCCCATGCAGGCGCCATTCGGGCAAAAGGCGGCCAACTAAGGGGAACCGGAGGGTCGCGCGTGCCGGCAGCATTGGCGAAGCCGCTCAAAAGATTAGAAAATTGTTAGTATGCGCTTAGGCAAATCTTAAATGTGGCGGGCTACAGTCCCGGGATATGGTCTTGAGTTTATGTAGAGAGTCCAATGACCGATCTGATACGACCCCGCGTTAAATACGTCATCGGCCCCGATGGCAGCCCCCTGACGATCGCCGATCTGCCGCCGGCCAACACGCGGCGCTGGGTGATTCGCCGGAAGGCAGAAGTCGTCGCCGCCGTGCGCGGAGGCCTCTTGAGCCTCGAAGAAGCCTGCGAGCGCTATACGCTGACGGTCGAAGAATTCCTGTCCTGGCAGTCCTCCATCAACGACCACGGCCTGGCCGGCCTGCGCACCACGCGCATCCAGCAGTACCGCCACTAGCCTCATTCCGGATCAGGACCAAGCTGCGGCCGCTCAATGCGGCCGCAGTTTCATTTGCAGAAGGCCGGTCATGATCGCGGAAGCGGCATAGAACCAGAGGCCCGGCTGCGTGAAGGCCGAGGCCATTCCGCTCGTCTTCGCCGCGACGATGAGAAGGACGGGAACGGCAAGGATCATCGGACACATCGCGGTTCGGATGCGCATTCAATAGCACCGGCGGCGTTCCGATGCAGCACACACCGTTCACATCCGAACGCCTTGCGGGATGAAGCACGACAGGAAAGGATGGCCAGGTACAAGGACGACAAGGAGCATCGCCATGGACATCCTGCATGAGGAAAACGGCGCCAAGGGCCGCTACCACACCATCATCGAGGGACACGAGGCGGAGATGACCTATTCCCGCACATCGCCGCAGCTCGTGATCGTCGACCACACCGGCGTACCGGATGCCCTGCGCGGCAAGGGTGTCGGCCAGGCACTCGCTGCACATGTCGTGGAGGAGGCCCGCAAGGGCGGCTGGAAGATCATGCCGCTCTGCCCCTTCTTCCGGGCGCAGGCGATGCGCCACAAGGACTGGCAGGACGTCGTCAACCTCTGAGGAAACAGGCGCAACGCGAAGAGCCCTCGTGAGCGGTCTTCCGGCCGCTCGCGAGGGTTCTTCGAACGCACCGGATCAGGCGCGCATCCGGACCGCGTTGTCGCGCTCCTCCAGCGCCGAAGCCTTGGCGAACTCCGCCTCCGCCTCTTCCAGCGCCAGCTCGGCGGCATCCTGCTGCACCTTCAGCTCCCGGATGGAGACCTGAAGGTTGTCCGAACGCTGCCGCGCCGCCTTGGCGAAGGTGGGATAGGCGAAGTGGTTGGGATCGGTGATCCCGGACTTCTTTTCCTCGATGGCGATCTGGCTCTCCAGCTCCTTCGACATCCGCTCGAATTCGGACATCATCAGCTGAAGCTGGGCCAGTTGCCGTCTCTTGTCTTTCACCTGGAATTCCTTCAGGCGAACTAGGCTCTCACGCGACTTCATACGCAATACTCCCGTGGATAGCGAGACCCCGGCATTGGGGCGAACGACCGCCGAAACACGTGGCGGGCATCCACCCGGCATTCCAAATCGGCGCCCGAAGCGCGGCGTTTCACCGCACGCCGGAGGCCGGCATTCCTACCCGTAACCCGGCAAACCCTGCCGAACCGTAAAAAAATTCGGCGAGATTAATGAAATCCTACCGCTGGTAACCTTTCGTTTACGGGCATCGTTAATCATAGGGATGATGATTTAAGGCTCAGTAAATGCGGTTCGCGAAAAAACAGGTGGGTCGCATTGATGAGTCGAAAGAGTCGGTTAACGGTGTTTCTTAAAGAGACAGTTTAAAAAGCACGTTTCCGATTCATGGCATGAAATCAGGAGCCTGCCCAAAATAATTAACAGATCGATACACCTTGCCAAAGTGAATCAGGATTTGTTAACCATTTCGTGGCAGCCTCCAAATCAGGCAACGACTGGATCCGTATCGCGTAGGGGGCCAGGTACCTTGAGCGGCGGAAAAGGGGACAGATATGCGGGTTCTACTCATTGAGGACGACAGCGCGACGGCGCAGAGCATCGAATTGATGCTGAAGTCCGAAAGTTTCAACGTGTACACCACCGACCTCGGCGAGGAAGGTGTCGATCTGGGCAAGTTGTACGATTACGACATCATCCTGCTCGACCTGAACCTGCCCGACATGTCGGGTTACGAGGTTCTGCGCACGTTGCGCCTGTCCAAGGTCAAGACGCCGATCCTCATCCTCTCCGGCATGGCCGGCATCGAGGACAAGGTGCGCGGCCTCGGCTTCGGCGCCGACGACTACATGACGAAGCCCTTCCACAAGGACGAGCTCGTCGCCCGCATCCACGCCATCGTGCGCCGCTCCAAGGGCCACGCCCAATCGGTCATCGCGACGGGCGAGCTCATCGTCAACCTCGATGCCAAGACGGTCGAGGTCGGCGGCCAGCGCGTGCACCTGACGGGCAAGGAATACCAGATGCTCGAGCTGCTCTCGCTGCGCAAGGGCACGACGCTCACCAAGGAAATGTTCCTCAACCACCTCTATGGCGGCATGGACGAGCCGGAACTGAAGATCATCGACGTCTTCATCTGCAAGCTGCGCAAGAAGCTGGCGAATGCCGCCGGCGGCGCGAACTACATCGAGACGGTCTGGGGCCGCGGCTACGTGCTGCGCGAGCCCGACGGCGACTACCTCGAAAGCGCCTGACCGCGCCCCTCCCCGCTCACGATCCGACCCGCCGCTCGCCGGCGGGTTTTCTTTTGCCGGTTGGAAACTTTTTGAAGAACCTCGCCTTCCGGCACGCCGTCATCGCCGGGCTTTACACTTACCCCGAGAATCCAGGCGGCACGCGGCATGGATAGCCGGGACAGGCCCGGCCATCACGAAAGAGGGGTTTTGACGGGGCTTTGCCCTTGACGAAATCAGGCGGCGATCGAGAGATTGCCGAAGACCTGGGTGAGGATCTTGCGGTCGAAGGGCTTCAGCAGGAAATCGTCCGCGCCGGCGCGCTTTCCCATCATCATCTTCTTCAGGTCCGCCTCGACCACGCAGTAATAGATGCGCACCGACTTGCCCTGCGGCAGGTTGCGGATATTGCCGATCAGTTCGAGCGCACCGTCCATGGTGGAATCGACGATGAGGATGTTGGGCAGTTCCGCCTCGCAACGCACCAGCGCTTCGAGCGAACTCGACGCTTCCAGCACGAGGAAATCGAAACCGGAAAGAATACGCTTGCCGACCTTACGGACGACATCGGAACTGTCGGCAATCATCAACCGCAGCATTGGTTGCTCCTAGGTCTCCCGCTCGTCAAGCGGGAACGATACAGGATGCAACTCTACCGGCGTCTGGCAAACAAAGCGTTAGCGGCCATGGTTAACGGACCGCATCCTGTCTCACTCGGCAGCCGCGACCGTACGGGCCGTGAAGACGATCTCTTCCGGGTTCACCGTGACGTCGAGCTCCATGCCCGCTTCCTCGGCGAGCAGCACCGTGTAATAGGGCTGGATGGAGTGGGCATCGACCGCCTCTTCCGGCGTGCCGGAGAGGATCTCGGTGAACTTCGGCGGCACGCGCAGCATGCGGCCCTTCACCGACAGCTTGAAGGTCGCGTCGAATTCCGGATTGTCGAGCGTCACATCGATCGAACCGCCGCGCGGGATGGCGCCGTAGGCGATGAGGAACAGGTTGAGCAACAGCTTGACCCGGTTCTTGGCGACGATGGCGCGCGGCCCCGTCCAGGTGATTTCCGTCTTCTTTTCCGCGGCGGCGAAGTCGCGCGCGGCCTTTTCCGCCTCGCCCGTGTCGATCGAGGCGCCGACCGAGCCCGAGGCGCCGAACGCGAGCCGCGCGAACTTCAGCCGGACGGAGGCGTTCAGCGCGCTCGTGCGGATGAGGTCCATCGCCTCCGCGTCGGCGCCGCCCTCGTCGAGCAGTTCGAGGCCGTTGTTGATCGCGCCGACGGGCGAGATCACGTCATGGCAGACACGGCTGCACAGAAGCGCTGCCAGATCGGGACCCGTCAGCGTAAGGTTCGGATTTTTCGCCATAAAATTCTCCCAGATCCACGCATCCATTCGGCGCGGGCAACCTTGCGACAGGTGCGCTCGCGGGCATTCTGCGCGACGCATAGCACACCGGAATTGCGCGAGGCGTGCCCGATTTGAAGACAGCCATAATGACACCACATTTGGTAAACCGATTGTTAATTGCAACTCATTGAATTTTTTAAAGGGTGTTACGATTTTTTGCCTGGCGTTACTGGTTTCCGTTCCTCGTATGTTCAATCCAACCCGCACCCATATCGCGCGCAGATGACGTTCGCCTTGCCGCGACACATATAGCAAATGTTCTTGCAACTGGCGGCGCAGAACATGCGCGCAATATCATCGCATGTTGGCTTTTCGGCTGCGGTCTTCAGATGGATTCCGACAAACAGAGCGGTGTCAGCCTTTAGCCTCACCTCTTTACCCGCGCGGCCTCGTTCCAGGATACGGTTGGCGATTTCGGTCAGTTTGTCCATTGGAACAAAATATGAACGCAATGGGCGGCCGTCAAGAAAAACCCCGCCGTGTGACGGGCGGTGGTTTGGTGTTAGGTGAGAATGGCGTCGCGGATTGCTTCCGCCGTCGCTCTAGCGGGTTGGCTGTCGAAGCCAGATCCCGTGTCGTGGGCCTGCCGGAAGCCCTCGGCCACATCCGAGCAACGTTTACGCTCTGCGAGAATGGCAGCCGCTAAGACCTTGCGGGCGTGGCTGTCCGCTATGCCCACGGATGCACAGATCAATGCGGCCGTGTCGGCGATGTCGTCAGGGATGTTCCTCACGCCGCCCTCCTGATCACTTCCTCGATGCCAGCGTACAAGCCCGTGACGCACCCGTCGTTCTCAACAATGGCGTCCGCCTGGCCGCAGCCAGCCTCACTCTCATGTGAACCCGCTATGCCGCCCCTGCCCTCTAACTTGATGATGACGCCCCCCAGGCTGCGGACGGCTTCAGCTTCGTTGGGGAAACGGCAATCGTCGACGACGACGCGCTTGCCCGCTGCCAGCACGTTGTTGGCGTGGTGTACCCATAGCTCCGCCCAGAAGTCTTCGCCGATACACTTTCGCCCCCACTCCGTGCCGAGGGTCTGCATCGCATACCGCGGCGTCTTGAAGTTCAGCCAAGCGCACGGCGTCTCTTTCAGATTGCCTTCGATCTGCTCCTGCGAAAAGCCCATAGCAGCCATGGCTGCCTTCAACGGCCCGGCGAACTTCACGCGCACATAGCCGTGCTGGCGGATGAGATAGTCGGCCGCCGTGGACTTGCCGCTACCGGCGAGACCGGTGAAGGCGACGACTCGGGGCAGGTTGTCGTTGGCGGGACGAGGAGCGCGGTCGGGTATGTCATACCAGAACATCGGAACCTCCTTCCCGATTGCTGCGCCGAGGGCGGCCAGTTGTGTCGGGGCGAAGGTAATGGAGGCGACGGTCAGCTGCGGTTCGCTCATGCCTGTTGCTCCAAAAGAGCGGCGTCGATCGCCGCGTTGTAGCCTGGAATAAAATCACCGGGCGGCACGAACTCACCGGCAGCAGCGTCAATCATCGCATCTGTCGGGTTGGCCATAGCGGCGATGGCGGCTCGGGCATCGTTGATGTAGACAGGCCAGTCGTCACTATCAGGCGCTCGGTTCGCAAGCGCAATAGCCCTCGCCACCTTCTCAACCATACTGGTCATGCGCCCCTCCAGTTCGACATGAAGAACGACGTCTTCTTGAATTCGGCCAGTCCCATTTCCTCGATAGCTGCGCGCACCGCCGCAGCAATGGCTTTCTCCTGTTCCTTCGTCACGCAGCCTCTCCCTTCTTTCCAAGCAGTTCAGCGAGCCGATTGAACCAGATGTTCACACCCTCAACGAGCTTATCTCGGTCGCAGTCGAACACCGGTCCGTTATTGATCTTACGCAGGTTGTCAGCGATGCCGGCCACATATTCGGCCGCCTCCCGGATTCTCGTGCTTTGGTCGGCGTGTAGGTTCAGGTCCATCAAGCAGCCTCCATCAATTCCCGGTACGCGACAATCTCGCCGCCATTCTTATTGTCGTTGTCCGCACGGCCCCACAGCCACTTGCGTGCCGCCGTGTCCTTGATTTCCCTGCCGCTGCGAAGACGGATATCCACCTGCCCGGCAGGCTGCTTGCCGTGGCCGCTCCAAGCCTTCCACGTCATTCCGCCACCTCCAATTCCCGTTGCGTTTTGGGCTCTACGAGTGGACGGAAGCGGGAGGCATTGTAGGCGCAGTCGGGCGACGCCCACACGTTCCCGAACTTGCTGTCGATGCCCTCCAGCTTCACGCCGTAATAGGTGCCGAGTGTGTAGTGGGTTTCCACGCCATACCATCGCACAATGTAGACCTCGCCCTCGGTGAGGTTGTCATCCTTCACAACAGCGCCGCCAGCCAGCGGAACCTTGTCGTCGATGCAGATCACCTTGTCGCCGGGCTTCATGCTGCCTCCTGTAGGGCGGCGCGTCCCTTTTCCGTAATGGCGAAGAACTGCCTCCTGCCAGGGCCGCCCGGAGTGACCGAGACAAGTCCAAGAGGAACGAGACGGCGAAGCAGCGACGCGGTGTTTACGCCAAGATGGACCGTGGCGAACTGCGAATGTTGCGGATGGATGATGTGTCGGGCGTTCAGCCAGGACAGGGCGTCTCGTTGGCGGCGGGTGATCTTCATCCCACCCTCCCCACGTTGTTCTCCACCAACCAGCGTGGCGACACATGAAGGATCGGCTTGCCGGCGCGCACGAATTCCTCGATCTCGTATTGCAGCCCGACAGAATCCTGCCAGCCAGCCATCGTCAGCACGATCAGGCCAGCCGCGCCGTCCACCAACGGCCGGCACTGCCTCTTCCAGAAGTCCCATGTGATGGGCAGCCCGCCCGCGAGCGTGACCGCATGCCCGTGAGCGATCGGGCTATAGATCACCATGCCGAAACGCATAAGCCGAGCCGCTGCATCCGCGACTACTCTGGCTGCTGCATCATGGCCAGCCTCATACTTGCTGTACGGCGATCCGAGGTAGATATAGCCAGACCGCGCCGCCAACAGCGCTAGCCCCTGCGGCAAGCGTTCCTCTGGAGTCATCTCCATGTACGGATTGTCGCCGCAAAACTGTCCGCTGTCCGCGGACGCGGGACGTGCCGGTTGCCTGGCAACGGGCACGAATCCGGTAGCATCCGCATGCCGCGCCCAGTCGCCATCCGCAATGGGCGGCACGTTATCGTTTGCGGCCACGTACTTCGTGAGGGGCCCGAAGGTCGTCGTTGCAACGTCAGACGAAAGCCCACCGCTCCCATAGTCGTAGGCGTCTACCATCACGCAGCCTCCCGCTCGCGCCAGAACCGGCAGTACTTGGCGCCCATCTCGGCATACTTTTCCGGATAGCCGTCGCGCACCAGGGTCTCCTCTAGCGTCTCGTCCTCAAGCGGGCGGTAAGGACGGGGGAAGCCGTAGAGCCATCCGCTCGGCGGGTCGTAGATGAGGTCCGCACTATCATTGACCACAGATGATCGCGCGGGCCTGCTTAGAACCTTTTCCTGAAGGCGATGGATACCGTGCCGAAACTCGTCAAAGTCATCACCATGCTCAGAAGGAAGCAGCAGAAAGGCGTTCCAAGCCTTTACGAGATGGTCGATTACCGCTTGTTCGTTACTGGTAAGGTCGCGCATCAAAACGCCTTCCCGCCGGCAGCCTTGCGGGCTTCCAGCTTATGATCTTCGCGGGTTGCGTTGAAAGCCATCTTCTCGACAATGGCTCCGCCCAGGTCGCATCCAAGGAAGGTGGCAAGGTCGCCGATGCGGATCATTGCGTCGGCAAGCTCTACCTCAATCATCTTTCGATGCGGCAGCTTGTCGTCGCGCAGCCCCTTGCGGTAGCCCTCCATGGCCTCGCTGATCTCGCTGTGGATCAGGCAGAGCATTTCCGGCACGTTGCGCTCCAGCGGCTTGCCCGTCGTCGGGTTGGTGTACCAGCCGGCCTTGCGGCTTGCCGCGTGGCAGTCAGCCGCAAACAGGTTGATGGCACCGGCGTGGGTGTGGCGCGCTGGGGTGTTGTCGCGAAGCATATGCGACGGCACTGTCTGGCCGCGCACTCGTACTTCTACAGCCCAGTCGTCTAGGTCAGTACCTCTTGCATACATTATCAGTCTCCTCTTGTGGTGGTTCCTGCCGGTTGGTAGGCGGCAGGCGGTGGTGCTTTAGATTATGAAAAGCACGAATACGACGGCCCAAAGAGCCATGCCGGTTAAGAAGCATATAGCCATGCACACAACATTATCGTCTTGGCCATTTCCGTCTGTGATGCGATACTTTGTCATGAATGCCGCCCAGAGTGGCATTACAATGAACGCCGGCAATGTCGTGAGTGATACTCCGATGAAGCCAGATATCACCTGATTTAATTCATCTCCTGTGCCGGTCTCTTGCGGGCCGCGTTCAACAACACAAATACTCATGCCACCCTCCTCTGCCCGTCCAGAACGTTGTCGTTGGCTGCCGCATACCGCCCCGCAACCATCTCTGGCCGCATGGTGTCGCGCCCGACTTCGCCCCATTCCTTGTGGTAGGTAATGCGCTTGGCTGACCTACCAGACAGCCAGCCGCCACCAGCCGCATAGGCATCCGGCGCGGCAAGCGTTTCGTGCTGCTCGACGTACATGAGCGAGGACTTGCGCCCTTCATCGGAATGCCGATGACCGACGTGAGCGTAGGCGTATTTCGACCGGCCGTACTGCTCGCGGAATATACCGGCGAGCGTGGCGTCAACGTTTTGGACGCCGCGACGATGGCCGTGGTGATAGAGCAAAAGCGTCTGGCCCCACTCATAGGCATAGTAGAGCATCGGCGAGTTATCGACCGTGATGCGCGGCTCGTTCTCGTACATCGCGGCGAGCATTTCGCGCAGCCATGCAGACGATGCCGGATCGTGGTTGCCGGAGGCCATCACGACGTGGACGTGTTCATGCTTCTGCAGGAGCATATCAATGATGCGGCGGATCGTGCGAATGACGACGCGGATCACCTTTTGCAGGCGGCTATCTGCATCAAGAACGTGCCTGTGTGCGGGCGTGACGCTCTCCAGCGCGTCATGGTGCATCAGGTCGCCGAGCTGCACCGCATAGTCCGACGTTCGAAGCATTACCTCAATGGTATGATCTGGGCGGACACTGTTCGAACTGCGAGCGCGAAGGCTGGGTAGACAGATGGGAATTGGAACGACGACACGGCGAGGCCACAAAGCTCGCCGACCTGCGCCCGCTATTGCGCTGCATGAAGTGCGGCAACAAGGGCAGCAATACGTGGATCGTGGCACAGGTGCCGCGCTAGGATCGCCGGCTTAAATAGGCTTGCCGGCGGGGGAGGCGCGCCCTATCCTTCCGGCATGCCTATAAGTGGACCTCGCCATCAAACCAGTCCCGATGATCGCTTCTTGAATGCGAGGAAGACCTTGAGGCCGAGTTTCAGTCGCTCGTCTGGAGGGCTGTCAACGCTGGATGGGACGAGGGCGAAGTCTGCGCGGCGCTCGCGTCGCTTGCCGACCATCACCTCCTCGCGATGGAGTGCCACGCCAAGACGGAAGCCTCCATCAGGAAGCTACGTCTTTAGGGCTTCGACATGTGCAATCTCTACAACATCAGCACCACGCAAGACATGATTCTCGCCGTGACACGGGCGTTGCGCGGGAACATCGGCAACCTTGAGCCGTCGGTAGACATCTACCCCGATCGCCCCGCGCCGGTCGTGCGGAATGTCAATGGAGAGCGCGAGCTCGCCATGCTCACATGGGGCATGCCCTCGCCGCCCTTTGTGACGAAGGGTAAACCGGACACCGGCGTGACGAACATCCGCAACGTCTCATCGCCGCACTGGCGGCGCTGGCTGGGGCCGGAGAACCGTTGCCTGGTGCCGTGGACAACGTTTTGCGAGTGGGAAGACACCAAGCCGAAGAAGACGAAGCGGTGGTTTGCACTGAACGAAGAGCGACCTCTGGCCTTCTTTGCCGGCATGTGGACGACCTGGCGAGGGGAGCGCGGATCGCAGAAGAACCCGCGGCCGGGCGAGCACGAGCTGTACGGGTTCCTGACCACCGACGCGAACGCCGTGGTAAACCCGATCCACCCGAAGGCCATGCCGGTCATTCTGACAACCGATGAAGAACGCGACGTATGGATGCATGCGCCGTGGGACGAGGCGAAAGCACTGCAAAGACCGTTGCCGAACGACGGGCTTATCCTCTTGCCGGTAGAGGCCGGCTCCGACTGAAACGAAAGCGAGGGAGAACAGAGTTGAGCGGCCATCCAGACCTTGTCGAGGCATTCAGGCGAGCGCCCGTGACCTACCTCGCCTCTGCCGCACCGCGCGACGGAACGCCGATCGCCGCCAAGGACGATGATGGCGATGTCCGTCTGGTCCGGTGGAGAATGGGCGCCGACCTTGATGAGGGCGAAGAGCCTTATTGGGCCGCCTACGACACGGACGAGCCGTTTGATTTCGTGGAGTGGATTCCGTCGCCATTGACCGTAGACGAGATATTGAAGCTCTATGGATGATCCGCGGGAGGTGCGGCATGGACAACGGAAGATGGGAAGAGCCGATCACGTTTGAAACCCAGCGGCTGGGCCAGTACCGCACCATAGCGAGCGCTGCCGAGGCGGCACGGGCACTGGTGGAGGACTGGCCGGTAGACACCGGCGAGGCGCTCGCGGAAGCGCGGGAAACGTGTCTGGCCGTGCTGGAGGGCAAGAAGAAGCCCGAGGCGGCACGAATGGCTTTCTTGAGGGCCGCAGCCGAAGCGGACGTCTTTATCCGCCCCCGTTGATTATCCTCGCCACTTACGGCCAAAAAGCCTCAAGCACATATCTGATAGCTTAACCCTGCGTAAGGTGGTACATAACGCCACCAACGTTTGGGAGGGCGAGATCATGACCCGTGACGCGGACGATGACATTGACCGTGATCTTGTCCGGCACATGAGGGACGCAGCGCGTCACATGAAGAAGCTCGACGTCAGCCCGGCAGAGGCGTTGCAGGTGCTACGCCAGTATGCCCGCGATCAGATCGAGGCGCCGGCGTCGGACAAGGCGTCGTCCCCTAAGGCGAACTGAGCGCCCCCGACGACCGCTGCTTCAGATCCACATCGGATCTGCTCGATCATCATCTCCGCCAGATAGCGGATCATGCCGTCCTTCGGTCCGAGTGACTTCTGCATCCATACCAGATGCCGAATGGCCTGCATCTCGTCGTCCGACAACCTGTGGTCTTTGCCGGAAATCGATCTCGTCTGCCCCATGCTCCCATCCCTCCGACTCAGTGGATAGTTCATGATTGCACAAATGCAATTTTACGCAACCAATACTAAAATATGAGCCCAATATTCGCCATAAAGGCGAATACCTACGACCGCGACGGGTGTTTGTCGCGCCGACTTGCTCGGAGTTGAAATCGCGCTATCGTGCGGAAGGCGGTAAAAGGCTGGAGGTGAAACGATGAGCCTGACAACCGATTTCGTGGCGGAACTGTACCGCGCCGGGACCCAGGCGGAGAAGCTGACTCCCTTCGAGGCGCGAAGGCTCCTTGAGCGGGCAGCTGTCACGATCCGCGATATGCGGCAAACTGCGCTCACAATCCCGGACAAGATGGACGAACGCCTGGCCATTATCGCCGACTTCGCGAAAAAGATTGCTGGTCTGCCGCCGCAGCTCTTGGCGCATGGGCTTCTCGATGCGGCCGATATGATACGGGAGCTTAGGGTTGCGATCGCCACGACGGCTTAAAACGATGGGGCTGCGCAAGCAATGCCGACGCAGCCCCAAATAGGCAGACCCCTTAGGCCGGAAATTAAAGCGGGTGCTTATTCCCGCGAAACCAAGGCCGCCTCTTCATCGTCCCGTTGCCGGCCACCGAGGGCGGCAGCAGCGGAAGCGACGAAAGCACCGACCAGCAATGACAGGGCACCGAGCAACGAGACCGTGGCCGCGGATTTCCGGGCCTCATCGGCGGCCTGAAGGGCTGCGTTCTTAGCGTCTTCGATCTGCTGCAGGACCTGGTCTACACGAGTACGGGCTTCCTCCTGGGAAATGCCGGCGCGGGAAGCGACGATCGTCGAGATATAGGCGCGATCGGCATCCGGAACCTCACCGTTGGCTGCGCCCTGCATCAGGATGCGCGCGACCTCTGCGGTGGCCGCCGCGTCATCCGACTGTGCCCTCGCCGCGGCGTCCTGCGGGCGAAGAAGCAGATCCGTGAAGTATCCGGTCGCAAGGTCGGGGGATTCGCTGCCAGCGGCTGTCGCGGCCGTGGCGGCTCCCACGGTCGCCGTCGTCGCGACAGAGGACGCCGCCTGCACGCCGCTTCCGACCAGCGAGGTAAAGCCCGACCCGGCAAGCCCGGCCACGACGACGGTCGCAAGCGCCCAGCTCAGGAAGCCGTGCGCGGTATCGCGAAAGAAAACCTCATCGGTGCGCACACCGGCCCATTTCGTGCGCAGCCGCCCGGTGAGATAGCCGCCAAGCGCCGAGGAGAGCCACTGGACGACGACGAACCAGATGGCGGCCGTCACGCCCACCGTCGCGAACGAAGCGCTCTCGCCCGACCAGGGCGAGACCATCGTCAGTCCGACGCCTGAACCGAGAAGAAGCAGAATAAGGCTTGCCGCGGATGCCGCGGTCGCTCCGCCGATGACCGGCCCCCACGCTAGGGCGGGAACGTTGGATTCGATGCCGATATCGGAAGTGCTCGTCGAGTAAACAGCCATCACTGCCTCCTAGCGCATGAACAGGATAAGCAGGATTACGATCGGCAGAGGAATGCCCAGGAGCCAAAGAAGAATACCGCGACCCATTGTGAAGTCTCCCTAATATCATGAATGCGCCTCTCGCGCGGTCCACAAACGTCTCCTTCCTCGCATTGTTCCCGGCCGGCGTGCCTCCCCTATCTCCCGCGACTTCTCGCCAAGGGCATCGCCTCCCTTGCCGCTTTCGTGTGGGCTTTTTCGTCGCCGCTTATGGGGTATGCGATAATTGGGAGGAGAGGCCGTGCGGCAACGTCTCCATAAGGAGGCGGACGGTCAGAAGGGGCCTGTAAGTCTCATCTTGCAACTCGACAGAAATGCTGTCGACAGGCTCCCTCGGCAATCCGTCGAGCGCCATCTCCGCCAACAGGGTTTTGGCCTGCTCGGTCGCCTCGTCGACTGTCTCAAACTCGAAGGCCTGATCCGGCAGAAGAACGCCATCTTGATCCTGAATCTTGAAGTAGAATTTGGCCACACGATCCTCCATGCATGATTTCCACGCTTCAACGAGCAATTGCCTGCACCGTTCCGCATCACGGCAACCAATAAAGATTTTGCTTGCGCGCGACGCATGAAGAGACATAGCTGCACGACAGATGACCGCGTTTGAGGAGTTCGCGTCACTATGTCCGGATGGGGTTTGCTGGAGCCGGAGGATCTCGACGTACTTCAAGAGGCCTTCGAGCGTGTACGCGCCAGGATGCAGATCGAGCGCCAAAGCGAGGAAGCCACGCAGATGGCCCGGTATCTGTTTGATCTCTATGCCTCGGGCGTTGTCACCGTACCGGAACTTGTCAGGCAGACGGTCGAGGCAAGAACCGGACAAAAGGCTCGCAGCGGCTGAGGTTGCTCAAGCCATCCGTAAAGCAGTGCACGCGAGGGAGAACGATGTTTGGAAGGAACGAGGGCGATGAATGAGCCACCAAGGAGAACCAGATGAACGTTCCAGGTATCGTAATCGGCGCCGCCGTTGGCATCAGCATGGCGGTTGCCATGTCCACCTCGTTAGGCGCAGCGGTCGGTGTTCCGGTTGGCATCGGAATGGGAATTGCGATGGCGGCTGCGATGAGCGCAGCGTTCAAGCGCCGATAGCGCGTTCCTCTGATCCGCCGGCCTTTCCTATCCCGTTCATCTGCTGTTCATTTGCGCCGGAGCAGATTTCGTTCGCCGCGGTGCATGCGGCCGGAGAGGCCCGCTCGGCAAGGCCCCCAGCCATCTGGGCGGGCCTCTTTGCCAGGCGCTCCGTTACAACGAAGAGCGTCGGACGTGAAGCGCCGCGACACCGGCGGGTTTTCTACGCCGAATGCAACTTTACGTAAAGCAGAAACCGAATGGAAACGCCCGCCGGTTATCCTGCCAGCATGAGCAACTTCACTTATCTCGTCATCGGTGCTTCGGTCGCCAGCTTTCTGGCAACAGGCGGCTATGCCCTCGTTCCGCGAGAGGTTTACGACCCCAGCTGTAATATCAAGGGCAACGTCTCCTACAACGGTGGCCAGCGCATCTATCACGTGCCAGGGCAATACTACTACTACGACACCCGCATCACCTTCAGCCGCGGCGAACGGTGGTTCTGCTCGGAAGACGAGGCGCGGGCGGCTGGCTGGAGAAAGGCTGGCTATTGATGAAAGGAGGCCGCGGTCGCGGCGCCGGAATCGGCAAGTCACGCGTTATGGTACATGAGAGCTGAGAGCGGATTGTCGACTTTAAGTGGACGGAGGGGAAGATGAAGCTAGCGCCGGACATTGAGGACGCATTGGACCGCTTTGCCGAGGAGCAGGGCATTAAGCGCGAGGAAGCGCTTTCGGTCATTGCCCGAGACTGGTTGATCGGGCTGGGATATCTCCGTTCAAGGAGTGCCCAAGATGAGGACGGATCGGCGCAAAATTGAGCCGATTAGGAATGTGCGCAAAGTTGAGCCGATTGGCACCCGCGTTTTCCAGGGAGCAGCTTTTTAAATATTCCGCCCAACCGTACCGAAATGGCGGAATCAGCCCTTCCCACCTAGACCAAAGTCGTAGAAAGATCGGGAGACCTCCCAGATTCTCCCGCGATGCGCTAAGGCGTCGCTCATTGCCCCGCCTTAGCGCGGGGCTTTTTCATCCGGCAACTGCCGCCTTCGGGGCGGTGGATAGAACCTATCTACTTTCGTATCAGGCTGGCCCGAAAGTCTTTCCCGCGCAATCTAACCGTCATCGGGAATCCAGATGATCCTGTCCCATACCGGTGCGCGGCCGGCGACTTCTCGCACGATCTGCAACGCGCGCCGCGCGGCCTTTGCCGGCGCCCTGCCCGACAGAATGATCGCCCCAGGCATGAGCGTGACATCGATGTCATGTCCATTGCAAACACCGTCGTAGGCGATCGCCGCCTTCAAGGACGCACGAAGGCCAGCCCTGGCAGCGCCGGAGTCGAAATCCCTGGTCATGTCTGTAATCCCCTTCGAGCGCCGTCATCTACGGCGGCTTGCAAGGGGGTAATGTGAGAAGTACGGAAAAGTTCCAGCCGGCATCTTTACTTCGCCGGATAGCGCCCTATGTCACCTGGATTTTGGCTGGACGCGTTGTCGGATTAGCGGAATCAGGACTCCCCGCCTGGTAAGAACGCAGAGCTTTCGGCCCCGGGTTCTCCCGACGGAAGGAGGCCGCAGTCGCTGCCTTACGCTTCATGTTTCAGGGCAATATGCCCGCTCCCGGGCGACGCATTGAGCAAGAAATCAGACGCCCGGTCAAAGCTGGTCAACGCTATCGGCGCTCCGCCCCTCCCTGCTGCCCCGCCTCGATCCGCTGAAGTATCTCCCTCACGACCTTGATGTCACCTGCCTGCTGGCTCACGAGGTTCTGCAACTCCTTGATTGCGGTCGCCGTCGAGTTGCTGGTCTGCTCCGTCACGGTCAGGCGGTAGTCTAG
>NZ_JBJIEP010000040.1:0-22353 GCF_046557955.1 Shinella agrisoli | reverse complement strand
CGCCTGCCTGCACCGGCCGGGATGCGCATCCCGGCCGGTGCATCCAGTAAACCACACTTCTTCCACACAAGCCCGAGCATGACGGAGGAGAGGATCGCGGTCGAATTGGAGCCGGACCAGGCGTATACCCTAACCCCCGACCGCCTTCGCCGCTATGATGTCGTGATCCATCTCCGCCAGCGCCCGGTCGAGATGGCCTTCCAGCACAAGCGTCGCCTCCTCCGGCACGACGGTGATCGGCGGCGCGCCGAACAGCCGCACCTGCTGCGACTGCGCCAGCCCCTCCTCCAGGCCGCGCTGGATGAGGTCGAAATAGCGCGTGCCGGGGCCGGTGATGGCGATCGGCATGTTCTCGTAGAGGCTCACCATGCGCGAGAGCCCCTGCCCCAGCGCAAGGCCGGCCTGCCGGAACGCGTATTCCGACATGCGGTGTCCCTGCCGGGCGCGAAGCGCGATCTTGTCCATCTCGGCGAGCGGCACGAACTTGGCGGGAATCGTATCCGGCGGCACTTCGAAGGCCGTGCGCAGGATGCCGTAGAAACCGGCGGAGGCCTCGATGCAGCCCCGCGAACCGCAGCGGCACAGCTTGCCGTCCGAGGAATTCAGCATGTGCCCGAAATTCGGCGCCGTGACCGACAGCTCGCCTGACCGGTCGAACCGCGCGATGCCGAGGCCGATGCTATGGCCGAGGGAGAGCGCGGCAACCGCATGCAGGTTTTCGGTGCCCGCCCGTTCCATGCGCAGCGCCATGGCATGGGCGACAAGCAGCGTTTCGTTCGAAAGCAGGATCTTCGCCGGCCAGCGCGGCTGGAGCAGCGCCGCGAAATCCACCTGCTCGGCCCCGAAGACCGGCGACCAGACGAGCCGCGCGGAAACGGGATCGACAAGCCCCTTGCTGCTGATCGAGACGACCAGGACCTCTTCCCGCCCGATCCGGGAACGGTTCACGAGCTTGTCGAGCGCGGCCGCGAACCCTTCCGCAAAAGGCCGCGTCGAGCTATCCGCATGGTTGCGCGCCTCCTCGAACCGGTCGATGAGCGTGCCGCCGTAATCCGCCAGGGAATATTGCACGATGTCCGAGGAGATGCGCACGGCGATGAGATAGCCGGCGCCGCGCCGCTGGCCGAAGATGACGCGCGGCCGGCCGCGCGAAGCCGAAGCCTGCTGCTCGCGCCGCTCCAGCACCTCGGCCTTTTCAAGCTCGGCGGTAATGGCCGAGACCGTCGCCGAGGCAAGACCGGTATGATGGGAAATGTCCGTGTGGGCGAGCGGCCCATGCCGGCGGAGCGACGCGAGGACGAGGGCGCTGTTCTGCTGACGCACAAGCTCCGTGCTCGACTTCACCAGCATCTCACGCTTCCGCCTTCATAAGCTGCAACACATGCCCCTCCCAAAGCATCTGTCACGCCGTCGTTCAAGGCCTTTCCAAACCCCGTGTTGACAGCCTGGGAAAGTTCTGACATTTATTTTCTCGACTGTCGAGAAAAAAGTCCCGGCGTCGCCGGGAGGGGCATCGAGGCAGTATTATCGTGGCCGGTCGTTGATTGGACGGGAGGTTCGTCCGGGTGGCCGGTGTTCACTTGGGAGGATAATATGAAGTCCGTTCTGAAGCTGATGGCAGGGGCTGCCATCATCGTTTCCCTCAATTCCGTGGCGCATGCCAAGGACCTCGTCGTCGGCGTTTCCTGGTCGAATTTCCAGGAAGAGCGCTGGAAAACCGACGAAGCCGCCATCAAGGCTGCGCTCGAAGCCTCCGGCGACAAGTATATTTCGGCTGACGCCCAGTCCTCCGCCGCAAAGCAGCTGACCGACATCGAGTCGCTGATCGCCCAGGGCGCCAACGCCCTCATCGTCCTGGCACAGGATAGCGACGCCATCGGCCCGGCCATCGAGAAGGCCGCCGCCGAAGGCATTCCGGTCGTCGGCTACGACCGCCTGATCGAGAATCCCGCCGCCTTCTACATCACCTTCGACAACAAGGAAGTCGGCCGCATGCAGGCCCGCGAAGTGTTCAAGGTGAAGCCGGAAGGCAACTACGTCTTCATCAAGGGCAACTCGGCCGACCCGAACGCCGACTTCCTCTTCGCCGGCCAGCAGGAAGTGCTGAAGGAAGCGATCGACGCCGGCAAGATCAAGAATGTCGGCGAGGCCTATACCGACGGCTGGAAGCCGGAAAACGCCCAGAAGAACATGGAGCAGTTCCTGACGGCGAACGACAACAAGGTCGACGCGGTCGTCGCATCGAACGACGGCACGGCGGGCGGCGCGATCGCCGCGCTTGCCGCGCAGGGCCTTGCCGGCTCCGTCCCGGTCTCCGGCCAGGACGCCGACCATGCCGCGTTGAACCGCGTCGCGCTCGGCACGCAGACCGTCTCCGTCTGGAAGGACTCGCGCGAGCTTGGCAAGCGCGCCGCGGAAATCGCGGCCGAGCTCGCCGGCGGCAAGACCATGGACGAGATCGAGGGCGTGACCACCTTCAACGGCGGCCCGAAGGGCGTCGAGATGAAGTCGGTCTTCCTCGCGCCGCTGCCGATCACCAAGGACAACCTGAACGTCGTCATCGACGCCGGCTGGATTTCCAAGGAAGCGGCATGCCAGGGCGTTGCTGCCGGCTCGGTCGCCGCCTGCAACTGAGCTGGAACCATCCGGAACCGACCTGACCATTGCCGGGCGCCGCAACGTCAACCGTTGCGGCGCTTGCGCAAGGTGGGCGGCGGGCGGAGGATGAAGCGGCACAGATCCTCGAAGCGGGATGGGGCAAGTGGGAGGCGGTTTTCCGTGCCATCCGCTTGAACCCGGAACCACGCCCGAACGACACGTTCAACCAGAGTGAGGGGGACGGCAAGACCATGGCCGACATCACGAATACCGCACATGCCAATCGCGCGCGATCGGCGAGCGAGAATCCGGTGAAGCGCTTCTTCCGCGCAACCGAGATCGATACGCGCCTGCTCGGCATGGTCGGCGCGCTGCTGATCATCTGGATCGGCTTCAACATCCTGTCCGGCGGTCTCTTCCTGACGCCGCGCAACCTCTGGAACCTCTCCGTCCAGACCGCTTCCGTCGCCGTGATGGCGACCGGCATGGTGCTCGTCATCGTCACGCGCAACATCGATCTTTCGGTCGGTTCGATCCTCGGCTTCGTCGGCATGATCATGGGCGTGCTGCAGGCCGAGCTGCTGCCGCAGCTTCTGGGCTTCAACCATCCGGCCACCTGGATCGTCACGCTTCTCGCCGGCCTTCTCCTCGGCGCGGCGATCGGCGCGCTGCACGGCTCGATCATCGCCTTCCTCAACGTGCCGTCCTTCATCGTCACGCTCGGCGGCCTTCTCGTCTGGCGCGGCGCCACCTGGTTCGTCACCAGCGGGCGCACGGTCGCCCCGATGGACGCCACCTTCCGCCTGATGGGCGGCGGCACCGAGGGCTCGATCGGCGCCACGGCGAGCTGGGTCGTCGGCATCCTCGCCTGCATCGCCATCGTCGCGACGATCGCCAATTCCCGCAAGCAGCGCAAGCGCTTCGGCTTCCCGCTGCGCCCCATGTGGGCCGAATATTTTCTGGTCGCCGTCAGCTGCGCGCTGGTGCTCGGCGCCGTCGCGGTCGTCAACAGCTATCCCTGGCCTGTCGCCATCGCCCGCCGCTATGCGGACGCCAACGGCATCGTCTGGCCCGACGGCGGCCTGTTCATCCCGCACGGCATCGCCATTCCCGTGCTGATCGCCATCGCCGTCGGCATCGTCATGACCTTCATCTCGACGCGCCTGCGCTTCGGCCGCTACGTCTTCGCGCTGGGCGGCAACCCGGAGGCAGCGGAGCTCGCCGGCATCAAGACGCGCTGGGTGACGGTCAAGATCTTCGCGCTGATGGGCATGCTCTGCGCCATCGCCGCCGCCATCTCCACCGCCCGCCTCAATGCCGCGACCAACGCGCAGGGCGAGCTCGACGAGCTCTACACCATCGCCGCGGCCGTGATCGGCGGCACGTCGCTCGCCGGCGGCATGGGCACCATCGCGGGCGCCATGCTCGGCGCCCTCGTCATGCAATCGCTGCAATCGGGCATGGTGCTGGTCGGCATCGACACGCCGTTCCAGCGCATCGTGGTCGGCATGGTCCTCGTCGTCGCCGTCTGGCTCGACACGATCTACCGCGCCCGCGCCAAGTAAGAGGAGCCCACCCAATGACGGACACCCGTACGCCCCTCGTGGAGATGAAGAACATCTCCATCTCCTTCGGCGGCATCCACGCCGTGGACAATGCCTCGGTCGATCTCTATCCCGGCGAGGTCGTGGCCCTGCTCGGCCACAACGGCGCCGGCAAGTCGACGCTGATCAAGATCCTCTCCGGCGCCTACAAGCGCGATGCCGGCGAGATCCTGATCAACGGCGAGCCCGCCGACATCAGCAACCCGCGCGACGCCAAGAAATACGGCATCGAGACGATCTACCAGACGCTCGCCGTCGCCGACAACGTCGACGCGGCCGCCAACCTCTATCTCGGCCGCGAGCTCAGGACGCCCTGGGGCACGCTCGACGACGTGGCGATGGAGGCCAAGACCCGCGAGGTGATGGGCCGCCTCAATCCGAACTTCCAGCGCTTCAAGGAGCCGGTGAAGGCGCTCTCCGGTGGCCAGCGCCAGTCGGTGGCGATCGCAAGGGCGATCCTCTTCAACGCCCGCATCCTCATCATGGACGAGCCGACCGCCGCGCTCGGCCCCCAGGAGACGGCGCAGGTCGGCGAGCTCATCAAGCAGCTCAAGAAGGAAGGCATCGGCATCTTCCTGATCAGCCACGACATCCACGACGTCTTCGACCTCGCCGACCGCGTGTCGGTGATGAAGAACGGCCAGGTCGTCGGCCACGCCCGCACCGAGGATGTCACCAAGGACGAGGTGCTCGGCATGATCATCCTCGGCAAGGTCCCGGAAATGGCCATCCCCGGCCCCGGCGCCATGCAGACCGCCTGACCGACCGCCTCATCCGGCCGGACCATCCCAAATGTATAGGAGCCGCCCGCACGACGCCGGCGGCTCCTTCATTTAAGGGCGATCGGAACCGCCCCAACCCGGAAGAGATCGCCTTTCCGCATTTTCCCGATTGAAGCCCGCCCGCAGCTAGGCTAAGAACCCTCTCATCGGACAGGCGAGTCATCGCCTTGCGGCAAGCACCCGTAGCTCAGCTGGATAGAGTGTTGGATTCCGATTCCAAAGGTCACAGGTTCGAATCCTGTCGGGTGCGCCACCGAACTAACTGACATCATTGATTTATCAGTCTTTGCTTGATATATAATTTAACGAAAATAAGCTAGCGCAGTCCTATCCCAGTCGCATTTTTGTGTTCGAAAAAACTCAAGCTTTTCAATGCCGGTGAGGTTTGTGCGGGACGCCCGTTAGCACAGTCTTAGCGCAGTCGCGCTATCGTAGTAACACCATTGGAAACCGGGTTCATGTTACAGCGTACCAAGCAGCCATTCGTTCTTTTCCAGCGCCCAGGCACGAAAAACTGGTCCATGCGATACAGCATGGACGGCAAGCAGATAAAAAAATCCCTGCAAACGCCTGACGAAGCCGAAGCTCTTCGCCTCGCAAATCAGATCTGGCACGAGCAGACCTAAGCCGCCGCAAAGGCGAGCCTCGTGAGCGTCACGCCGCGAGCACGGTTTGCATGCAACGGCTCTCCCTCATGTGAGAAGGCAAGACGAAGCCCCGACGCGCGCGCCACCTTCTCCGCATCTTCGCGCCGCGTGTCTCCGCCCGGTCCACGCGGCTCGTTCGGTTCATGGCGCAGAATCATCATCAGAAGACCGTCCGTTGCGAGAAGACGCGCAAGATTGGGCATGCGCGAGCGCGTATCGCTGAGCCAGGCTATTCGCGGTGAAGGATGAAGCTCCACACCGGTGGCGCGCAGATAGTCCGTTGGCTCGAAGGCAAGCACCGAGTGTCCTTGCGCGGCGAACCAGGCCGCATCGCGCCCCGTACCCGCGCCGACGTCGCGGGCTGCGCGGGCAGCAGGTGCGCCAAATGGGCATACACGTCAGTTGACGAAATCTCTTCGAACGATCGGACCAAGTGCGGCGCATCGCGCGCATAGCCTTCGAGGACGTTTGCGGGCTCCATCCGATCCGGACGTTCCGCACCATCCTGCGATAGAACCTCGGAAGGATTGTGGTTGCAATAGCCCGAAAGCCGAATGCCGATCCAGTTCAATGTGAGCCGGGCGGCGGTCGCGGACATTCTGGACGTCCTTGCTCGACACAATCCAAGAATCCCTAAGCGACGCTGAAGGGCGCGAGCGGAGTCGTAGCTGCAGCGGCCACCGCTATCGCTTCAGAGCGCACTTACATCTTTCTCGTCGCCAAGTTCATGAGGCAAGCCGCTACCCTTGCGGTAGTGTCGATCCATCCGACGTACGACGTTGTCGACGCGCCAGCAGGCGGGTCAGCCAGTCCGGGTCGATCTCCGGCACCGAGGCAAGGAGCCGGTCGGTATAGGGCGGATAGGGCGGTGACAGCACGCTGTCTTTCGGGCCTTGCTCGACGATCCTGCCGCGGTTCATCACCACGACCTCGTCGGCAATGGCCCGGACGGTGGCGATGTCATGGGTGATGAACAGATAGGTCATGCCGGTTTCGCGCTGCAACTGCATGAGGAGCTGCAAGATCTCCCCCTGGATGATCTGATCTAGAGCGGAGGTGATCTCGTCGCAGATCATCAAATCCGGCTTTGCGGCCAGCGCCCGCGCGATCGAGACGCGCTGCTTCTGGCCGCCCGACAATTCGGCCGGAAAGCGATCGGTGTATTTCGCGCCGAGCTCGACCTGGTCGAGCAGCTCACCGATCCTGCGCTCCCTCTCCCGCCCCTTCATGCCGAAATAGAGTTCCAGCCGTCTTCCCACGAGATCGCCGACACGCTGGCGCGGATTGAGCGCCGTGTCGGCCGACTGGTAGACAAGCTGGATCTGGCGAAGCTGTTCCCTGCTGCGCTTCTCCACGACCGGGGGCAGCGCCGTGCCCTTGAACAGAACGTCGCCTTTCGCCGGCCGCAGCAGGCCGCTGACCACGCGCGCGAGCGTCGACTTGCCCGATCCGGACTCGCCGACGACGGCCAAGGTCCGGCCCCGCGGCACCGACAGCGTGATGTCATCGAGAACCTTGAACCGACCGTAGGCCGCGTCGACATTTCGCATGTCGAGGATGACATCGTCCCTCGGGGATGCGGGCTTGTGCAGGTGCCGCACTGACCAGAGCGACTTCGTATACTCATTGCGGGGTGCGGCGAGCATCTGGCGGGTGGGCGCCTCTTCGACCTCGGCGCCATGGCGCAGCACCATGATGCGGTCCGCCATCTGCGAGACCACGGCGAGATCGTGCGTGATGTAGATCGCCGCCGTTCCGTGTTCCTGAACCGCCTTGCGGATTGCGGCGAGCACCTCGACCTGGATCGTCACGTCGAGCGCGGTGGTCGGTTCGTCGAAGATGATCAGGTCCGGCCGGCACACCATGGCCATCGCGGTCATCGCGCGCTGCAATTGCCCGCCGGAGACCTGATGCGGATATCTTCGGGCAAGCTGCTCGACGTCAGGCAGCTGCAACTGGCGAAATAGGTCGAGGGCGTTCCGCCTTGCCTGCCTGCGAGGCACGCCCATGTCCAGAACCGCCGTCTCGATTATCTGATCCATGATGCGATGGGCCGGATTGAATGCCAGGGCGGCGCTCTGGGCGACATAGGCGATACGGGTGCCGCGCATGGCCCGCAGCTGCCGTGGCGGCAATTCCAGCAGGTCGATCCCGTCGAAGACGACCTTGCCGCCCGCGATCCGGCATCCCGGCCGTGTGAAGCCCATCGAGGCGAGGCCGATCGTCGACTTGCCCGCCCCGGATTCGCCGATGACGCCGAGGACCTCGCCCTTGCGGAGCGTCAGCGATACGCCGTCGACGATCGGTTGCCAGCCATCGGCGGTCTCGGCCTCGATCCTGAGATCGCTGATGCGGAGGAGAACGTCTTCATTGGTCATCGCGCAGCCCGCTCGCATAGTGAAGGAACCAGTCCACGACGAAGTTGACGCCGATGGCGAGGATGGCGATCGCCGCGGCGGGAAGAAGCGGCGTCACGTCCCCGTAGGAGATAAGCGTCGCGTTCTCGCGCACCATCGAGCCCCAGTCCGCCGTCGGCGGCTGGATGCCGAGGCCGAGGAAGGAAAGCGCCGATATGGTCAGGACCACGAAGCAGAAGCGCATGCCGAACTCGGCGACAAGCGTGGAAAGGATATTCGGAAGAACCTCGTGGAAGACGATCCAGACGAGGGAATCGCCGCGTGCCCTCGCATCCTCCACGAAATCCATCACCGCCACATTCATCGCGACCGAGCGCGAGAGCCTGAACACGTTCGTTGCGTCGGCGATGCCGATGATGATGATGAGGTTGACGACCGAGGAGCCGACGACCGACAACATGACGAGGATGACGATCAACTGGGGCAGCGCCATGATGGCGTCCACGATCCGCGACATCACCACGTCGACGATACCGCCCAGAACGGCGGAGACGATCCCCAGCGTCGTCCCGATGGCGAAGGTCAGCACGGTCGCGGCCAGCGAGATGGCGATCGTGTTGCGCGCGGCATAGATCATACGCGAGAAGATGTCGCGGCCGAGCTGGTCGGTTCCGAGCAGGAATTTCTCGCTCCAGGGATCGAAGGGCACTGAGGAGACGACCTCAGCCTGGCCTTAGGGTGCTATGAGCGGCGCAAAGAGCGCGATGAGGGCATAGAGGACGATGATCGCGAAGCCGAACCAGGCGGCCGGTGTGGTGCGCCGGAGCATTGCGGCGATCCTCGAAGCTTCCGGCCTTGCGTCCGTGCGTCCGGGTGGTTGCTGCAACATCGTCATCGGGGGTGCAAGAGCCTTGGGTTCGTGGCGATCGCGACAAGGTCGGCGATCAGGTTCAGGAGGATGTAGGTCAGTGCGAAGAGAAGCGCGCAGGCCTGGACGACCGGCACGTCGCGTGTCCTGACCGCGTCCACGAGGGCCTGCCCGATACCGGGATAGACGAACACGGCCTCGATGATCACCGTGCCGACGATGAGATAGGCGAGGTTGAAGGCGACGACATTGGCGATCGGGGCCAATGCATTCGGAAGGGCATGGCGCAGGACGATCCGCAAGGGCGGAGCGCCCTTGAGCCTGGCCATCTCGACATAGGGGCTGCCGAGCACGCCGATGATGGCCGCGCGGGTCATGCGCATCATGTGCGCCACGATGACAAGCGTCAGGGTGATGACCGGCAGAGCCAGATTCTCCAGCGTTTCCGCGATCCCCATCTGCGGCCTCACCGTCGACAGCGGCCGGAACAAGGGAAACTTGACCGCAAGCAGAAGGATCAGCACATAGGCCACGAAGAATTCGGGCACGGAGATCGTCGTCAGCGTGCCGGCATTGACGGACCGGTCGAACCAGGAATTGCGCCAGAGCGCGGCGGCGATCCCCAGCGAGATCGCAAGCGGTATCGCCACCGCCGCCGTCAGACCCGCCAGCACAAGCGTATTCCACAGCCGCGGCTTGATGATGCTCGCGACGCTTCTTTCCGCGCCCGGACGCGAGGAGAACGAGTTGCCGAAATCGCCCTTCACCGCACCGCCGAGCCAGGCGACGTAGCGCTCGGTCGCGGACCTGTCGAGGCCGACCTGCTTCTGGAATGCGGCCACCGTTTCCGGGGTCGCCGACTGGCCGAGCACGGCTTTCGCGAAGTCGCCGGGAAGCAGCGCCACGCTGGAGAAGATCAGGACCGAGACGATGAAGAGGGTGAGGACGGCGAGCGCCATGCGCTCCAGTATGGTTTTCAGGATCAGGCGCATGGAGGCCTCCAGCCCGGCATGCCGGCGCGGCCGCCGGCCGCTGCCGTGGCGCTCACCAGACCTGCTCCGGCGCGGCGGGCTTGGTGCTGCAGCCGATACCGTGGAGCGCACGGGTGCGGATGTCCAGCGCCGCCGCAAGCTGCTCCGCCGAATCGAGGGCTTTGACGAGCTCGGTGCTTGTGAAATAGGTCAGCCACCGCGCCGCCAGTGCGGGCTCGCCCGCATCGAGCAGGAGCCGCGCCGTGCGCAGGACATCGGCGGTCGCCGCCAGCAGCCTGCTTTCGCAGGCTTCCCAGAACGCCGTGACTTCCGGCAGGAACTGCTCGCTGTGCTGGAAGACCAGGTTGAGGAGGCGCTTGAACACATATGTCGCCGATCGCGTGGCCTCGATGCCTTGCGGGACGATGGAGACCTTCTCATCCGAAAAATGGTCGTCCAGGAACCGCTCCGCCTCTCCTTCGGTGAGGTAGCGATGCAGCCTGAACTCTGCGGGAACCTCGCTCACGCCCATGAACACCGGAACGAAAGGTGCCGCGACGGCGCCGATCTGCGTGTGCCATACCGTCCGCAGTTCCGCATAGGCCGTATCGAGGAGCGGCACGACCTGTCCGTAGCCCGCCGTATCCCCCGTCAGCCGTTCCGTTCTCACGGCCCAGATGACATCCTCGATCGTGATCTTCCCGGGCCGCCGGGCGCGTGCCTTCATCTCGTCCTCGATCCAGCGAACGCCGTCCCATCTGCCCTGTCCGTCGCCGTAGATCCTGTTGACGTTGAAGGCCTCGCCCGCCGCCGGGTCGAACCAACCCTGCGACACAGCGAAATCGACGAGATTGGGCGAATAGAGGAAATCGGGCGAATCCGGTTGGCCGATCGGAATGTCCTCTATGTAGCCCGGCCGGGATGCCCGGATGGAATCGTCCCCGAGCCGTTCCGCTGCCCATAGCCCCTGCCCGCCCGCGAACTGGATGACGACCCAGGCCTCCGTGGAATCGGCGATGATGTGGGAATTGCCGCCATAGGTGCTATGGCCGTACCGCGCCATGATCTCGGCCATGATCCTCACGCCCTCGGCGGCGCTCCTCGCCCGCTCGAGCACGATGCGGGCGAGATCGCTGTAGTTGGGGCCTGTCTGGTCCCTCGGCGTCATCGCCACGAGCTCCGGACGGGAGGGCGACCAGATGTCCCGCACCGCGACGCCATGCTCGTTCAGGCCGCCATTGGTCAGCGGCGCGGGCGTGCCCTTGTAGTAGCTGTAGTTGACCCGGATGTGCCGCGCGGTCTCTCGCGCCTGCGGTATTTCGCTCATGATGCCGGGCAGGTCGGCCTGCGGCGTGACCCCCACCTTTATCGTCGCCCCTTCGGGATGGCTGCGCCGTTCCACCACGTCGAGCCAATGGCTGGACGGTTCGTCGCCATAGCCGGCCAGATAGGCGATGCCATCAGCCGTGTGGTTCTTTCCGATATAGATGCCGTAGCTCATGCCATGATCCGAATTCGAGTTTCCATGCATTGCCGGAGGCGGACGGTCAAACCATCCACCACCGTTCGGCGATCCGGCCGCCATCGAAGCCCGTATTCGAAGCGATGGGTCCGTGCGCGATCGACTGGTTGCGCGCCGAAACCGCATTCGCGAAGGCGAAGACCAGTGCCCCGCCCTCGTCCCGGACGATGGCCTGCATCTGGCTGTACATCGCCCTTCGCTTGCCGTCGTCGAGCTCGGCTGCGGCGGCAAGCCGGAGCTTCTCGAATTCCGGCTGGGTCCAGAACGTGTCGTTCCACGGCGCTCCCGGCGCATAGCCGATGGCGAACATCTCGCTTTCCGTGGGATAGCCGCCCCAGTAGGCGGCGCAGAACGGCTTTTTCAGCCAGATATTGTCCCAGTAGCCGTCGCCCGGCTCGCGCACGACATTGATGTTGATCGAGGCCGCGCGGGCGTGCTCGGCGAAAAGCACCGCCGCATCGGTCGCGCCCGCGAAGGCCGCTTCCGAGGTGCTGAGATCGACATCGAGGCTCGACAGGCCCGCCTTCTTCAGATGGAACTTCGCCTTGTCGGGATCGTAGGCGTTCTGGGCAAGGCTCGTGTCCTGGTACCGATAGGATGGACCGATGGGGGTGTCGTTTCCGATCGTGCCGTGGCCGAGCAGGATCTTGTCGAGCATCTCCTGCCGGTTGATCGCATGCTTCACCGCGCGCCTGACATCCACGTTGTCGAACGGTCCGACATCCGTGCGCATCGGGAAGGAGTAGTGCAGCGGCCCCGTCGTCTCCTCCACCACGATGCCGGATTGCCGCTGGAGGAGCGCGACGGTCTTGAGATCGACTTCATCGATGGCGTTCACCTGCCCGGTGACGAGCGCATTGATGCGGGCCGTCGCGTCCGGGATGCACAGCAGCTCGACCTCGTCCGCGAATGCGCGGTCGCTGCGCCAGTAGTCGGGATTGCGCACGAGGAACGAGCGGACGCCGGGCTCATGCTCCCTGAGCAGATAGCCGCCGGTACCGTCGCGCGACTGCCAGTCCATGCCGCCACCGCTCGCCGCCGGATAGATGGTGAAGCCGGGGGTGTTGAAACTCGCCGGCAGGTCCGCATTCGGCTGCGAGAGCGTGATGACCACGGCGTTCGGGCCGTCGGCCTTGATATCGGCGATCTGCTTGGCGATGGGCGCCACGAACGACGTGGAATCCGCCTTCCGGTGGTGATCGATCGATGCGACGACGTCGTCCGCGGTCAGCGCCCTGCCGCTGTGGAACGTCACGCCCTTGCGCAGCGCGAATTTCCACGTCCGTGCATCCTGGCTGTCCCAGCTCTCGGCAAGGGCAGGCCCGACGGAGCCGTCGGGCAGGATCTCGGTCAGGGTGCTGGTAAACGCGTAGGCGAGATACCATTGGTAGGCGTTGGTCAGGAGCCCGGGGTCGGTGGAGTCCGTCGTCGATCCCTCGCGGGTGGCGATGACCATGCGGCCGCCCCGCTTCGGGGTTTCGGCACGCGCATTCGCGCCGAGCATCAGCAGTGCGCCGGTGGCGGCCGATGCGCCGAGGAAGCCCCGCCGTGTGATGGAAGTACGCTGTCTCATTGTCGGTCTCCTCGTTCCCCTGTTGTCGTTGTCGAGCAGATGTCCGATGGGGAGCCTATGAACGGGCCGATTGCGCGGCAATGCCGCAATTTTCATTGACTTTACGCCATTATCAGCGAACCTGCGCAAAAGAGCGCAAGGAAATGTCGCAGTGGAAAACGATTTTTCGGAAAAGCTCCGCAAACTTTGTGCGCACTATCGCTCCGTATCGGAAGTCTGCCGCACGTTCGGCTTCAACCGGCAGCAGTTCGACAGATACCTGACCGGCAAGGTCCGCCCCTCCCATCACAACCTGCAGCGCATCGCCGCCGGCTTCGGCGTGGACATCGACGAGCTCATGGACCCCGCCCTGGAGATCGGCTCGCCCACGAGGCTGAAGCGCGTGTCCGGGCGTGACCGTTTGAACCAGTTGATGGACCGGGCCTTTCCCGGCGACCTGAAGCGCATGCGGGGGATGCTCGGATATTACCACATGCACTTCCTGGTGCCGTACGATCCGGGTTCGGTGACACGGTCGCTGGTCTATCTCTACGAGCAGGAGGGCAAGATCTGCAGCAAGACCATCGAAAGGACGAGGCCGACGGAGGACCCGCAGGAGATCCTGAAATACGAGGGCATGGCGAGCTTTTTGGGAAACTGCATCTTCCTTCTGGAATTCGAGACGCTATCCGCCGACACCATCGTCGAATCCATCCTGTTCCCGTCCTACCGCAAACGGCTCGACATCCTCACCGGCCTGACATTCGGCGTCACCTCGCACGTCTACCGGCAACCGTTCGCATCGCCGATCGCCTGGAAATATCTCGGCCGCGCGGTCGATCTCAGGGAACAGATTGGCGCCTGCGGCTCCTACAGGATGAACGACCCGCGCATCGACCCGCGGATCCGCAAATACCTTCAGCTCGCCGGCACCTCCGGCACGCTGAGCCTCGGCCCGACGTGAACAGAGGGATCAAAAGCCCTGCTTTTGTTTAGGCGCTGATGAGAGTCGAACCGCGGGCCAACCGGGCACGCGCCTAGCCGACCAGCGCCTTCGCGTCCGTCAAGATATCCTCACCCACGTGAACCTCGTGCTGCTTTTCAGGATAGCCGCCCGTGCGAACGTCTTCGGCGAAGGCGCGAAAGGCTTCGACGCGCAGGCGTTGCAGGCGCGCCTCCTCTAAGGCAAGGTCGGCGTAGCGCTTGCCGTGGCGCGGCATGCGGCTGGTGCCTGTGCCGAGCACATCGCAGGAGAAGAGATATTGCGCATCGCAGACCGCGCCGCAGCCCATGCCGAGGGTGAGCAGCGGGGTCGAGCGGGTGATCCAGTCGGCGATCGCGACGGGGACGACCTCCATCTCCACGGCAAAGGCGCCGGCCTGCTCGTAGTCCTTGACCTTGCGGTAGATGGCGGCGGCCTCCTCCGGCGTCTTGCCGACCGAACGGTAGTTCGTCCAGGTCGACCAGCGCGGCACGAGGCCGACATGGCCGCTGACGGGAATGCCCTCCTTCGCCATGGCCTCCACGAGGCGAAGGGAGCCCGCGAAATAGAGACAGCTCGCCCCCAGCTCCATCGCGCGGAATCCCTCGCGGATGGCGCTTGCCTCGTCATAGATCACGCCCTGTGCGTGGCCCGCCTGAATGAACACGTTGGGCGCCGCGGCACGTAGCTTCGGCAACTCGGCGTCGACCTCGCTGGTGAACATCTCGATACCCACCTCGCTCGCCGCCGCGGCTTCGGCGGCGCTGTCGACATGCATAGTGAGGATCTGGCGGACGCCCTTGAGGGCCCTGAGATCGGCGACGGTCAAAACGCGGGTCATGCCTGGTTTCCCTCCTGTGCGGATTTCTTGGCCTTCATGCGCTGCATCTTCCTCTTCCAGCGCGCATCCATGGCCTCATCGCCGGCCCTGGTGCCGTCGTGCCAGGTGCCGAACCAGCGGTCGAGCGGGATCAGCCCGTCGGCGTAGTTCACCTCGAAATACTTGTGGTGGAGGTAGTGGGCGAAGGCATGCGTATCGACCGCGCTCTCCTCGCCCGTCTCGATCTTGTCGAAGCCGACATGGCCGACGACCGCGCCGAAGCCGGCAAGGTGCAGATGGTAGAGGGCGACGAGCGGATGGGAATGGATGAAGAGATGGACCAGCACGCCGGAGAAGTAAAGCAGATGCTCGACCGGGTGCATGGAGAGCGAAGACCAGGGGCTCGGGTTTATCGAATTGTGGTGGACAGAGTGAATATATTTATAGAGGACCGGCGAGTGGATCGCGCGGTGCACCAGATAGAAATGCAGCTCGTGGAAAGCCGGCGTCAGAAGCACGATGGCGGCGAGCCACCAGGGGCTGGTGGCGAATTCCGCCATGGGCGCATAGCCGTTGGCGAAGGCCCATAGCATGCCGACTTCGAAGGCCGTCCAGATGGGAACGCCGGAACCGAAGCTGCGGATCATATTGTCGATGTTCTGGGACTTGAACCAGAAGACATCGCTCTTCGTATCGCCCGGAAAGACGGGGTTGTACTTGAAGCGGCCAGCCTGGCGGCGCTTGATGTAGAGCAGCAGCTCGAACGCACCGTAGAACAGGAAGACGGCAAGGATGTTGCGGGCCAGGATCGCAAGGATCCAGCCCGGCGCGAGCGTCTTCATCGTCTCCATGTCCGGCGTCAGGAAATACCAGAAGGCCGCGGCCGAGGCCATGAACACTACGTTCCACGGCAGGAAGTAGCTCGGCAACCATTTCAGGAAGGCGACCGGCTGCGGTGGAAACACGAAGACGGGCGGATTGGTGAGCGGTTCGTTCGGCTTCCAGTGGCCGCGCTTGTCGCGCTTGCCGAATTGCAGATCGTCCATTGTCTCATCCCGATGGTGGAGCGAAGGTCGCGACGAACGCCGACGCGACCAGCCATTGCGTTTTATCAACATCACAATGAGGCATATCGCGCAAGATAGAATGCCTCATATTGACGCGCTTTACATCAAATGCATCATTATCGTCATGATGGACACCGCAGTGCGGCGAGCACGGCCGGGAATTCCGCGCGGTCAGGGAGGTGGGAATCGATCCGCAGAGCATCGAACATATCAAGGCCGAGATCGTCGCCGGACGCCTCCGTCTGCCGGGCAAGCTGACTGCCCTCGCCCACTGGACGTTCGAGAATCCGGCAGAAGTCGCCCTCGCCACCGCGCTCTCCCTCGCTCGGCAATGCGACGTGCCGCCATCGGCGGTGCAGCGTCTTGCGAGCGCGCTCGGCTTTACGGGATTCAGGCGGATGAAGGCGGCCTACCGGGTCCACGCCGCGCGCCAAGCCGCGCGTGGCCGGAGCTTCCAGCAGCGCATGCTTGCACTGGACCCTCAGGCGGAAAGCGTCGAATAGAGCGGCAGGTTAAACTTCGTATAGAGCGCGAAGTCGGCAAGGCTTGCCTCGTCCACGGTCAATTCGTTCCGCGCCGCCTTGATGGCCTTGCCGAGAAGGTCCTCCGGGTGCTGGGAGATGACAAGGTGAATGGCGTCGTCGCGCATGAGCGGCACCGTCACGCAATTGGCCTCATGCGTCATGACGAACACGTTGCCGCAAAGCCCCGCCTCCTGCAGCGCGGAGACCATGCCCTGATTGCCGCCACCCACATTATAGATCGCGGCGATGTCGGGATTTTCCGCAAGAAGGCGGCCGACCGCCGCTTTCGTCTGTTCCGGCGAGTCCTCACCCTTGACCGCATCAGTCAGCCGGACCGACGGGAAGAAGGCCCTGAGGTTCGAACGGAAACCGATCTCGCGGTCCTCGTGGCAGGTGAAAGCATGGTCACCGAGAACGACGCCGACGACCGGCGCGGGCCGTTCGCGGAGCAGGTTGCCGATCATGAAGGCAGCCGTCTGGCCGGCCATACGATTGTCTATCCCGATGAAGGCATCACGCGTATCGACCGGCAGATCCGAGACGAGCGCCACGATCCGCTTGCCCTCACGCCGCGCGCGCAGCAATAGGGCATGCAGATGCGGGCTACGCTTGGCCGTCAGGATCAGCGGGCGTTCCGGATTCCGGCACGCCCGCTCGACGGCCTCATAAACCTCGTCATCCGACTTCTGGTTCATGTCGAGGAGGTTGAGGCCGAGCTTGCCGCGGGCGGCGGTCGTCGCGAACTGCTCCGCAAGTCCCTTGCCCAGGCGATAGATGATGTCGATCTCTTCGCCCGCGGTTGTGCGGGGCGTCAGGGCCTCCGGCACGCTGCCGAGCCGGATCATCGCCTCCTCGATCGCCTTCTGCGTCTTGGGATGAATGTTCCCGCGTCCGTTGAGCGCCCGATCGATCGTCGCCCGCGAGAGGCCGGTGGCACTGATTATATCCTTGATCGGCACGCGCCGCATGGCACAGTCTCTCCATTCGCCTCAAAACAGCTCATTTCTGCATAGCGCCGGGCCGATGCCACGGCAAGAACCCTCATCCTTGATAGGAAATCCCTCCGCCATGAAATTTCAGATTGACGAAATACAAGCCTGAACTGAATGTCTCATTAGAGGAGACATTTTGACGCATTTGAGCGATGCGGCTCATGCACAGATGATGGAGGAGCTTTCACCGTGCAAACCAACGCCATTCCCACGGCTGCAAACGAGAAGGATGGCGCCGCAATCTCGGCCAAGCGTCCGGAAAAATCCTTCTTCGACAAGCTGATGTTGCGGCCCGAATCCGGCGTGGTCATCGCCGCCGCCAGTGTCTACCTTTTCTTCTCGGTCTTCGCACCGCATTTCTTCTCGGACCGGGTGGCTTCCAACCTTCTTTTAAGTTCGGCGACGCTCGGCATCATCGCGGTGGGCGTGGCGACGCTGATGATCGCCGGCCAGTTCGACCTTTCCGTCGGCTCGGTCTACGGCCTTTCCGCCGGCCTCGTCATCCTGGCGATTAATGCCGGCGTCCCCTCCCCGCTCGTCCTGCCGATGATCCTAGTGATCGGGCTCTGTATCGGCACCATCCACGGGCTGCTCGTCACGCGGCTCGGGATCCACTCGCTGATCATCACGCTCGGCGGGTTGATGTTCTATCGTGGCGTGCTGCTGGCCATCACACAGGGCTTTCCCATCCGCCTTCAGGCACCGGACCCGTTCCTGCGCGCCTTCGACTTCATGTTCCTCGGCATTCCCGGGCCGTTCTTCTGGTTCATCGGCCTCGTCGCCATCTTTGCCTTCGTCCTCACCTCGACGCGCTTCGGCAACTGGCTCTTCGCAGCCGGCGGCTCGGCGGAAGCGGCGCGCGGGATGGGCGTTCCGGCCGAGAAGGTGCAGGTCATCGCCTTTGCCCTCACCTCCATGATGGCCTGCCTTGCCGGCTTCGTCTCCGTCGCCCGCTTCTCCAGCGTCGATGCGCTGCGCGGCCAGGGCATGGAGCTCGAAGCCGTTCTTGCCGTCGTCGTCGGCGGCGCGTCGCTGAACGGAGGATACGGCAGCATCGTCGGCGCCTGTCTCGGGGTCCTTATCATCGCCATGATTCAACAGGGCCTGCTCCTCATGGGCATCTCCGCCTACTGGTACCAGGCGGGCATCGGCCTCCTGCTCATCGTCGCCGCCGTGGTCAATCAACGCGTCAGAATTAGGAATGGGGTGTAATATGCCGGTTTCCAACGAAACACCGCTTCTGGAACTGCGTGATATCTCCAAATCCTTCGGCCGTGTCCATTCGCTGCGCGGCATCAACATGGACGTCCGCCCCGGCGAGGTCCTCGGCCTTCTCGGCGACAACGGCGCCGGCAAGTCTACCCTCATCAAGGTCTTTGCCGGCGTGCACCAGCCGACGTCCGGCCAGATCGTCTGGAACGGCGAGGAAACCGTGCTCGACAGTCCACGCACGGCCATGGCGAAGGGCATTTCCGTCGTCTACCAAGACCTCGGCATCATTCCGCTCATGAGCATCTACCGCAATTTCTTCCTCGGCCGCGAGGAAGAGGTCGCGGTCAGGCTTCCCGGCTTGCTGGTGCTGAAGAAGCGGGAAATGCGCGAGATCGCCCGCAAGTCGTTGTCCCAGCTCGGCATCCACATCACGGACGTCGACCTGACGGTGGCACGCCTTTCCGGCGGCGAGCGCCAGTCCATCGCCATCGCCAGGGCCGTGCACTTCCAGTCGAAGCTACTCATCCTCGACGAGCCGACGGCCGCGCTCAGCCTGAAGGAAACTGCGAAGGTGCTGTCCTATGTGCAAGAGGCCAGGCGCCAGGGCGTCGCCGTCGTGCTGATCACCCACAATATCGCTCATGCCTACGAGGTCTGCGACCGGTTCACGGTGCTCTACCACGGTAAGGTGGCCGAGACGGCTGCCAAGGAGGATATCTCCGAGGCCGAGCTTGCCAATCTCATCAATACGGGTATGCGGGCCGGCGTCCGGCTCGCGGTTTGAAGCGACCAGGGAGGAGAGAGATCATGGTCAATTCGTTGAAGACGTCCGCGCTCATCGCGGGCACCGCACTGGCAGGCTGCCTTGCCGCGACCGGCGCCCTCGCGCAGGATCGCTGCGAAGGCAGGAAACCCTATCTTATCTACTATGCGACCCATGCCGTGGCTGATCCGGTCTGGGCCACCGTGAAGCGGGGTGCCGAACAGGGCGCGCAAGACAATTGTCTTGAGATCAAGTGGACACAGGACGACAAGTTCTCGGTCGAGACCACGATCAACCGCATGGAAACCGCCATCACCGAAAAGCCCGACATGCTGGTGATCACGGCGACGGACCCGACCGCCATGCGTCCGACGGTCGAGAAGGCCAAAGAAGCCGGCATTCCTGTCATCGCGATCAACACGCTCGACCCGGCCCCCAAATCCGAGCGGCTGCCCTATCTCATCGGCATCGGCGCCGACCTCTACCAGTCGGGCGTCGCGGCGGCCGAGCAGGTGCTGAAGGTCAACCCCAAACCGAAGCACGGCATCGTGCCGAACCATGCGCCCGGTCATGTCGGCCTCGAAGCCATGGCCAAGGGCTTCACCGATACGCTCGCCAAGGCAGGCGCCAAGACGGAGGTGCTGGCTATTGGGTCGGACGTCTCGCAGACGGCCGCCTCGCTCTCGAACTATTTCCTGGCCAATCCCGACACCGACGCCGTCTTCTGCATGAATGCGGGGCCGTTCTGTTTCGAGACCCTGCTGGATGTCGAGCGCCGCGAGAACCTCAGCAAGTCGATCACCAATGTCTCCTTCGATGTCTCCACGGCCCTGCTCGGCGCCATCGGTTCGGGCGAAGCGGTGGCCGGCGTCGATCAGCTAATGTACCTGCAGGGCTATCTGCCGACGGTCATCACGCGGACCTATCTCGACTACGGCATGCTCCCGGATGCCGACATCGTGACCGGTCCGGCGATCATCGACACGTCGAACCTCGACAAGGTGAAGTTCCGCGTGATGGAGGCGGGGCTGAACTGATCATCTGAGGTTTCTCGCACGCCGGAAGGCATGGGCCGGCGCATCCGGCCCATGCCTCCTTTCCACCACAAGACAGAGAGGCAAGATTGGCAACGCGGCCGACCATTTCGGACCTCGCCCGGGCCGCGGGCGTGAGCGTCGCCACCGTTGACCGCGTCCTCAACGGCCGCCATCGCGTGCGCGAGGAAACGGCGCGACGCGTCTACGACGCCGCCAATGCGATCGGCTATCACGCCATCGGCCTCTTGCGCCAGCGCGTCTTCCAGGACCTGCCGCAATATAGGCTGGGCTTCGTGCTCCAGCGCCCGCAGCAACATTTCTACCAAGCATTCGCGCAGGAGCTGAAAGTCGCCTGCAACAACAATCGCACCGCCCGCCTCATACCCCAGATTGCTTTCGCCGAAATGCAGACCCAGTCCGCCATCGTCGAAACGCTCTATCGGACCGCACAGATGAGCGATGCCGTCGCCGTCGTGTCTCCGGATTACGCGGGCCTTTCCATCACCGTCGATGAGATCAAGAGGAAGGGCATTCCCGTCTTCTCGTTGCTATCGGACATCGCATCGGGGATTCGCGACGGCTATGTTGGCCTGAACAACCGTAAAGCCGGGCGGACCGCCGCCTGGATGATCGCAAGGGGCGCCAAGTCCCCTGGAAAGGTCGCGATCTTCGTTGGCAGTCACCGCTTCACAGGGCACGAATTGCGCGAAGTCGGCTTCCAATCCTACCTCCGGGAACACGCCCCTGGTTTCGAGGTCCTCGACACGTTCGTCAATCTCGAGACCAGCGAGATCACCCACGAGACCACCGTCAACCTGCTCAACGAGCATCCCGACCTTGTCGGCCTCTACATTGCGGGCGGAGGAATGGAAGGGGCGATCTCCGCAATTAGAGAAGAGGGTTTTCCCAGGAAACTGCAGTTAGTCGTCAACGAACTGACGCCCGAGTCGAGAAACGCCCTGTCTCAAGACATCGTGACCATGGCCATTCATACCCCGCTACCGGCACTTTGCAGAGAGCTCGTCGCATTGATGATCACAGCCATGTCCAAACCCAAGACGGCGGTCCCCGGGCAGACCTTCCTACCCTTCGATATCTATCTTCCGGAGAACATCTGACGTCCTTGAAATCTCACGGGACTCCACAGCGTCTTTGCGGGATAAGTGCATCGCACCGCATCACCAAAGGCTACGGATGTCAATCAGCATAGAAACGGGACCCCTTATCGGTTTCCAAAACGCCTCCTTCTAGTTGCGTGGGGTTTAGCGCGCGTAGGCCTGGAGCTTTTCATTTAGCGCAAGGGCCTGCGGCGCGAGTTGTTTGTCTTTCCGGCTTTAGCTTTGAGAGCGGTTTTTGAAGCGCCAGGATTCATTCCCGGTTTCCACGATCTCACAATGGTGGGTGAGTCTGTCGAGCAGAGCGGCGGTCATCTTGTGACCTTGCCCCAATGAAATAATCCATTTTGAAGTAAGCTCTGGCCATTGAGAGGACCAGGGAGTGAAGCGCAGGCGTTTCACGGACGAACAGATTATCGGCATTCTGAAGGAGCACGAGGCGGGCACGCCGGTCTCGGCGCTGTGCCGCAAGCACGGTGTCAGCGATGCCAGCATCTACAAATGGAAAGCCAAATTCGGCGGCATGGACGTGTCCGAAGCGAAGCGGCTGAAGACGCTGGAGGATGAGAACACGAAGCTGAAGCGGCTTCTGGCGGATGCGATGCTGACGCCCGCAGCCAAGCGGCGAGTTGTCGCGTATCTGATGAACATCGGATGAGCGAACGGCGGGCGTGTAAAGTCATCGGTTTTTGCCGGATGACGATCCGTTACGAAGCGAGACGCGACGACGATCAGGGCCTTCGCGAGCGTATGAAGGCGTTGGCGCATGAACGTCGCCGCTTCGGATATCGACGCCTTCAAGTGCTGCTTCGGCGCGAGAGTCTCGGACATTGGAGCAAATAGCGGAGCCGCTCGCCCATGTTTTAGAGTCTGATGCTCTCATGTTGAAGCGTATCCTGCGTTGATGAGATAGTTTCGGCATTCGTTTGGGGAGAAGCAT
>NZ_JBJIEP010000039.1:0-23877 GCF_046557955.1 Shinella agrisoli | reverse complement strand
ACACGCCTTCCTGGGAAAGGAAGGTCAGCCGCATGAAGAAGAGGCCCGTCTCGAGGTCGTCGAACTGCGACGAGTCGGAGATGTAACACCCCATTTCGGCGAGGTAGCCGGTGATCGCAGCGACGATGCCGCGGGTCGATTTGCAGGTGACGGTCAGGACGTGGCTTTTCATCGGTTTCAATCTCGCGTTCGGCCGATGCTGCGGGCAAGCATCGGCGATCCCCTTCTCATGCGGCCGCATTTGCAGCCTGGCGCATATTTCAGGCTGCCTGCGCCTGCGCAAGCCCCTGCAATGGCGAGAAGCTACGCCGGCTCTTGCAAGGAATCCCTCCGGTTCGCGACATCCAGTGCGTCGAAAATGCCAAGGGGCGGGTCCTGAAGGGGTCCGGTGGCGGCGCGGCCGTTCACGCATGATCCCGCCTGACGGGTGCGGACCGGCGATTCTTGCAGGAATGCAAGTCCGCCGGCACGCGGCCGAAGCACGGCGTGCGGACCTCTCCCTGGGGCTGCCCTCAAAGAGCGGCGACGGCCGTCATCTCGACGCGCAGGTCCGGATCGGCGAGGCGGGCCTCCACGCAGGCGCGGGCCGGCGGATTTTCCGGATCGATCCAGGCATCGTAGACGCCGTTCATCGCGTCGAAATCGACGATCGCCGGGAGGAACACGTTGACGGCGAGCAGCCTGGAGCGGTCCGTGCCGGCTTCCTTCAGAAGGGCGTCGATCTTGCCGAGCACGTCGCGCGTCTGGTCCTCGATGCCGGCCTTGCGGTTTTCCGCGACCTGGCCGGCGATGTAGACGAGCCCGCCGTGGCTGACGGCCTGGCTCATGCGCGAACCCTTCTGATAACGCTGGATCATGGTGTCTTCCTTTCTTCATTGCTTGGGAGCGATCGGCCGAAACGGCTTGCCATCCGTTGTGTCTATTATATTGTACATATGATCTTTATATTGGACAACATGATCTTCGCCCGCAAGAGGGCCGCGGGAAATTCGTCCGCGACGCCTGGAAATGTCTGGATTGACAGAGGCCGCAAAGGCAGGACCGACGAGAATGGATGCAATTCCCGATGAAGCAGGCGGCAAGCGCGCCCGGGGGCTCGACCGCGCCTTCGAGATCCTCGATTTCCTGCGCCGGAAGCGGCAGGCCCTCAAACCGAACGAGATCGCCGCGCAGATCGGCGCGCCCCGCTCATCGGTCTACGAGCTGGTGAACCTCCTGCTGCGCAACGGCATCCTGGAATTCACCGGGGGCGAAGGCCGCGTCTATCTCGGCCGCAAGCTCTATTTCCTCGGCGCGGCCTACGAGAACCATTTCGACTTCACCCGGGAATGCGAGGCGACGCTGGAGCGTCTTGCCGGCGAGACGCGCGAGACGGCGCAGTTCTGCATGCTGGACGGCAACAAATACACGGTCGTGCGCATGCGCGAGGGCGCCCGGCCCTTCCGCATCTCCACGGATGTCGGCCAGTCCGTGCCGATCCCGTGGACGGCTTCCGGCCGCCTGCTCGTCGCGCACATGACGGATGCGGAGATCCTCGACTTCATCCCGCCGCAGGATTTTCGCCTGCCGGACGGCGAATGGCTCGACCCGCAGGCCTTCCTTGCCGAGGCGCGCCAGGCGGAGCGCGAAGGCTTCTTCACTTTCGACAGCATCGTCGACAGCTTTACCCATTGCTTCGCCGTGCCGGTCATGGACGAGGGGCACGCGGCCGCGACGCTCTGCCTCGTCACCCCGCGCGACGACGGCCTTGCCAACCGCGACCGCTATCTTTCCTGCCTGAAGGAGGCCGCCGCCGGCCTCAGCCATGCGCCGAAGCGGGTCTAGGCCCGGGGAAAATCCGGTTCGCCGGAATCTAATTGGATAGCCAGCTATCCATGCCGTGTGCGGCCGCGCGTCCCGTCGCGAAACAGGCCGTCAGCAGGTAGCCGCCGGTGGGCGCCTCCCAGTCGATCATCTCGCCGGCGACGAAGATGCCCGGCAGCGCCTTCAGCATATAGGCCTCGTCGATGGCGTCGAAGCGGATGCCGCCGGCCGACGAGATCGCCTCGGCGATCGGCCGCGGCCGGACGAGGCGGAGCGGCAGGGCCTTGATCGCCGCCGCCAGCGCCGCCGGTGAAAGGCCCGCAACGTCGGGCACGCATTCGCGCAGCAGCGCCGCCTTGACGCCGTCGAGCCTCGCCCCCTTCCGCAAGCGGGTGGAGAAGCTCGCCTTGCCGCCCTGCCTCGCAAGGTCTCCGGCGAGCCGTTCGGCCGTCCGGCCCGGCGCGAGATCGAGCGCCAGCGTCGCCCCGTGCGCCTCCTCCAGCGCATCGCGCAGTACGGCGGCATGGGCGTAGATCAAGCTGCCTTCGACACCGGTCTTCGAGATCACGAACTCGCCGGGAAGCGTACCGGCGCGCGATCGCGCAGCAACTCCCTTGACCGGCGCCCCGGCGAATTTTTCCGCGAAGAAGGCCGACCAAGCCACGTCGAAGCCGCAGTTCGCCGGACGGAAGGGCGCAATCCCGACACCCTTGTCCGCAAGAATTCCGACCCATGCGGCGTCCGAACCGAGCCGCGGCCAGCTCGCCCCGCCAAGCGCCAGCAGGACGGCGTCGAAGCCCATCACGACCTCGCCGTCCGGCATCCCGACAAGCAGCCCCTCCGGCGCGAAGCCCTTCCAGCGGTGGCGCACGCGAATGGCGACGCCCTGCCCTTCCAGCCGTGCCCGCCAGGCGCGCAGCAGGGGCGAGGCCTTCATCACGGCCGGGAATACGCGGCCCGACGTGCCGACGAAGGTTTCCGTGCCGAGTGCCAGGGCCCAGGCCCGCACGCCGTCCGGCGGGAAGGCATCGAGCGCCGCGCGCAGCCGGCCGTTCGCGGCGCCGAAACGGGCGGAGAAACGCGCATAGGGCTCCGAATGGGTGATGTTGAGGCCCGATTTGCCGGCGAGCAGGAACTTCCGGCCGATGGTCGGCATGGCTTCCAGCACCGTCACCGCATGGCCGCGCGCCGACAGAACCTCTGCCGCCATCAGCCCGGCCGGCCCGCCGCCGACGATCCCGATTCGCTTGCCCATCCTCTTCCCGCCTTGAAAACCTTCGCCGTCCTCATAAATCCTCTGCGGCGGCTTCGCCAGCGGTATGGCCGCTTCGCGAACCAGGAGACGGACATGGACATCAAGCGCAACGGCACCAGCCCCTCGACACCCGGCCCGGCGGACTATTTCACCGGCCATGTGCGGCTCGACACGCCCTTCAAGGCGCAGGCACCGGGCCGCGCCGGAGGCGCGATCGTCACCTTCGAGCCCGGCGCCCGCACCGCCTGGCACACCCATCCCCTCGGCCAGCTCCTCATCGTCACCGCCGGCCTCGGCTGGGCGCAGCGCGAGGGCGGGCCGATCGAGGAAATCCGCCCCGGCGACGTCGTCTGGTTCCCGCCCGGCGAAAAGCACTGGCACGGCGCGACGGACGAGACGGCCATGACCCATGTGGCCATCGCCGAATCGGAGAACGGCTCGGCGGTGACCTGGCTTGAGAAGGTGACGGACGAACAGTATCTCGCAAGGGCCTGAAGCCGGCCGCCGGCAGGCCTTCACGCGGAAACGCGCGCCACCCATCGCCTGCGGCAGGCTGGACGATCGCCGGCGGGTCAGCCGTGCAGGCCGGGCGCCTCGTGGCCCGTCTGGGCGACGTATTCGGTGTAACCGCCCGGATACCGGTGGATGTCGTCGCCGTTGAGCTCCAGAACCCGGTTCGACAGCGCGCCGAGGAAATGGCGGTCGTGCGAGACGAAGAGCATGGTGCCCTCGTAATCCGACAGCGCCCTGATCAGCATCTCCTTCGTGTCGAGGTCGAGATGGTTCGTCGGCTCGTCGAGGATCAGGAGGTTCGGCGGATCGAACAGCATCGCGGCCATGACGAGCCGCGCCTTCTCGCCGCCGGAAAGCACCCGGCACTTCTTCTCCACGTCATCGCCGGAAAAGCCGAAGCAGCCGGCGAGCGTCCTCAGCGGCCCCTGCCCGGCGCGCGGAAATTCCCGCTCCAGCCATTCGAAGACCGTGAGGTCGCCGTCGAGAAGATCCATTGCATGCTGCGCGAAATAGCCGACCTTGACGCTCGCCCCGATCGTCACGCTGCCTGCGTCCGGGTTTTCGGCACCGGCGACGAGCTTCAGCAACGTCGACTTGCCGGCGCCGTTGACGCCCATCACGCACCAGCGCTCCCTGCGGCGGATCAGGAAGCTGAAATCCCGGTAGATCGACCGGCTGCCGTAGGCCTTGTCGACGTTCCTGAGGCTGACGACGTCCTCGCCGGAGCGCGGCGCCGGCTGGAACTCGAACATCACCGACTGGCGCCGGCGGGGCGGCTCGACGCGGTCGATCTTCTCCAGCTTCTTCACCCGGCTCTGCACCTGCGCGGCATGCGAGGCGCGCGCCTTGAAGCGCTCGATGAACCTGATCTCCTTGGCGAGCATCGCCTGCTGGCGCTCGAACTGCGCCTGCTGCTGCTTCTCGTTCTGGGCACGCTGCTGCTCGTAGAAGCCGTAGTCGCCGGAATAGGTGGTGAGCGCGCCGGCATCGATCTCGATGATCTTGGTGACGATGCGGTTCATGAACTCGCGGTCGTGCGAGGTCATCAGGAGCGCTCCGTCATAGCCCTTCAGGAACTGCTCCAGCCAGATCAGGCTCTCGAGGTCGAGATGGTTGCTCGGCTCGTCGAGCAGCATGACGTCCGGCCGCATCAGCAGGATGCGGGCGAGCGCCACGCGCATCTTCCAGCCGCCGGAGAGCTTGCCGACATCCCCATCCATCATCTCCTGGCTGAAGCCGAGCCCCGCCAGCACCTCGCGCGCCCGGCTCTCCAGCCCGTAGCCATCGAGCTCCTCGTAGCGTCCCTGCACCTCGCCGTAGCGCTCGATGATCGCATCCATCTCGCCCGCCCGGTCCGGGTCGACCATCGCCGCCTCCAGTTCGCGCAGCTCCGCCGCCACGGCGCTCACCGGCCCCGCCCCGTCCATCACCTCGGTGACGGCGCTGCGCCCTTCCATCTCGCCGACATCCTGGCTGAAATAGCCGACGGTGACGTTCCTCTCGACGGAGACCTGGCCCTCGTCGGGCTGCTCCTCACCCGTGATCATCCGGAAGAGCGTCGTCTTGCCCGCCCCGTTCGGTCCCACAAGGCCGATCTTCTCGCCGCGATTGAGCGCGGCGGAGGCCTCGATATAGAGAATGCGGTGGCTGTTGGACTTGCTGATGTTCTCGATGCGGATCATGGAAGGAAATGCCTCGTCGTGTCGCGCGCCCTATGCCACGGCGGAAGGAAGCAGTCCATGCGGCAGGCAGCAAGGAGCCGGGCAAATCGGCCTCCGCTTGCCGTTGCGGCGCGGAAAATGCTAGGCGGGCAGCCGCCTTTGCGCCCCGAGGCTTCCAGGGCGGGATCGATCCCCCTGGAAGGCATGCGGATTTATCCCGCCGGGGACAACGCGCACTAGCAGGCAGCGGCAAACTGCCATATGGAAGCCGGAAAACGAACATAAGCCGCCAGCAGGAAACCCCGAACCGGATCCCCCATGTCGTTGAAGCGTGCATTCGATGTCGTCGTCGCAGGCGTGGCTCTCGTCCTGCTCGCCATTCCCATGGCGGTTATCGCGTTCGCGGTGCGTGCGACGTCCAGAGGACCGGTCCTCTACTGGTCGGACCGCGTCGGGCGCGACAACCGCCTGTTCCCGATGCCGAAGTTCCGGACCATGCGGACCGACGCGCCCGTGGTGGCGACGCACCTGCTGGCCGACGCCGCCAGTCACCTGACGCCGATCGGCGGCTTCCTGCGCAAGACCAGCCTGGACGAGCTGCCGCAGCTCTGGTGCATCCTCAAGGGCGAGATGAGCCTGGTCGGCCCACGTCCCGCCCTGTTCAACCAGGACGACCTGATTGCGGCGCGCACGGAGCGGAACGTGCACCGGCTCCTGCCGGGCCTGACCGGCTGGGCGCAGGTGAACGGGCGGGATGAGCTGACCCTGCCTGAAAAAGTGGCACTGGACGAGGAATACCTGAAGAGGCAAAGCTTCTCATTCGATTTGCGCATCCTGTTCATGACCGCCATAAAAGTGACCGGCGCAGCAGGCGTGTCGCATTGATCCGCTCCGCATCGGAAAATCGCGTGGAGTACAGCTATTTGGAGCGTGCATAAGACGATGACAGGCACCAACTTAACCGATCACCGTATCGTGCGGGACATCCGCGAGCGCCTGATCGAGATTCCGCGCCTGTGGAAGCGCGCCCTTATGATCGGCATCGACATCGCGGCCCTGATGGTGGCCCTGTGGGCGAGCTATGCCATCCGGCTTGCCCAGTGGATGCCCGAACTGACGAGCGAACGACTGGTCCTGGCCGTTCTGGCCGCAGCGGTGGCGATCCCGGTCTTCATCCGGCTCGGCCTCTACCGGTCCGTCATCCGCTACCTGACGGAAGCGGCGATCTGGACGATCCTGCGGGCCATGCTGATCGCCACGATGAGCTGGGTGATCATCATCTTCCTGATGGAAATGGCGGGACAGGGTATCGTGCCGCGCTCTGTGCCGTTCCTCTACTTCGTCCTCGGGACGCTGCTCATCGGCGGCATCCGCTTCGCCGCGAAGTGGATCCTGAACGTGGGCACCGGCATGCGGCGGGACGAGGAACCGATCTTCATCTATGGCGCAGGCCCCACCGCGGCCCAGCTGGCCCGCGCCCTGAAGGGCCACGGCAACCGCTTCGTCATGGGGCTCATCGACGACGATCCGGCCAATCACGGCCGCGACATCGCCGGCTACAGGGTCTTCCCCTCGAGCGATCTGCCGGGCCTGATCGACCGCTACGGGATCAAGGAGATCGTGCTCAGCATGTCCTCCATTCCCGCGAGCACCCGGCAGGCCGTGATCGCCCGGGTGACGGGACTGGGCGTGCGCGTGCGCACCCTTCCCGACATATCCGACCTCGTGGACGGCAAGTACATCGTCAACCAGATCCGCGAGATCGAGCTCGACGAACTGCTCGGCCGCTCCTTCGTTCCCGCCGACAAGGGGCTCCTCAACCAGGCGCTCACCGGCAAGATCGTCATGGTGACGGGCGCCGGCGGCTCGATCGGTTCGGAGCTCTGCCGCCTCATCATCCGCTGGAAGCCGAAGAAGCTTGTTCTGCTCGAGGCGAGCGAGTTCGCGCTCTACAAGATCGAGCAGGAGCTGCTTGCCGCCGGGGAGCATGAGATCGTTCCGGTTCTGGGCTCGGTGACGGACGCAGGCCTCGTGCGGCGCGCCATCCGTACCCACGGCGTGCAGGTGCTCTATCACGCCGCCGCCCACAAGCATGTGCCGCTCGTCGAGGCCAATGTCCTGGAAGGCATCCACAACAACGTCTTCGGCACTCTGACCGTGGCGCGCACCGCCGCCGACGAGAAGATCGAAAGCTTCGTGCTGATCTCCTCCGACAAGGCGGTGCGTCCCACCAACGTCATGGGCGCGACGAAGCGCTGGGCGGAGCTGATCGTGCGGCAGATGGCGATCGAGGCCCAGGCGAAGGCCGAAAAGCAGACCTTCTGCGCCGTGCGCTTCGGCAACGTGATCGGCTCGAACGGATCCGTCGTCCCGCTCTTCAAGCAGCAGATCGCCAAGGGCGGCCCCGTCACCGTCACCGATCCCGACATGACGCGCTATTTCATGTCGATCCCGGAGGCGGCCGAGCTCATCGTGCAGGCCGGCGCGCTGTCCGTCGGCGGCGACGTCTTCCTGCTCGACATGGGCGAGCCCGTGCGCATCGGCGACCTGGCGGAGAACATGATCCGGCTTGCCGGTTTCCAGGTCCGCAACGCCAGGAATCCCGACAGTGGCATCGCCATAGAGGTGATCGGCAAGCGGCCGGGCGAAAAGCTCTTCGAGGAGCTGTTCTACGACCGCGACAACGCGCAGCCGACCCGCCACCCGAAGATCCTCAGGGCCGATTCCGCCGCCATTGCCCGCTACGACATGGTCACCTCGCTTCGCGATCTGGAAGAGGCGATCAAGGCGGAAGATGAAGCACGGGCACGAGAGCTGCTTTTCGGCCTGATCAGCGCGGAAACCTCGCCAGAGCAGAAGGCCTCCTTCGGCTGAACAGACACGGCGCATTTGCGCAAATGCGCCGCCCCCCGCCAGGGCCGTAGTAGAAATCAGCGCAGGAGGGACTTCAGCGTGGAAATGACGCGGTCCAGCTGCTCTTCCGACATGTTGGAACCGGACGGCAGGCAAATCCCGCGCTCGAACAGGTCGTCGGAAACCGAGCTGTTCCCGGCCGTGAAGTAGCGCGTGCCAGCAAAGACGGGCTGGAGGTGCATCGGCTTCCAGACCGGGCGGGCCTCGATCAGCTCGCCGGCAAGCCGCCGGATGATCTCCCCGCTGCCGAACGCGGCGTCCGGCGACACGGCCGCCGTGGTCAGCCAGCGGTTCGAGAAGCTCCAGTCCGGTTCCGGCATCCATTCCAGAAGGCCGGTATCGGCAAGGCCCTCGCGATAGCGCTCGAAGACCCCGCGCCGCGTGGCGACCCGCGATTCGAGAACGCGCAGCTGGCCGCGTCCGACGCCGGCCAGGATGTTGCTCATGCGGTAGTTGTAGCCGATCTCGCTGTGCTGATAGTGCGGGGCGGGATCGCGGGCCTGGGTGGCCAGGAAACGGGCACGCGCGACGATCTCCTCGTCGTCGGAGACCAGCATGCCGCCGCCCGACGTGGTGATGATCTTATTGCCGTTGAAGGAGAAGACGCCGATCCTGCCGAAGGTGCCGCTCTGGCGCCCCTTGTATGTCGCCCCGAGCGATTCGGCCGCGTCTTCCAGGACCGGCACGCCGTAGGCCGCGCACAGATCGAGGATCGGGTCCATGTCGGCGCTCTGGCCGTAGAGATTGACGACGATGACCGCCTTCGGGCGCCACCCTTCCGAGGCCGCCGTGGAAAAGGCGCGCTCCAGCGCCCTCGGGCACATGTTCCAGCTCGACGCCTCCGAATCGATGAAGACCGGCTCGGCGCCCTGGTAGACGATGGGATTGGCGCTCGCGGCGAAGGTCAGCGTGGAGCAGAAGACCCGGTCGCCGGGCCCGACGCCGAGAAGGCGCAGGCCGAGATGGATGGCCGCCGTGCCCGAGGAAACGGCGGCCCCGTGCGCCGAGCCGACGAAAGCGCACAGCTCCGTCTCGAAGGCATCGACATTGGGGCCGAGCGGCGCGATCCAGTTGGTGAGGAAAGCCTGCTCGACGAACTCCCGCTCGGCATCGCCGATATGCGGCGTCGACAGCAGGACCTGCTCGTCGATGTCGCGGCGCAGCAGGAGCTCCGTCACCCTGCCGTCTGCATCGATGAGCGGCAGGTGGCTGATGCCGTGGCGGTTCATCAGCTCCAGCGCCGCGCGGCGCGTGGCGCCGACGGGCGCCGTGATGCATTTCGCCTCCGGCAGGGCGCCAAGCGTCTCGTCCAGCCCGTGCCCAGCCAGGATGAGCCGGCGAATGTCGCCGTCCGTGACGGTGCGGTCGAGGCCTCCCTCGTCCGACACGAGGAGGAGGATGCCGAGGCCGGCCTGTTCCAGCCGGCTCATCGCCTCCCGGAGGGTGGCCTTTCGCGAAACGATCAGTTTTTCGACTTCTGCCACCTTAGCCCCTGTTCACTTCCCGCGCGGGCGTGCCGACGAAGATGCCGGCGCGCGTGATCGACTTCGTTACCACGGCCCCGGCCCCGACCACCACATCGCAAGCGAGTGTCAGGCCGGGCAGGATCACGGCGCCCGCGCCGACCATCACCCTGTCGCCGATCGTCACGCCGCCGCCGAGGACCGCCCGCGGCGCAATATGACAAAACTGGCCCGCGACGCAATCGTGATCGACGATGGCACCGTGATTGACGATGGTGCCCGTTCCCACGGTGCTGTCCGGCCCGAGCACGGCGAAGGCGGCGACGAACGCGCCCTCGCCAACCGCGGCCGACGGCGATACCGAGCCCTTCGGGTGAACGATCGTCAGGGGCCGGGCGCCATCCTGCGCGATTTCGGCGAAGCGGCGGCTTCGCACCGCATTCGTTCCGATCGCCACATGAAACCGCTCTCCCGGCGCAAGGGAGGCAGCAGGCTCGACCGTCACCCCCGCGATCGCGGTGCCGACGCGGGCCGGATCGTCGTCGAAGACCGCCACCTCGACCCCGTCGCCATGGGCGGCGCGCAATGCATCGATCACGACCTTCGCGTGACCGCCCGCCCCGAAGAGATGGATGCGCTCAGTAGACATTGAACTTTCTCAGGGCTTCCGGATCGAGCGGCACGGACGCCAGGAGCGCCGCGATGCGCGGGGCGGCGGCACCGTCGCCGTAGACGTTGTGCGGCTCCAGCCGCCCGCGCGCCAGAACGGCGCGGATGACGCCCGGCAAGGCCTCGTCCGCCTCGGCGACATCGGTCACGTTGGGATTGCGTTCCCGCAGGTTCTGCCGCGAACCGACATTGACGACGGGCGTGCCGAAACTGCCCGCCTCTATGATGCCGGCGCTGGAATTGCCGATCATGAGATCGGCGATCGCCATCCAGGACACGAACTGGCTGCGGGGAAAATGGGTGACGAGACGGAAATCCGGATGCGACGACACCGTCTGCAGTGCCGCCCGCATATCCTTACCGCCCGCATCCGAATTTGGCGCGAGGGCAACGATCTGGCATCCGCTCTGGAAGAGGCCGGCAAGGATCGCCTGCGTTTCCCGCGCCATCGCATCGGCATCCTGCACGACCGGATGATGGACGAACAGGGCGACGGGCCGCGCGGGTTCGAGGCGGAGCGAGGCGAGGAGCTCGGCGCGCGGCAGAACCGCGTCCTGCGAAAGCCCGTCGAGGCCGGGCGCGCCGACGACCCAGACCCGGTCCTCCCGCTCGCCCATCCGGATCAGGCGCCGGCGGGCATCCTGCGTCGACGTGAAATGGAAATGCGCGAGCTTGGAGATCGCATGGCGGACGGGCTCATCGACCGTACCGGACCGCTCGCCGCCGTGGATATGCACGATCGCGACGTCTTCATGGGTCGCCGCGATGGCGCCGGCCAGCATCTCTCCCCTGTCGCCGAGGAGAACGAGAACGTCGGGCCGGCTGCGGGCGATGATTTCGCCCATGCCCTCGATGACCCGGGCGATGTTCACGGCCATCTGGCGCGCGGAGCCCGCGCTGTCGGGCGTTTCGATGCGGCCGGCAATGGCAAAGCCGTTAGCGGCGATTTCGTTGACGGTCAGGCCGTAGTCCGGCAGGAGGTGCATGCCGGTCACGGCGACCTCCAGCGCGAGGCGCGCATCCGCGTCGATCGCCTTCAGGGTCCGGCGCATCAGCCCGAAATCGGCGCGTGTCCCGCTGAGATAGAGCACCTTCCTCACGGCGCGATGTCGTCCCAGGCGAGCACCTGGCCCGCCGGCACGTCCCTTGCGGCCCGCCGTCCCAACACGTCCCCGAAGCGGGACGGCGGAATGCCCGTGCCCGGCCGCAGGAGCGCGACGTTCTGCCTGGACAGGGGGTCGCCGGCGGCGATCGGGCGGACGGCGACGACGCTCCTGCGCACCAGGGCGCGGACCGGCCGTTCCGCTTCCGTCGCGGACTTTTCGGGCGATCCCAGCGCAACCTCCATGGCGCGGATCGACGCGACCATCTCGCCCAATTCCTCCAGCGAGAGCGAGGCCTTGTGGTCCGGGCCCGAAAGATCCTTGTCGAGCGTGAAGTGCTTTTCGATGACGCAGGCGCCCATGGCCACGGCGCCGAGCGAGACGAGCACGCCCTGCGTATGGTCCGAATAGCCGACCGGCAGCGCCAGCCGCTCGGCGATGGTGCGCATGGCGCGCAGATTCACGTCCTGAAGCTTCGCCGGGTAATCGGAGGTGCAATGCAGCACCGAAAGCAGTTCCTCGACGGGACGCGTCTCGCCGGCCTGCGCCCAGGCCCGCCGTATGACATCGACCGATTCGGCGATCTCCTCCAGATCCGCCATGCCGGTCGACAGGATGATCGGCAGCCGCTTCGCCGCGAGATAGGCGAGGAAGGGATGGTTGGTCAGCTCGCCGGAGGGGACCTTGATGCGCTTCATGCCGAGCGACACGAGGAAATCGGCGCTCTCCTCGTCGAAAGGCGTCGACATGAACTCGATGCCGCACTCCGCGCAGAGCGCGAAAAGCCGCCGGTGGCTCTCCTCGGAAAGCTCAAGCGAGCGCAGCATGCCGAGCTGGTCGCCCGAGCCGGTGTTCTTTTCCTGATAGGCCGCCTTGGCGGTGCCGGGCGCGACGAGCTTCTCCGCCTTGAAGGTCTGGAATTTCACGGCGTCCGCGCCGGCCTTCGCCGCGGCCCGGACAAGCTCGCAGGCAAGTTCCGGGTCCCCGTTGTGATTGACGCCCGCCTCGGCGATCACGAAAACCGATGTCGCAGCCATGTCCCTGTCCTTCCTCACCAAGCCGTCCAGCCGCCGTCGACCATGAGGTTCTGGCCGGTGACCCAGGCCGAGAGATCGCTCGCAAAGTAGCAGACCGCGCCGATGAAGTCGTCCTCCCGTCCCATGCGCCCGAGCGGCGTGCGGGCGATGTAGCGCTCGACGAAGGGCGCCGGCTGGCCCCGCGCGACGCCGCCGGGGCTCACGCAGTTGACGCGGATCTGCGGCGCAAGAACGGTCGAGAGCCAGCGCGTCATCTGCACGACGCCGCCCTTGCTGACGGCATAGGCGGCCGGATTCCCCATGGCCGTACCGTCGTAGAGCGACATGTCCGGCCCGACATTGCCGTAGATCGACGAGACATTCACGATCGAACCGTGTCCGGAGGCGCGCAGCAGCCCGCTGAGCGACTGGCTGAGGTGGAAGGCCGCCGTCAGGTTGACCTCGATCGCCCGGCGCCAGGTCTCGATGGACTGCCGCTCGAAATCGGTGACCCAGCCGGTCAGCCGGCTGTCGCCGACGAAGCCGGCATTGTTGACCAGGATGTCGAGCCGGCCGAAGCGGTCCGTCACCTCGCCCGCCACCCGGCTGCGGTCGTCCTCGCTCTCGAGGTCGATGCGCAGGCATTCGACGCGGGCCCCGGCAAGGCCGTCGCGGATGCCTTCGGCCGCCGTCCCGAGGGCTTCCTCCGAACGGTCGAGAAGGCATACCGTCGCCCCGAGCTCCGCCAGCCCCGCGGCGACGGCCCGGCCGATATGGCCCGCCCCGCCGGTGACGACCGCAACGCGCCCTTCGAGCGACATCATCTGCGTGAACGACTTCACGGCACATTCCTCCCTGCATCCCGCCGCATGGCCGCAATGGCTTCGGCAAGACGAAAATCGAACTCGGTGTCGATGTCGGCGGCGCGCTCGACGGGCACCTTGACGGCACTCACGCGGCCGGCGAACAGGCGCTCGGCCGTGAGGATGAACCGCGGCCGGACCGCATAGGCGACGGTGGTGATGTCGTAGACGGGCGGCACGTCCTGGCGGCGGACGATGCCTCCGGCGGACTGGATGACGATCTCGGCGCGCTGCTCCCCGTCGAGGCGCACCATGTTGAAGTAGGGGCTGCGGCTCGCCTCGGTGACCGTGATCACCGCATCCGTCGCCGGGTCGCGCCGGATCCTGTCGATGCAGGCGACGACGTCCTCGACGGCCCGGAAGGGGGACGTCGCCGGCAGGCTGACGAAGCAGTCGAAGGCACCCCGCTCCTTCTCGAACCAGGAAACGGCGTGCCGCCAGGCCAGCCATTCCGGCGAATCGTCCCGCGCGAGTTCAGCCGGGCGCAGGAAGGGAACCTCCGCACCACACGCACGGGCGACCGAGGCGATCTCCTCGTCGTCGGTCGAGACGATGACGGTCTCGACACCGGGCGTGGCAAAGCCGGTCTCGATCGAGTGGGCGATCAGCGGCTTGCCGTCCAGCACGCGGACATTCTTGCGCGGGACCCCCTTGGACCCCCCGCGCGCGAAGACGAAGGCGACAGTGCGCAGCGCCGCATCAGGCATAGTCTATCTCCACCTCTCTTCGCTCGGCCATGGACCGCCGCGCGGCCTCGACCAGGCAGATCACATCCATGCCCTGCCGTCCATCCGGCAGGACGGCGGCATCGCCCTCCTGCACGGCGGAGAAGAAATCCCGGACCTCGTCCAGATAGAGCTGGTTCGCTTCGGCCGGGCGGCACGTCTCGCGCGTCCAGCCACCGGTCTGCGCAAGATAGAGGTCGAGCTCGCCGGTGATCATGTTGCCGACGATGGTCCCCTCGGCCCCCACGATCCGGAACTGGCGGGTGACCGCGCGCTGGAGGAAGTCGAGATGGACATTCACGAGCGGCGCGGCATCGCCATAGCGCAGCGTCAGCGAAACGGTGTCCTCGACATCGATATCGAGATCGCCTAGACGCCCGCCGGCGGCGAACACCCGCGCCGGGCGGCCGAAGAGCCAGGAAATGTAGTCGAGTTCGTGGCTGAGTTCGAGCAGCGCGCCGCCGCCGAGATCGCGCCGGGCCGACACGCCCGTCCGGTAGGGCTGGCCGGGGCGCCAGTCCGGAAGGTACTGCCCGACTTCCGCCCGGACCGACAGAACGCGCCCGATGCCGTTTTCCGCCAGGATGCCGCGCACCTTCTGCAGGAGGGGGTGGAAGCGAAGGTTGTAGGCGACGAAAAGCGGCACCCCTGCCGCCTCCGCTTCGGCTACGAGCTGGGGAAGGCCGTCGAGCCGGTCGGCGAGAGGCTTCTCGACCAGCACCGGCACGGCCTGCTTCACCAGCGCGCTCGCGGCGGCGAGATGCGCGGTCGCCGGCGAGGCGACAATGGCGGCATCCGGCCGGAAGGCGAGCGCCGACGGCAGGTCGTGAAAGACGCGGTCGGCATCCTCCGCCGCGCCCTGGCGGCGCAGCACGGCAAGCTCGGCATCCGGCAGCAGGAGACGCAGATTGCGCAGATGCCGGCGGCCGATGCTGCCGAGGCTGACGATCAGGACCTTCCGGAGCGGCTTTTCCACCATCGCCGTCACAGGCTCAGGAAGCGGCGGATGACGGAAAGGCCGATCTCGCCGCTGCGCTCGGGATGGAACTGCGTCGCGCAGATATTGCCGCGCTGGACCGCAGCGCAGATGCGATGACCGCCGTAGAGGCAATCGGCCAGCATGTCGCTTTCCTCCGAGGGGCGAGCCGCGAAGGAATGCACGAAATAGACGCTTGCCGCCCCCGGCTCCTGTCCGGACAGCAGGGTATCGTTCCAGGTGCGCCCCGTCCGCGGCTGGACGAGCGCGCTCCAGCCGATATGCGGGACGGGCTGCGGCGCGCCGGCCGTATCGACGGCGGGGACCTTGACGACCCTGCCCGGCAGGAGGCCGAGGCCCCGGTGCTCGCCGAACTCCTCGCTCGCCTCGAAGAGCATCTGCATGCCGACGCAGACGCCGAGGAACGGCCGGCCCGTCTCGGCATGGCGGCGGATCAGGTCGTCGAAGCCCTTTTCGCGCACGGCGCGGATGCTTTTCTCGAAGGCGCCGACGCCCGGCACGACGAGCCGGTCCACCGAGCCGGCATCCGCCGCCGTCTCGACGACGCGGACCTCGGCACCGCAATGGCGGAACGCACGGGCGACGTTCAGCATGTTCGCCATGCCGTAGTCGACCAATGTGATCTCGGGCGCTTTCGTCATGCAATCCTCGTCGTCATGCCGGCATCGCGAACCGCCTTCCTGATGTCGGAGAGCGAGAGGCGCTTGTAGTGCAGCACGTCGGCCATCGAGACGGCCGAGCAGCGCGGCAGGGCCAGCGCCGCGCCGAGATGCGCCAGGGTGCCGAGCCCGCCGCTGGCGATCACCGGGACGGGAACGGCCTGCGTCACCCGATCGATCAGGTCGAGATCGTAGCCCTTGCGCGTGCCCTCCTTGTCGACGGAGGTCAGCAGCACCTCGCCGGCGCCGAGCTCGACGGCACGCTTCGTCCATTCGAGGACGTCCAGTCCCGTGCGCTCGCGCCCGTTGTCGGTGTAGGCTTCCCACCGGCCGGGACCGACCAGCTTCGCCTCGATCGACAGAACCGTGGCCTGGGAGCCGAACTCGCGCGAGATCTCGCCGATCACCTCCGGGCGCTGCACGGCGGCCGTGTTGATCGCCACCTTGTCCGCGCCCGAGCGCAGGATGTGCCGCGCGTCCTCGACGGACCGGATTCCCCCGCCCACGGTGATCGGAATGAAGACGCGGTCGGCGGCCCGCTCGATGATCCCGCTCAGATTGTTGCGGCCGTAGAGGCTCGCGACGATATCCATGAAGACGAGCTCGTCGGCGCCCTCCTCGTAGTAGCGCAGCGCGAAGACATGCGGATCGCCGACTACGCGCAGCCCCTCGAGGTGGATCCCCTTGATCAGGTTGGGGCCCTTGATGTCGAGGCGCGGGATGATCCGGACGGTCTTCACTGCCGGGCCCCGGCGCCGGCGTCACCGTCCTCGTGCCAGACGGCGTGCCGCAGCTGCCAGCGGTTGCCTTCCCACTTCCACAGATGCGGGCTGCGGAACGTGTCGGCGAGCGTGTCGAAATAGTCGCGCGTCATGATCGGTTCCTCGAACATGCGGCTGGCTTCGGGAAACTCTTCCGGCGTGATGCTGAGATAGCGGAAGATCTCGTCGGCGAAACGCTCGGGCCACTCGTGGTCGAAGCGCCTGACGAGGGCCACGCCCTCTTCCCTCGTGATGTCCCCGGAGCGGATTTCCTGCGCGGCATCGTAGCTGGCGCGGCCGAGGCCGAACTTCACGCCGGTCGTGTAGTAGTGGAAATCGTCGATGCGGTCGTCGATGCTGTTGTACTTGCTGTAGGTTCCGGGCGTGCGCTCGGGCGACGCCTGGAAGCCGCCGTGCTCGACCGCATAGTAGTAGCAGCTCTGCGGATGCCATTTGAGGTAATAGCCGAGATAGTGCACCTCGACGCCCTGAGCCTCGATTTCCGAAGGGTTCGCTGGCAGATAGGGAATGAGATCCTGCTGCTCCACGCCGAAATGCGCCTTGAGGTCCGGAACGGAAACGCCGCCGAGGCTGACCTTCGACTGGTCGTCCGAGGTGAAATAGGACCAGTCGCGCTTGGCGGTCTCGGTATCGCCGATGGGGTTGCCGTATTCGGCTTCGTTCTCCCCGAAGAAGACCAGGGGAATCCTGTGCAGGAGCGCCATTTTCGGGGCGAGCGCCTTCTGGCCGAACATGAAGGCCTGGAAGGGATGGAACAGGTTGTCGACCGCAAGGCGCGTCAGCAGGCGATGCACGCGGCCGTTCGGGGTCGTCAGGAGATTGTCGTGGCCGGCATGGATCCAGCTCTGGAAGTTCCGCCAGCCCCATTCCGTGTAGATATGGGGGGCCCAGGTCACCGTCAGCGGGTGCATGCCGTACTTCGTCTTCAGGATATGGGACGCGTAGAAGCTGTCCTTGCCGCCCGAGCCCGGCACGATGCAGTCGTAGCTTCCGTTGCGGCTCCGGAACGTGTCGCAGAGCGCGACGAGCTGGCGCTCGCGCGCCTCCCAGTCGATCTCGCCATGCTTCCTTTCGGCGAAGCGGCAGGCGTCGCACACGCCCTCCTCGTCGAACGCGATCGTCGCCTTCCTGCTTTCCTTGGTGTGCTTGTATTCCACCGCGGAGTTCGGCCGCTGGTTCGAGATGACGCAGCGCACGCAGAACTTGACCTTCGAGGGCAGGCCGTACCGGGTTTCATGCGCATGCGCATCGCCAGCAAAGAGAGACTTGTCGATACGGGTCGGGGACGGAATGCGATTCATGGTCTTGCTTGTCTTTCTGTTTCCGGGAGCGCCCTGAATTCGACCGGCCGCCGCGGAGCGGTCGTCGTCTTAAACTAAAACTTCCTGTACTTCCACCAAGCGTGCCATGCATAGCCCGCAAAAGCGGCACCGGCGGAAAACGGATCGAGGCCCACGACCTGCCGGTACGTTGCCCAGACCATTCTCATGGAGCGCCACTTGTTGCGCGACACGGACTGCCCCAGAACACGATAGCGCATCAGGTCTTCATTGAAGCCGTGGGCGACGTGGCCGCGCCTGAGGATTGCGAGCCAGAGCACGAAGTCGTCATAGTAGGTCTTCGTCATTTGTAGCGGCCCCGTCTTCTCCCGGTCAATCAGCACCGTCGAGGTCGCGATGGCCGTATTGCCGAGGAGGCGGCGATACGTCATTTCGGCCGGAACCTCTATGAGCCGGCCGGTGACGCTGCCGTCCGCGGTGATGCGGCGGAACGCGGTGTAGCTGAAGGCGGAAGACCGCTCGCGCATGAAGGCGAGCTGGCGTTCGAGCTTCTCGGCAAGCCAGAGGTCATCGCTGTCGAGGAAGGCGATGTAGCGGCCCGAGGCGTGGTCGAGCGCCTTTTGCCGCGCCATCGCCGGCCCGGCATTTTCCTGCCGGATCAGCTTCACGCGCGGATCGGCTTGCGCATGCGCCGCGATCACTTTCCACGTGTCGTCCGGGGAGCCGTCCTCGACGACCAGCATCTCCCAGGCGCCGTGGGTCTGCGCCTGCACGGAACGGATCGTCTCGCCGATGTAGGAGGCCGCCTTGTAGGCAGGGGTGATGATCGAAACGAGATCCTGGGTCATTTGCATTCGAGCTCTGCAATGTAGGTGTCCCGGAAGACCCGATGGACGGGGAACTTCCGATCGAGGTTCGCGGCCACCGCCGGGGGCAGCGGCCCGTGGACGGGAAAATAGCGAAGAACGGCCGGGTCGCGCAGCCAATCCATCGTCGTCCGGCCAACGACGATGAGAAACCGCTGCCCCATAGCAATCCTCACCTCCGCCGCCAAGCGCGCATTGGGCTCCCGGCCGTAGGAAGGAACGAGGCGGCCATCGTAGCCGAGCGCAGCAAGCACCGTTTTCCCGTTTTCCTGCGGCAGAAGACGCCGCGCGGAACCATAGCTGTAGATACCCGACGCCCCCTTGTCCAACGTCGCCGCCAAGCTGCGACAGAGATGCGACGCCGGCTCGCGCGAAACCACCGCGCGCAGCAGCGACACGAGCTCTTCGCGCGCCGTGACGCCGACGGTGGCGAGGTTCGAGCTGGAAAGGAAGGGATAGAGGCCCGTCCGCGCCCGCAGGAACGTCATGGTCTTCGGATCGGATACCAGGACTTCCGTGCCGTCCGCGCGGGACGCGATGAAATCCGCCAGCGAGAGGTCCGCCGCATCGAAGGAGGCGAGCGCGCCGGATGACGGCGGGATCTGGTTGCGGAAGGCATAGGGTTTGAAATAGGCCTTCGACAGGGCGACCTCGGTGGTGACGACCAGGACCAGGACGGCGGCCGTCCGCCAGCCCCGTCGCGCCGGACAGCCCTGCCGGAGGAACGGCATCGCGGCAAGGACGGCCCCCAGCGCCAGGAAAACGGGCAGGGCGCGCTGGAGATAGGGTTTCACGCCCGGCGAAGCACCGGCATACGCCGCCCCGACGATGACGACGGCATAGGCGGCACAGACGAGGGCAAGGAAACGGGATCCGCCGGCCTGAAGCCTCGTCGACAGGAATATGTTGGCGATCGCGGCGCTGGCGAGCAGGGTCACGAGGAAGCTGGCACGGTGGATGAAGGGAAAGCCGGTCAGAATGACGGCGGCGAACCCGACGAGGACCAGGACCTGGGCCAGCGTCTGCCGCCCGGCTTCCTCGCGCAGGAAGCCCCACCGGCGCCGGAATGCCGGGATCGCAAGGAGGCTCATGTAGAGGACCGCGGCAGCAACGACCATGGGCGATACGGCGCGGGCAAGCTCGAACAGCGCCACCCGGGAGCCGACGCCGGGCGCAAGGTCGCCATCGATGGAAACGGCCTCGAGGCTTTTGCCGGCGAACGGCACGAGGACGAGATCGAAGATCCACCAAAGGCCGAACGCATCGGAAAGCGTTCCGCCGGGGGCAAGAAGGATGCGCGCCGCCATGGCCGCGGCGATTGCCACGGCTGCAACCAGCAGCCCGCGCAGGAGCCGGCGAACCTTCTCCCCCGCACGGTCCTGGACATGCACGAGGAACCCATAGGCCGAGATGGCCGTGCCACCCAGAACGACATAGAGCAGGGCGCCACGGTGGAAGGTAAGGGTCACGGCGGCGAGCAGGACGATCGAGGCGAGAAGGCCGCAGTGGCGTGTCAGCACCCCGCCCAGCAGGACCAATGCGGCCGCCGTCGCGATCGTCCCTTCCAGAGGCATCTTCATCAGGGCAAGGCCGACGGCGATGCCCGCCCCGAGCGCCAGCAGGCACAGGACGATGGCCTTGCCACGCCCCTCTTCGGGCCGACAGTCCGCCAGGAGGAGCGAAAGCACGGTGATCGACGCCAGCTCGGCGACCGTGCCGTTCGTCGGATTGGAGAGGCCCGCCTGCGCAAGGGCGACGGCAAACGCCAGCAGGCGCGCCTGCCGCTGCGCGAGCATCCGGGAAAAGAAGACGAAGAGCGCGCCGGCCTGCAGCGGCGCCATGGCCACCGGCCAGACCCATTCGGCAACGAGCGGATCCGCGCCGGTGAGGCGCAGAAGAAGGCCGAGCTGAAGCTGCTGGAACGGGATGTAGGATGCGGCAACGAACGGATTGAGCGTGAGATCGCGGGCGAACTCCCAGGCTCCGCCATGGAACTGGCTCCTCTGGAACAGGTCCGTGACCGGGAAATCGGAATAGATCGAAATCGTATAGGCATAGCGGATCGCCACCAGCAGGCCGGCGATGGCGCTCACGAGCAGGAACGACCGGACAGCCTTGCGCGGAATGCCGGCCAGCTCCCGCATGCGCAGCCAGCCTGCAAGGGAAACAATCCAGACCGCGGCGACCAGCACGCCGGGCCGCGGCGGATCGGCAAGGAAGCGCTCGGACGCCACGAAAAGCAGGATGAAGAGGAAAAGACCCGTGAAATAGGCCACGAGGAGGGCCTGAAGCCGCGAGAGGCCGGCCGGCATGCGGCCGGACAATCCGCAGGTCGCCGCAAGGCCGAGGCCCGCCGGCAGCAACAGGAGGCTCGGCGCCGTCAGGATCGCCGCCGCCAGGGACGGCATCGGCCAGAGGACCGGCAGCCCGCCCATCAACAGGAAAAGCCCGACGATGACGGCCCCGCGCGTCACCCTGCCCCGCCGCTCCCCTGGCCGGCCCGAAGCACGCCGAGCAGGGAGCCGGCGAATTCGGCGACATTCCGCTCCTGCACATCGTAGAGTTCGCCCGGCACGCTTGCGGACCATACGTCCTGCAGGAACCGGTTCACCTCCTCCTCCGAGGGTGGAACGGCGTCGGAAAGACGGGCGGGAAGGTCGCGCAGCGCATCGATCGCCGTCACGAGGCCGCTGTCGCGATAAAAGGAATCCCCGAGCGCAAGGACCGGCCGCCGGTAGAGAAGGGCTTCCGCACCCGCCTTGGAATTGACCGTGACGACCGCCTCCGCCTGGCGCAGCACCGAATGATTGTTGATGGCCGGCGAGAGCAGGACGAGATTGTCGTGGCGGCGCAAGAGCCCGGACATGCGGCCGGCCGGCAGCGCGCCGATCAACGCGGGATGCTCCTTGACGACCACCTTGCGGCCGATCGGCGCCACCCGGCACAGGAAATCGATGAGCGACAGCTGGTCGAGATATTCCGGCGAGCGGATCGTCAGGGCAAAGTCGGCGGGAACATGCAGGGGATAATAGATGAAAGGGCTTCCCGCCGGTATCTCGGCGTAGAATTTGCGCAGCTTTGCGGCGTTCATCGACATGCGCACATGCCGGCGCACATGGCCGCCGATGTGCTGGAACTCTTCCTGATGCTTGAGCAGGTGTTTTTCGACCAGCTTTTCGAACAGGCGCCGCCAGTTCTTCGGGTCCGTGAGCTTGTGGAACGCTCCCCGGTAGTGCAGCCGGTCCTTGACCGGGATGACGACGGTCTGGCTCTCGCGGATACGGCCGAGAACGCTGCGCACCTCCTCGCTGAAGCCGCCGGTGCCGCGCGGGATGCGCGGCGCGGAAAAGCTGTCGCGCGTCAGGAAGAAGCGCCCCTTGAAGAAGGACGGCTCGATAAAATAGTTCGGGACCGCGTGACGGCGCGCGACGAAATAGGCCGCGAGAACCGAGGTGAAGCCGCCGAGCTCCTGCACCACGACGATGTTCCGCCCCTCCGCGACGAGCGTGTCGAAAACCTTCTCCATCGCGGCGAGATGCCGGCGGAACTTCAGGAGAAGCCCTTCCGTGTCGCTGATCTCGTAGGCCGCCTTCTCGTGCCCGATGAGAAGCGCCGGATTGGCGATATCGTAGGCCTCGAAGGCGGGCAGTTCACCGTTGCGGGAGAGCTCGAACGGATTGAACACCCGGTGCCCGGCCTTGCCGAGCTCCTTTGCCGACCCCTCGTGGAAGCAGACGTGGACGACATCCCGGCCGGCTTTGCGGACAAGCGGCTCGAGGGCGGCGAAGAAGCTGGATTGGTTGCCAGCCAGGCTGACGAAGACGATCGTGTCCTTCATTCCGGAAGAATCTCTATTGTGCTGAGCGGCAGGCCGGTCAGCCTGCTGCGCGCCCGCCGGGCGCGATAACGGGGGCCATGCGAAACCTGTGCGTAGAAATCGAGCAGGGACTGCACGTCGCCGGGCGGGATGTCCTTGCCCTTGCGCGAGGCCGCGACCTTGCCGCGCAGCACGCCGACGAAATGACTGCCGAAAGCAGCCGACGCAAGCCCCTGAAGGACCTGCCCGGCCGAGGGAGCCGCGCGGCCTCCACGCACCGCATGGGAAAGGCTGGGGCGCGGGCTGCCCTTGGGCAGGGCCGCCAGCACGGACGCAACGCGCTCGGCCGCCGCCCCGTCCGCACGGTAGAACCACGGCTCGATTTCGGCGAAGGCCGCGTCATGATCGAAGGCGGTCCGGCCCTCGACGAGCCCCTTCACGGCCTCGACAAGCTCCTCGCGCGAGCGGGGCCTGAGGCTGAGGCGCGAGGGCAGCGGCGTGTGGTCGAGCAAAAGCTCGGTGTTGAGGTATTCCAGCGAGACCGGCACCTTCCTCTGCAAAAGCGCATCGACGGAGGTGCCGCAGTTGAGATGGACGACGCACTTCGCCTCATGGATCATGTTGAGCACGTCGCCGCTTCCGTCCACCTCGATGTTGGGAACGCCCGCAAACCGGCGCCGGTAGCGCTCCTGGTCCTCGAAGGGATGGGGCCGCACGACGACGGCCTGCTGCGGCATGGCCCGCGCCATGGCTTCCACCTCGTCGAGGTAGCGCGGAAAAACGCCTTCGAGTTCCTCGAACCATCGGGAAATATAGGCATCCGACCAGCCGAGCGACCGGAATATCTGCTTTTCCGCAGCACTGGAGCGCGTGAAGGCGGGATTGATGGCGGAAAAGTTCGTGTTCACCAGCACGAAGCCCGAGCGGCGGTAGGCAAGGGCGGCATTCCACGGCGGCGCACAAAGGTCGTAGCGCGGGCATCCCGTGAGGTGCAGCTGCTCCGGCAGCATTCCGCTGTTCGCGAGGAAGGCTTCCCGGACGGCCTCGCCCCAGAAGAAATAGTCGTCGACGAGCACGGCAAGGCCGGCGTCCCGCAGGGAACCGGCCCAGGTGTTCGGCTCGCGCAGTCCCTTGCGGGAAAGGATGCCGCCCTCCGTATCCATCACCGCCAGGCGGATGCCAAGCGCGCGATAGGACCTTGCCAGCTCTTCGTTGCTTTGCCGGATGTAGTTGAGGAGCACGACGTTCGGTGCCAGGAGCGGTAGGTCGTATCCCTGGGCATACATCGGCACGATGGCCGTGCGGCATCCCCTCTTCGCCAACTGGTAGGCCGTCAGGACAGTGCCGCGCAGGTCCCGCTTCGGATTGTCGACGACCAGGGCGACGTCATTCGGCTGCGGCATGAATGTCGCCCTTTGCGATCGCGTTCAGCACGTAGCGTTCGACCTCCTTCGAGCACGAGCCGGCGGACGGCATGTGGAAGACGCGCCGG
>NZ_JBJIEP010000038.1:0-26822 GCF_046557955.1 Shinella agrisoli | reverse complement strand
CGGATGACGGAAAGGCCGATCTCGCCGCTGCGCTCGGGATGGAACTGCGTCGCGCAGATATTGCCGCGCTGGACCGCCGCGCAGATGCGATGGCCTCCGTAGAGGCAGTCGGCCAGCATGTCGCTTTCCTCCGAAGGGCGAGCCGCGAAGGAATGCGCGAAGTAGACGCTTGCCGCACCCGGCTGCTGGTCGGAAAGGAAGGTCTCCTCCCAGGAGCGCTCCGTTCGAGCCGGCACCAGGACGCTCCAGCCGATATGGGGAACCGTCAGCGGCTCGCCGGCTACGTCGAGAGCGGAAACCCTCGTCACGCGGCCTGCCAGCAGACAAAAACCTTGGTGCTCGCCGAACTCCTCGCTCGCCTCGAACAGCATCTGCATGCCGACGCCGATGCCGAGGAGCGGACGGCCCGTCTCGGCATGGCGGCGGATCAGGTCGTCGAATCCCTTTTCGCGCATGGCGCGGACGCTCTTCCCGAAAGCACCGACGCCGGGTATGACGAGCCGGTCCGCCGAGCCCGCATCCGCCGCCGTCTCGACGACACGGACCTCGGCACCGCAATGGCGAAATGCACGGGCGACGTTCAGCATGTTCGCCATGCCGTAGTCGACCAATGCGATCTCGGGTGCCTTCGTCATGCAATTCCCGCCGTCATGACGGCTTCGCGCATCGAAATGCCCGGCGCTTTGCTCGCCCTCGTGCTTCCCAGTTCATGTCGCTGCGCAGAAGTCGCCGTATCGCCGCTGACTGTGGGGAAAGAAAGCGTCCTGCCGGCCCAGTCGCCAACAGGCGCCATAACCATAGGAGAACCTCTCATCCCGCATTCCTTCCGCGCCATTGTCGACAAGGAAAGTAGGAGGCAGGCGTATCCCGCTTCGGTCCGAGTGCATCGAAATGTTTCCCGTGCGCGGATTTTTGTAAATGAAGATTTCCAGCGCAGACTATCCGTCAGAGTGTGATCGGACACTCCAGTCTTTCGATGAGGATCGCGCTCGAACAGCAGGCCGGCTGCCGATGGACAGCAGGCACGGCACGCGAAAATCCCAGCCCGCTATGGTTCCTGCCTCAGAAGGCCGACAGACCCCCTTTCGACGATCGTCCCCGCGATCAGGGTGTTGTCCACTGTTCCGCCGGTCTCTGTCAGCCGGTCGACCGCCCACCGCGCCATTTCGGAATAAGGCATTCGAACCGTCGTCATGGGCGGATGGCAGTAGCGCGCGATGTCATAGTCGTCATATCCGAAGATCGAAACGTCGCCGCCGACGAGAAGGCCCATTTCCCGCACGGCGTCATAAGCTCCAAAAGCCATCCGGTCGTTGCCGCAAATAATAGCGGTCGGCGGCTCTTTGAGTTTCAGGAGCTCGAGCGTCGCCATATAGCCATCGTCAGGCGCGCCGTTCAAATGGCGGACGTATGACCGGACGAAGGGGATTCCGGCGTCCTCCAGCGCCTTGCGATAACCGGCCATGCGATCCTGCGCGAACAGGTTCCAGTGCTCATGGTTCAACAGCGCGATCCGCCGATGGCCGCGCGCCGTCAGAAATTCGAACGGGGAAACGACGGCGTCGACAAAATCCGGCCGAACCGAAGGCAGGCGGTCCCGTGTGTCTTGGCAGTTGACCAGGACCGCGTTCGCGGCGGCGACCGCATCGGGGACCGTAACCCGCTTCGGGAACAGGCTGGCATAGACAATTCCAACGGGATTTTGCTGAAGCAGTGTCGCGATCGCAGGTTCTTCGAGGTCCGCCTGCCCTCTTGTCGAGACCACGAGGAGGCTGCACTTCTCCTCCCAGGCAGCGTCACGCAACTCGTCGAGAAAGGCGGCGGCAAACCGATTTGGATGAAACTCGTCCATGATGACGCCGATCAAGCGGCTGGGTCCCGCCTGCGGTGTGCGCGCCATGCTGCGATAATTCAGGGCCTCCGCCGCCTTTTGAACCTTGGCGCGCGTCGCCTTGCCGATGCGGGCATCGGCAACGGAGTTAAGGACAAGCGACACCGTCGATTGAGAGACGCCAGCCAAAGCCGCCACATCCGCCAACGTCGCCCGCTTTCTCAAAAATCCATCTTTCATATCAGGCACTTCTTACCTCTTCAGCAGTGCGGCCTTCGATACCACTTGCCCTGATAAAAGTCTTTATCTATTTTGCTAAAAACTTTTATCACATCGCTGCGGAGCGAAGGGAGGAGATTGCAATGAAAATCGTTGATGTCAAAGCACGGGTCATGAGGGCGTCCACGCCGGAATTCCTCATCGGGGGTGGCATTCCGTTCCATCTCGACCTGTCGTCGACGATTGTCGAAGTCCATACGGATACAGGGCTGGTGGGCCGGGGCGAGACGACGCTCGCCCGCGGGCAGGACCGCGAGGAAACCATGGCGCGCGCCGTGGTCAACAACTTCAAGCCGCTGATCGTCGGCAAGGACCCGATGCAGATCTCCCTGATCTGGGAAGAGCTCTGGATGTACGTGAAGACGATCGGCTGGGCCGGGCCCATGAGCGCCATCGACCAGGCGCTATGGGACCTGAAGGCCAGGAGCCTCGGCGTTCCGCTCTACGACCTGATGGGCGGGAAAGTGCGCGACAAGGTACGCGCCTACGCCACCAGCGCGGTCAAGAAGAAGCCGGCAGAACACGTCGCCGACATCAGGCGTTACATCGAGCTCGGCATCCAGGGCGTGAAGCTCGGCATAGGGCGCGGCGTCGAGGAGGACCGCGAACTGATCCGGCTCGCGTCCGAAGCGGCCGAGGACAGGATCAAGGTCGCCGTCGACGCCAATGCGTACTACACGAACCATCGCGATGCCGAGGAAGTGGCGCAGGCCTGCGACGAGCACGGGATCTGGTGGCTCGAGGAACCTCTCATGCATTCGGACATCGCGGGCCTTGCCTATCTCAACCACAAGTACCGCACGCCGGTCAGCGGTTATCAGACCGAGACCACGGCCGCGCGGATGAAGGACTACCTCGACAAGAACGCACTGGAGATCTACCAGCCCCGCATCTGCTATTCCGGCGGCATCACCCAGTCCAAGCGGGTGGCGGAGCTTTGCGACATCTACAACAAGATGTTCATCCCCCACGCCTTCGGAAGCGGCATGAAGAACGCGGCGACGCTTCACCTCGTCGCCTCGACCCACAATGCGGGATGGATCGAATTCCCCGTGGTGCTGGACGTCGAAGATCCGCGCAAGTTCATGACCGCGAACTACCTGCGCAACCTTGCCGACATTTCCATGGACGAGCAGGGCTTCGTGCACGTGCCGACCGGGCCGGGCAACGGCGTCGAACTGAATGAGGACGTTCTGGGGGAATACCAGACCTTCATGATCTGACCGCATCTCAACCTGGAGGAGGAACACGAGATGAAACTGAAAAGCCTGATCCTGACGGCTGCGATCTTCGCCGCCACGAGCGCCCACGCGGAGGAAATCGTCGTCTATTCGAACTGGGCCCGGGAGGCGATGGACCAGTTGAAGCAGGACTTCGAGAGCGCCAATCCCGGCACGACCATGACCTACTACCGTGCCGCGGGCGCCGAGCTCAGCACCCAGTTCCTGTCCGAACAGCAGCTCGGCACCGGGAAGGCGGACTACATCATCTCGGACGTCGATTTCCTCGAAATCTTCAAGGAGCGCGGATATCTCAAGGCGAGCGCGCCGGCCGAACTGTCCAGGTTCAATCCGGACGCCTTGGACGGCGACGGCGTCTGGGTGCCCATCGATTTCGCCCCCTACGTCATCGTCTACAACACGAAAGCCGTGAGCGAGGCGGATGCGCCGAAGGCATGGACGGACATCACCGACCCGAAATGGACCGGCAAGATCGGCCTTGCCGACCCGCGCACCTCGGCAGGCATCCAGATACCCCTGACCTTCTGGACCCGCGACCTGGCCGCGCAAGGCAGTCCCTACGGCTGGCCGTTCGTGGAAGCGCTCGGCAAGCTCCGGCCGACCCTGGTGTCGGGCCACCGCCAGCTCGTCGACCTCGTCGTGACCGGCGAGGTCGCGATCGCCGGGCAGATGCCGCTTTCGTTCATCGCTGCCGCGATCGAAAAGGGTGAACCCGTGAAAATCGCCTGGCCCGCCGAAGGCAGCCCCGCGACGATCAACGGCGGCGCCATCGTGGAAGGCGCGCAGCATCCCGAAGGCGCACAGAAGATGCACGACTATCTCGCCTCCCTCCGCGGGCAGCAGTTCCTGTCCGACCACTGGGGCAGCCTTCCCTCGCACAAGGACGCGAAGTTCGAGACGCCGGACGGCAAGACGCTTGCCGACATCACCATCAAGCGCGTGCTGATTCCCCAGGATCTGCGCACGTCCAACACCAAGACCTTCCTGGAATACATGCAATAGTGAGGCATGCCGTGCCTGCGTCCATCGCGCAGGCACGGTCCGCCCGAGCGTGGTGACGGCAATGATACTCTCCAAGCCTATGGCCGGCCGCCTCGCGTCCGGCGTCTTCATACTGGCGGTCGCGGTGCTGATCCTCGGACCGGTGGTCCGGCTCGCCGGCACTGCCGTCATGCCCTCCGGAAGTTTCGGCCTCGATCTCGCCTACGAGGTCCTTGCAAACGCCGACACGATGCAGGCCCTGATCAACACGGTCGTCTATGTGGTCGGCGTCAGCCTCCTGTCCGTCCTGGTCGGCACGCCGCTCGCGTTCCTTACCGAGCGTACCGACATCTCCGACCTCGCCAAGAAGGTTATCAGGCTGTCGATCGTCAGCTCGCTGATCACGCCTGCCTTTCTCGTCGCCATGGCCTATGTGAACCTCCTCGGACCGAACGCGGGCCTCATCAACGTCCTCCTGCGCAATCTGCTCGGCCTGACGGCCGACCGCGGTCCGCTGAACGTCTACAACATGGGCGGCGTGCTCTTCCTCGGCGCGCTCAACTCCATCGCCTTCGTGTACCTGATCACCTCAGCCGCATTCTCCAGGATGAACCCCGAGCTGGAGGAGGCCGCGGCGATTTCCGGAGTGGGACGCGCGCGGATCATCGCCACCGTCACCCTGCCCGTCGCCCGCAATTCGATCTTCGCCGGGGGCATGCTCGCCATGGCGGGTGCCCTTGCCGACTACGGCACGCCCCACATGGTGAATTTCACCGTGCTCACGCTTCGTATCCGCAGCTACATGATCGAGGCGAACTTCGCCGCCGCCTCCGTCGTCTCCCTGCTGCTCGTGGTGCTCTCACTGATCGTGCTGGCGATCTACCGGCGCTCGGAGGCGAGGAACTCCGTCGCCACGGTCACCGGCAAGAGCTTCGCCGCGCGCCCCTTCCCCATTGGCCGCGCCCGGCATCTGCTGGCCGCGGTCGCGTATCTCTACGCGTTCCTGGCGGTGGTCCTGCCGCTGACCGGGCTTGCCTTCACCTCCCTGCTGGACAGGCTCGGCGGCGGCATAAGCCTCGACAACTTCACGCTGCGCCACTACCGCGACATCATCTTCGGCGATGCGCTGGTCGTGCGCGCCGTGACGAACAGCCTCATCCTTTCCGTCGCCACGGCGGCGGTCTGCGCCGTCATGGCGGTCTTCGCGGCATATATCATCGTGCGCCGCCGCTCCTCGCTTCTCGACTACATCGTCGTCATCCCGCTTGGCCTTGCCGGAACGGCGCTCGCCGTGGCGCTCGTCATGACCGTGACGGGATTCCCGCTTCGTTCGCTGGGGCTCTACGGAACCCTCTGGATCATCCTGCTCGCCTACGTCATCCGCCACCTGCCGCTCGCCGTGCGCCCCACGCAGGCAGGGCTGACGCAGATCGCGCCCGAGCTCGAAGAGGCTTCGAGGCTTTCCGGCGCATCCTGGGCAAGGACGCTCTACAGCGTCCTGCTGCCGCTGCTTCGCCCGAGCCTCGCGGCAGCGAGCGTCATCGTCTTTCTCACCACCCTCACCGAGCTCAGCGCCTCCATCATCGTGCGCCACATCGGCACCGATACCATCGCCACCGCGATCATGGACCTGTGGGACGGCGGCGGCGGGTATCAGCGCGCAAGCGCGGTCGCCATCTGCGTATTCGTCGTGATGCTGCTCATCGTCATCGTCGCCCAGAGCATGACCTCCCGGTCGCTCTTCGGCCAGCAGGAACATTCGTAAGGAGACCACCATGGCCGGTGCAATCGACGCCAGCAAACTTTCGAAGCATTACGGATCCTTCCGGGCGGTCGACGACGTCGACCTTTCGATAGAGGCCGGAAGTTTCGTTTCCATCCTCGGCCCCAGCGGCTGCGGCAAGACCACGACCCTGAGGATGCTCGCCGGCTTCATAACGCCCACCGGCGGCATTATCCGGGTCGACGGCGTCACGGTGTCCAGCAAGGACCTCGTGCTCGCCCCGGAAGTGCGCGACATGGGAATGGTGTTCCAGTCCTATGCTGTCTGGCCGCATATGAGCGTGTTCGACAACGTGGCCTACGGCCTGAAATATGGCCGCAAGCGCGAGCGGGACGCACGCAGGCGCAAGGCGCGCGTCGACGAAGTCCTCGCGCTCGTCGGACTGGACGGCCAGCAGGGCAAGTTCCCGAGCGCGCTCAGCGGCGGGCAGCAGCAGCGCGTGGCACTGGCGCGTGCCATGGTGACGGAGCCGAAAATCCTCCTGCTTGACGAGCCGCTCTCCAACCTCGATGCGAAATTGCGCGAAGGGATGCGCCTGGAGCTTCGGCGGCTCCAGAAGCGGATCGGCGTGACCACGGTGCTCGTGACCCACAGCCAGGACGAAGCCCTTCTCCTCTCGGACCAGATCGTCATCATGAAATCGGGCCGCGTGATCGAATCGGGCATTCCCGACCGGCTCTATCGCGAGCCGAAGACGCTCTTCGTCGCCGACTTCCTCGGCACGATCAACGCCTTCGAAGGGCGATTGGCGGCACCCGGAGAGGGTCATCCGGCGCTTGTGGACACTGCGCTCGGCCGGTTGAAATGCACCGCCTCACCGGGATTTGCGGCGGCAGGCCGGGTTCATGTCGCCGTCCGGCCAGAAGCCGCCAGGCTTCTCGAACCGGGCCTGCCGGACGGCGCCGACAATATCGTCGAGGGCACGATCAGCGAGGTGATGTTCGGCGGCAACCTCACCGAATACATCGTCACGGTCGGCGATGCCCCGCTGCGCGTCCAGTCCCTGTCCGGCCGCCCCCGGTCCGTGGGAGACGCGGTGACGGTAGGCTTTTCCGCTTCCGACACGAGGTTGCTCGACGCTTCGACATAACGGATCGTCGGCTTTCCGGCAGAGCCTCATTACCGCTCCGATCGTCATCATATCGTGGCCGATGCAGGGATTTCCGGCTGGATAGAGGAGCTAAGTCAATAACTTGATAAAACCAAAGGGCCGCAGAATGCGAGCCTTTTTGTTTAGCCGAACAAGTTTCTCGCACAGGGAATAGCACCGGTCCACCACGTTTCCCAACATGTCACATATCCGTCATGAAAGGATCGTCCCATGCCCTTCCGCATTGTCGTTGCTCCTTCGGGCTTCAAGGAAAGCCTCTCCACCGAACAGGCCGCCGACTGCATCGAAAAAGGGGTTCTGCGTGCATTTCCCGGTTCCGTCGTCGTCAAGACGCCGATGGCCGATGGTGGTGAAGGCTTCACCCGGGCGCTGGTCGGCGCCACCAATGGCACAATCCACTTGCTGGCACGATCGGCAAGGGTGTGAGGCTCAACCTCGACCATGGCATCGAAGCCTTCGCCTCGATATTGACCCGCCTATGCTCACTCGAGGGCGCGATATCAGTTACCTTTTCAAAGCTAACGCTCATGTTGAGCAAAACAAGATCGCAGCATGGACGGGCTACCGTGTGACCGGGGCAGCTCGCGCCCACTATAGACGCAGGACACAAAAGGAGCGGCCTCGATGGGCGCTCTCCTCGCATCTCAATCTGGCGAAGCGGCAAACCAGCCGGCTGCCATCGCCGGTCCTAACACCCGGAGCCATGATGCCGAGACCGATCAGAAGGCGCCGACGCCGCCAATACCAGCACCGTCGGCCGCTTTCGTGTCCTCAGAATAGCGGTCAACCTTTCTCCGCCCTCGCGCCGAAAGCAGGATGGAACACTTGGCTCCCCGGTCGGTTACAGTTGCTCATGTCAAAGGAGCAATGAAATGGACCATACGAATCATGTGCGACTGACGGAGACCGAGCTCACGCCCGATGTTCTGGAGGGCGCGACAGTCTATGGAGCGGATGATGACAAGGTCGGCAAGGTCGATCACGTTCATGGAGCGGGCGCTGGCAGCACTGTCATCATCGACGTCGGCGGTTTTCTCGGCATCGGCGCCAAGCCGGTCGCAGTCCCCCTCTCCGATCTCGATTTCATGCGTGACGAAGACGGCGACGTCCACGCCGTCACGACATGGACCAAGGATCAGCTCAAGGACATGCCCGAGCACCGCGATTGAAGAGAGTGGTCCGGGCTATTGCCGGGCCACTTTCAAAGCGAGGTTCTTGATGGAACTACTATCAATCTCGACAATAACCTCGTGGAGCGAGCAAAGGCCCTGATCGGGACCAAGGAAATGGCTGCGCTTGTCCGTCAGGCGTTGGAGACACTCGTGCGGGTCGAATGTGGAAAGCGGCTCGTCGCACTCAATCAACACCCCGCAAAGACCCGCCCATCAAGCAGCTTCCGAGCTGTCCTGATCGTACCCGCACCGGTGATCATACCGTCGTCGTCAACCTCGAGAAAGACCTCCATCTCGCCGGTCGGATGTTCGATCCTGTAGCGACCGTCCGTGGGGATATGGGCAAGCGACATCGCAGCTCCACCCTCAAGCCGTGTCGCCGTAGCGACGGTAATCGCCGCGAGCACCCCCACCGAAGCATGGACGCGGTGCGGAATGAAGCTTCGCGTCGAGATCGCCCCGCCCGCCGATGGCGCTGAGACCAGCGTCATCTTGGGTACAGAGGCCGTCGTGACATCGCCGAGATTCATCATCGGCCCCGCCTTGAGGCGGATCGCCTCGATCCGCTCCCTGAGCGCACCATCGGCCTCGAGCACCTCCCGTGTCTCATCGCCGGCCAGGCCAAAATCCGATGCCCGCATAATGACACAGGGCATACCGTTGTCGATCAGTGTCGCTTCGACTCCGTCGAGGATATCAATGGCATTTCCAGTAGGCAGCAGGGCACCGCACATTGAACCGGTTGTATTCCGGAACAGTAACGGAACCGCGGCATGCGTGCCGGGAACGCCGGCAATGGCTGTCGTACCTGAATAACGCACCCGCCCATTCGGGGTCTCCACACGGGCAATCGCGGTTTCACCCGTATTGACCATGTGGATCGAAACTTCCGTAACGTCGCCCGCAACTGCAACGAGGCCGCGCTCGATCGCCGCCGGACCGACCCCTGCGAGGATGTTGCCGCACCCCTGCGCATCGCTGACCAGCGGCTGGTCAACAAAGACTTGAAGAAAGAGATAGTCGACATCGACATCGTCGCGCTGCGAGGGCGACAAAACTGCCACCTTCGAAGTCAATGGATCCGCTCCGCCGATCCCGTCTATCTGGCGCGGGTCCGGCGACCCCATAACACGAAGCAGAAGCGCATTTCGCTCCTTCGGATCGGACGGCAGGTCCGCGGCGAGAAAATAGGCCCCCTTGGAGGTGCCGCCGCGCATCCAGAGGCAGGGAATGCCGGCCTCATACATATTTCAGCCCCTTCTCGGCAAGGCGGGCGCGCATGTCGTAGATGTCGAGCCCGAGTTCGCCGGCGGCCAGCCGCCGGCGCTTGGATTCCTCGTTGGCAAGCCGCTTTTCCGCCGCCGCCAGCACGGTTCCGGCCTCGGCGCGCCTGACGGCGCACACGCCGTCGTCGTCGGCGACGATCACGTCGCCGGCCTCGATATACGCGCCGGCGCAGACGATCGGGACATTGACCGAGCCGAGGGTCTCCTTGACCGTCCCTTCGGCGGACACGGCTTTCGACCAGACAGGGAACTTCATCGCCGTGAGGTCGCGCACGTCGCGCACGCCGGCCTCGATGACGAGGCCGCGTGCCCCCCGCGCCATGGCCGAGGTCGCCAGCAGGTCGCCGAAATAGCCGTTGTCGCAAGGGCTGGTCGGCGCCAGCACCAGGATGTCGCCCTCGCGCAGCTGCTCGATCGCCACATGCACCATCCAGTTGTCGCCGGGCGGCGCCGAGATCGTCACCGCCGAGCCGGCGATCTGCGCGCCGGCATAGATCGGCCGCATGTAGCTCGCCAGCATGCCGGTGCGTCCCTGCGCCTCGTGCACGGTGGCGACGCCGGCGGCGGCCAGACGGTCGACAAGCTCTTGCGCGACCCGTTCGATGTTGCGGACGACGACGGCCATGTCAGGCTTCCTTCTTCACGACGGGCGGCGTGCCGTGCGTATGGAAGCTCTCGATGGTCTTGAGACCCCAGGCCTGGCCCTTCATGCGCTCGGTCTGCGTCCAGACGACCGGCTCCCAGTCTGGCGCCAGGATCAGCCGCGCGCCGGCATTGGCAAGCTCGACGCGGTTGCCCGCCGGCTCCCAGACATAGAGGAAGAACGTTCCCTGCACGGCGTGCTTGTGCGGGCCGGTCTCGATGTGCACGCCGTTCTGCAGGAAGATGTCGGCGGCGCGCAGGATGTCGTCGCGCTGGTCCGTCGCATAGGTCACATGGTGCAGGCGGCCGTCGCCGCCGCCGTGCTCCTCGGTGCAGGCGAGATCGTATGTCTTGTTGTTGATCGTGAACCAGCAACCGCCGAGACGGCCGTTGTCGAGGCGGATCATCTCGGTCACGCGCGAGCCGAGGCAGGTCTCCATGAAGCGCCGGAATTCGGTGACGTCGGCGCTGAGGAGGTTCAGGTGGTCGAGCCGCCGCGGCGCGGCGCCCGTGAACGCGCTCGCGGTGTTCTTGAGCGCAGGGACATCGTCTCCCGCGGGCCGATAGCGCACGGTGTCCCAGTAGATCTCGAAGACATGGCCGAACGGATCCTCGAAGCGGAAGGCGCGGCCGTGGCTCGCGTCCCCGTCGATCCAGCCGTGCACCCTGTAGCCCGACGCCTCGATCGCCTTCACCCGGCGCTCCAGCGCCTCCGGGCTTGCCGCGCGGTAGGCGATGTGCCCGACCCCCGTCGTGTGCGACCTGGTGAGCTTGAGCGAGGAATATTCGTAGTCGTCCCATGCCCTGAGATAGGCGGAATTGTCATCCTGCCCGGACAGCTTCAGCCCGTAGACGCGGGTGAAGAAGTCGAGGCTCTCCTCGAACTTGTTCGTGTAGATTTCGACATGCGCCAGATGCGCGAGGTCGAAAGACGGATTTGTCGGCTGGGACATCGGTTCCCTCCTCCCTGAACCATGAGACGGTCGGGCTCCGAAGGAGGCGGAGCGCCGACGGATTGATTGGCGATGCGCCGGGCGTCAGAGCTCGTCCACCGTGCGGGGAAAGACCGACTGGAAGCCTTCGGCATATTTGGACGCCCGCCCGCCCGACTGCCCGCCGGAATTGCGCTGGAAGTGGTTCGCCCGGTTCTGCGCGACGCGCGTGTAGAACTCCCAGAGGTGCTCCTGCCCCTCCATGCATTCGATGGCGGCCCGCTTCTTTTCCCAGACGGGCGTGATGTCGAGGAACACGTCCGGCTTCCAGCCCATCTGCTCGGTCTGGTGCGGCTCGAAGAGATAGAGCTGAGGGGCGCCGAGCACCTTCTGGCCGGGATTGTGGCCCCAGGCCTGGGCGATCATGCGCGCCTCGAGCGCCACCTGCGTGGCATACATGTGGTCGGTGTTGTACGGATCGTACTGCGAATGGCTGAGCATGAAGGCCGGCTGCACGTCCCGGATGACGTCGACCAGACGGTATTTGTCCTCGTCCGTCAGGCGCAGCGGGTAGTCGCCGAGATCCAAGCAGACAAGGTCGTGCACGCCGAGCGCCTGCGCCGCCTTCTCCGCCTCCGACCGGCGCGCCGCCTTGACGCGGTCCAGCGTCATCCCCGCCTGCTTCCACAGCTTGGCGGATTCGCCGCGCTCGCCGAAGGACAGGCAGACGACGGTGACGTCGTAGCCCTTCTCCGCGTGAAGCGCGATCGCGCCGCCGCAGCGCCAGACAAAGTCCGCAGCATGCGCGCTGACGACCAGCGCCGTTTTCTTCTCAGACATCCAGGCCTCCAATCTTCTGCCTGCTGATGTCGCGCGGAAGGCGCTTCTTGCCAATTTGTTTTCGCGGCACGTCCCATAAGTTTCGGCTATTGTCGCTGGCGGACCGCTTGATTGTTTGCAAATACTGCACCCGATTTGCATGGAGGAGAAGGGCATGAAAGAATCCGGTCAGGCGGGGATTGCGCTCCTGGGATTCGGCGAGGCAGGGCGGGCCTTCGCGCGGGGCTGGCCGGACGGGGCGCGCGCGAAGGCGGTCGCCTACGACATCAAGTTCGAAGACGCGGCGCTGCGCGGTGAGGTCGCCGGAGCGTGCGGCCGCATCGGCATCGATGCCGCGGAGAGCCTTCCGGCCGCCCTTCAAACGGCAAGCCATGTCTTCAGCCTCGTCACGGCCGACCGCGCGCAAGAGGCTGCATCGCAGGCGGCCGGGTTCATCAGGCCGGCGGCCTATTTCCTCGATTGCAATTCCTGCTCGCCCGCAACCAAGAAGGCGTCGCAGGCCGCAATCGAAAAGGCCGGGGGGCGATATGTCGATGTGGCGATCATGGCGCCCGTCGCGCCCGCGCTGCACCGCACGCCGCTTCTCGTCTCGGGGCCGCATGCCGGGCAGGCCTGCGCGTGGCTCGAAACGCTCGGCATGCGCCCAAGCCCTGCCGGCACCGAGGTCGGGCAGGCATCCGCGATCAAGATGCTGCGGTCGGTCATGATCAAGGGCCTGGAGGCGCTGACCGCCGAGTGCATGCTCGCCGCCCGGCGCGCGGGCGTCGAGGAGGCCGTGCTCGCATCCCTGCAGGCGTCCGATCCCGGCTGGGACTGGCCCGGCCGGTTGGCCTACAACCTCGAACGGATGATGGTGCACGGCGAGCGCCGGGCCGCGGAGATGGAGGAGGTGGCGAGCACCATCACGGAGCTCGGATTGCCCAGCCGGATGGCCTCCGCCACGGCCGCCTGGCAGCGGGAGCTTGCCGCGCTTCGGCTCGAAGGCGGCCCGAACAGCCTGGCGGACCGGGCCGACCGCATCCTGCGGCGCCTGGACCCATGACCGGCCCCGACGAGCAAGCCAGCACCGTACCGCGCAACCTCAGGCACCTGCGCGTTTTCCTCGCGGTTGTCGACAGCGGCACCGTGACCGCGGCGGCGGAAACCTGCCACATCTCGCAACCCGCCGTTACCCAGGCGCTGAACAAGCTGGAAAAGGCGACGGGCCTTTCCCTTTTCAGCCGCTCGCCGCACGGCCTCTTCGTCACCGAGACGGGGAAGCTGCTGGCGACCCGGGTGCGCCGCGCATTCGCCTATCTCGACCCGGCGCTGTCGGAGCTGGCGCCCCGGCTGCGCGTGACAATCACGACGGCGCAGCTCCAGGCGCTGATCGCCGTCCGCGAGGCGGAGAACTTCACCCTTGCGGCCAGGAGGCTGGACATCGCCCAGCCGACGGTGCACCGGGCCATCACGCAGCTCGAGAAGGAAGCGGGACGGCCGCTCTTCGGACGGACGTCCTACGGGATCGTCGCGACGCGCGCCGCCGTCAACCTGGCGCAGGCCGCACGCCTCGCCTTCGCCGAACTGGCACAGGCCGAGGCAGATCTGGCCGAAGTCCTGTCCGCCGAGGCCGGCCGCATCGTCATCGGCGCCATGCCTCTATCGCGCTCTTATCTCCTGCCGAAGGCGATCGCCCGGTTCCGCGCGCTCCGCCCCAGGCTTCCGATCCAGGTGCTGGAGGGGCCGTACAAGGAGCTTCTCGCCGGCCTGCGGCGCGGTGACATCGACTTCCTCATCGGCGCCTTGCGCGACCCTGCGCCGATCGGCGACGTCGAGCAGAGCCTCCTGTTCCACGACACCGTCGTCATCGTCGCCGGCCGGCATCATCCGCTCGCAGGCCGCCCGGCCGTCGGGATCGGCGACCTCGCCCGCTTCCCCTGGATCGTCGGGCAGGCCGGAACGCCCATCCGCGCGCATTTCGAGGCGCTGTTCAGGCAGGCGGGGATTGACCGGCCGGCAAGCATCGTGGAATCAGGCTCGCTGATCCTCATGCGCGAACTGCTGGACGCAAGCGACCATCTCGGCTGCATTTCGTACCTGCAGGCACAGGCGGAGATTTCGCGCGGCCTGTTGCAGGCCCTGCCGCTGGACCTTTCCCACACATCGAGGCCCATCGGCATCACCACGAGAACGAGCTGGCTGCCGACCAACGCCCAGCGGCAGTTCCTCGACCTCCTGAAAGCCCCGCTATAGCCTGCGCTTATGGATCAGGGTCTACATTGAAATAGCAAACGCGGAGAATTTCCGGAATGGTCGACGCAACGGTGGCGCCGTCCGCCCGCCCGGAAGGAGCCCCTGCAACGGCCTGTCCGTGCAAGAGGAAGTGCGGGACGGAAGACGGGCGGCGCCACGAGCACGGGAGGAGAAATGCTGACCCTTTTATTCGACGGCCTCGCCTACGGGATGTTGCTGTTCGTCCTGTCCTGCGGCCTCGCGGTGACGCTCGGGCTGATGAACTTCATCAACCTGGCGCATGGCGCCTTCGCCATGGCCGGCGGCTATGTGACGGTGATCCTCACCAACCGGCTCGGCGTGCCGTTCCTGCTATCGCTGCCGATCGCCTTCGTCGCCACGGCCGCCGCCGGGCTTCTTCTCGAGCGGCTCCTCTATGTCCGCGTCTACGAGAAGAACCATCTCGACCAGGTCCTGTTCTCCATCGGCATCGTCTTCGTGTCGGTGGCGGGCGTCGACTATATCATGGGCTCGCAGCAGCAGATCCTCGACCTGCCGCAGTTCCTGCGCGGCCGCACCGAGATCTTCGGCATCGGCATCGGGGTCTACCGTGCCTTCCTCGTCCTGATCTGCGGCCTGCTCGCGGTCGCGCTCCAGCTCATCCTCACGCGGACGCGCTTCGGCAGCCAGCTGCGCGCCTCGGTGGACGACCGCCGCGTCGCCCGCGGCCTGGGCATCCGCGTCAACACGATCTTCGCCGTCACCTTCGCGGCCGGATCGGGGCTTGCCGGCCTCGGCGGGGCGCTCGGGGCGGAAATCCTTGGCCTCGACCCCACCTTCCCGCTGAAGTTCATGGTCTACTTCCTGATCGTCGTGTCGGTGGGCGGCACGACCAGCATGCTGGGGCCGCTCTACGCCTCGATTCTGCTCGGCGTCGCCGACGTGTTCGGCAAGTACTACGTGCCGCAGATCGGCGGCTTCGTCATCTACATCGTTCTTGTCGTGGTCCTCGTCCTGCGCCCGCAAGGTCTTTTCTCGAGGGCAAGCTGATGCGGGAAAACGAAGCCAAGCCTGTCGCGCTGTCCGCCGAAATCTGCCGGGTCATGCGCCGCCCGGTCCGCTGGACCTTCATCGAGATCGCCTTCTGGGCGGTCGCGGTCCTGTCCTGGTTCTTCCTGCCGGAACAGCACCTCATCCTCACCGAGATCGCGGGAGTCGCGATCTTCGCCCTGTCGATCGACCTCATCCTCGGCTATGCCGGCATCGTCTCGCTGGGGCACGCGGCGCTCTACGGAGCGGGCGCCTATGCGAGCGGCCTGTTCTCGATCCATGTGACGGGCGAGCCGGTCGCGGGGCTGGTCGTCGGCGCGCTCGCCGGCGCGATGATCGCCTTCCCGACCAGCTTCCTGCTGCTGCGGGGCGGCGACCTCACGCGGCTGATGGTCACGCTCGGCGTGGCGGCGGTGCTCTTCGAGCTGGCGAACCAGATGTCCTGGCTGACGGGGGGCGCGGACGGCCTGCAAGGCATCACCATCGACCCGCTGTTCGGGCGCTTCGAGTTCGATTTCTACGGACATACCGGCTACGCCTACAGCCTCGCCGTCCTGTTCTTGCTCTTCGTCCTCGCGCGGCTGATCGTGTCCTCTCCCTTCGGCATCTCGCTGAAGGCGGTGCGCGACAACCCGCTTCGTGCCTCGGCCGTCGGCATCCCGGTCGCGGCGCGCCAGGTGGCGATCTACACCCTTTCGGGCGCCTATGCCGGCATCGCCGGCGCACTGTTCACCCAGACCCAGCAGTTCATCTCGCTCGACGTGCTGTCGTTTCAGAAATCGGCCGACGGCCTGATGGTGCTGGTGATCGGCGGTACCGGCTATCTCTACGGCGGCATCGTCGGCGCCGTGGTCTACGAGCTGATCCAGGACGGGATCGCCAACCTGACGCCGCAATACTGGCAGTTCTGGGTCGGCATCCTGCTCGTCGCCTTCGTCCTCGTCGGCCGCGAGCGGCCGCGCCAGCTCGTCGACCGGCTTGTCGCCCGCATCGGGAGGATGCGCGGCTCCTCCTCCGACGCCATGCTTTCAAAACGGCAGGAGACGTGATGGCCACGGTTCTCGAGACGAACTCGCTCAACAAGACCTTCGGCGGGCTGAAGGCGACGGACGACGTGACCTTCCGGCTGGAGCAGGGCGCCCGCCACGCCCTGATCGGGCCGAACGGGGCCGGCAAGACGACCTTCATCAACCTTCTGACCGGCGTGCTCGCGCCGTCGGGCGGCACGATCCGCCTCAACGGGGAGGACATCACCGGGATCAAGCGCGAGCAGCGCGTGCGCCGCGGCCTTGCCCGCACGTTCCAGATCAACCAGCTCTTCGGCCGGCTGAACGTGGTCGAGAGCCTCGGCCTGGTGATCAGCGAGCGCCGCGGCCACGGCCGGGACTGGTTCCGCTGGGCCGGCACGCTGCCGGGCATCGACGAGGAGATCGCCGGCCTCGTCGCCGATTTCGGCCTGGAGGACGTCTTCGACCAGCCCTGTTCCGGCCTGCCCTACGGCAAGCAGCGCCTCCTGGAGATCGCGCTGGCGATCGCCTGCCGGCCGAAGGTCCTGCTGCTCGACGAGCCGGCCGCCGGCGTGCCGGAGGCCGACCGCCACGAGGTTCTGTCGCGGCTTTCGGCCCTGCCGTCGGACGTGTCGATCCTTCTGATCGAGCACGACATGGACCTGGTGTTCAACTTCGCGGAGAGGATTTCCGTCCTCGTCTCGGGCGCGCTCTTCGCGGAAGGCTCCGTTGACGAGATCGCCAACGACCCGCGCGTCAAGGACGTCTATCTCGGAGGAGCCGACCATGGATGAGCTTCTGGTCCTTGACGGCGTGTCGGCGGGCTATGGCAAGGCGACCGTGCTGAACGGCGTCTCGCTGTCCCTGCGGCAGGGCGAGGCCCTGGCATTGCTCGGGCGCAACGGCGTCGGCAAGACGACGACGCTCAACAGCATCATGGGACTGATACGTCACCAGGGCGGGCGCATCCTCTTCAGGGGCAGGGACATCACCCGGATGAGCCCGGAGCGGCGGGCCGAGGATGGCATCGGCTGGGTTCCGCAGGAACGCGGCATCTTCCGGTCGCTGACCGTGGAGGAGAACATCACCGCGGTGGCCCGTCCCGGCCGCTGGACGCTGGAGGCGGTCTACGGGATGTTCCCCCGCCTGCGCGAACGGCGCGGCAATTACGGCGGACAGCTTTCCGGCGGCGAGCAGCAAATGCTGTCCGTCGCGCGCGCCCTCGTCCTGAACCCGACGGTCCTGCTGCTCGACGAGCCGACGGAGGGGCTTGCCCCGATCATCGTCGAGGAGCTGCTCGGCGCGATCCGCCGCATCGTCCGCGAGGAGGGGCTCGCCGCCATCATCGTCGAGCAGCACGCCCAGCAGATCCTGTCGATCACCGACAAAGCGGTCATCCTCGAAAGGGGAACGGTCGTCTTCACCGGCGAAAGCGCCGCCCTGGCGCAGGACGGCGCCACGCTTGCCGCCTATCTCGGCGTCGGGGAAAGAAAACCGGCGATCCGCAAGCCGCCGCCCGTATCGGCGTAGCATCTCGGCATAGTCACCATCACGCTTCAGGAGGAGAATATGAGCGTACGGAAACTTCTTATCGGAACCCTTGCCGTCGGGGCCTTGCTGGCCGGCACGGCCCTTTCGGCAGCGCAGGAGACCGTCAAGGTCGGCGTCATCGTGCCGCTGACCGGCGCCTTCCAGTCGAACGGGCGCCAGATCAGCGCGGCCATCAAGGCCTTCGTCGATGCGCGCGGCGACACGGCCGGCGGCAAGAAGGTGGAGCTGATCGTCAAGGACGATGCCAGCGTCGCCGACAACGCGCTGCGCATCGCCCAGGAGCTCGTCACGCGCGACAAGGCGGAAATCCTCGCCGGCTTCGGCAACACGCCGACCGCGCTGTCGGTCGCCCAGCTGTCGAAACGGGCGAAGGTTCCGCAGGTCGTGATGGTCGCCGCCACCTCCTCGATCATCGGCGCGTCGCCCTACATGATCCGCACGTCGCAGACGATCCCGCAGATCGCGAGCGTCATCGGCGAATGGGCGCCCGCCAACGGCGTCAAGAAGTTCGTCAGCATCGTGACCGACTACGGCCCCGGCGCAGACGCGGAGGAATGGTTCGCAAAGACGATCGAGGCGAAAGGCGGCGAGGTCCTCGAAAAGCTGCGCGTGCCGCTCGCCAACCCGGATTTCGCGCCCTTCCTGCAGCGCGTCGTCGACGAGAAGCCGGAAGCGCTGTTCGTCTTCGTTCCCACCGGCGCCGGCGCGGCCTTCATGAAGCAGTTCGTCGAGCGCGGGCTGGACAAGTCCGGCATCAAGGTCATCGCCATGTCGGACGTGACCGACGACGACCTCCTGAACAACATGGGCGATCCCGCGCTCGGCGTCGTCACCGGCGGCCCCTATTCCGTGCACCACGATTCGGCGGAGAACAAGGCCTTCGTCGAGCAGTTCAAGAAGGTCAACGGCGGCATGCGGCCGAACGTCGTCGCGGTCGGCGCCTGGGATGCGCTCGACCTCATCTACAAGACGCTGGACAAGACGGGCGGTGATGCCGGCGGCGACGCCTTCGTGGAGGCCGCCAAGGGCCTCGAGATCGAAAGCCCGCGCGGCCCGATCCGGATCGACCCGGACACGCGGGACATCGTCCAGAACATCTACATGCGCAAGGTCGAGCGCGTCGACGGCGAGCTCTACAATGTCGAGTTCGAAACCTACGAGGCGGTCAAGGACCCCGCCCATTGAGAAAGAGGAAGCGGAGGCCGTCGCCGGCGTCCGCTCCTCAAATCCCCACGCTTTGAAAGGGCCGGTCTGCCGGCCCTTTCGCGTTCCGTCATTTCTGCGAGCGGTATTCGCGGCGGGCGGCTTCGTGGATCGGCCAGGGATGGACCTCCGCGCCGACCTTCATCTGCATGTGGTGCTCGACATGCGGCTTCTTCGTGCCGCCATCGGCCTCCCCCCACAGGATCGAGAGCTTCGTGCCCTGCCGGGCGAGGTCCCCGCGCACCATGGCGAGCGAGATCCAGGCACGCTCGTTGGCCGAATAGACGGGATAGGTCGAAAGGCCCACCAGCGCATCGCCGAGCAGCACCTGGTCGTAGGGATGGGCGGCGTAATGCCCCGCCGGCAGTTCCATGAGCTTCGGGCCGGGAAAATCGCCCATCAGGCCCGCGAAGATCTTGAGCACGTCCTCCTTGTCCCACACGAGCGTGACCTTGCTGCGATGCTCCTGCGTCGCCATTTTCTCGAGTGCTTCCCGCCCGATGAAATCATGGTCGAACTTGACCACGCGGCCGTAGTCGAGGTCCCACGGCGTCAGGTAGAAGTCCTCGACATTGTCGGGCTGGAAGCTGCCGCCCACCGAGCAGGTGGCCTCGAAGCCATCGGCCGGCAGCCATTCGCGATAGGGACGCATCGCCTCGCCGGTGTAGATCGCCGGAAGCGGCGAGGGAATCCAGCCCGATTCCATGGCCGCGCAGGAATAGGCACGCGCGCCGGCGCGCAGCATGCTGTATTTCTCGCCGACCTCCAGCAGGCGCTCGTAGACCTTCTTGCCCTCGGCATAGGGACCGAAAAGCTCAAGTCCCTTGGCGCCGCCCATGCCGTGGCTGAGCGTGCGGGCGACGCAGCCCGCGACGGTGATCTCGCCCATGTTGAAGAATCTGGTCGTCAGCGGCCCGCCCTCGTTCACCTCATTGAGGATGTCGAGCGCGAGCGGCCCCTGCACCTCGTAGCGGTAGAGCTTGCGCGGCTTGTCCGGGTTCTCCAGCGTCCGGATGTCGAGTTCGGTCGTCACGTCGAACGCGCCCGTCTCGGCCTGGAACTTCATCCAGTTGGCAACCGGCGGCCGGCCCACATAGAGGACTTCGTCGTCCTCGAGACCGAAGATGATGCCGTCGCCGATCACATAGCCGTCATGGTTGACGCAGACGATCTGCTTGGCCTTGTTGCGCCCGAAATTCTCGAAGCTGTTCACGCCGACATGGGAGAGGAACCGGACGGCATCCGGCCCGCGGACGTAGAGATCGGTCATGTGGTAGGACTGGTTGAGCAGCACCGCGCCGTTCTGCCACGCCCGCACCTCTTCCATCCAGTTGGTATATTGCGGCGCGATGGGGAAGACATAGGGCCCCGTCTGCGAATTCTGGAGCATATGCGACGGGTTGCCGATGCCGTTGATCTTTTCCTCGAGGGTTCTGTAAGCCACGCTGACCTCCTTCTATACGTGAGTCCCGCCCCGTCTAGCATCCCCTGGAACCGCCTGCTTATGCGTATATTGAATAAGCGCCGCCGTTTCGGTAATATTCATGCCGATGACGGAGCGAGACAGGCTGTCCCTCAAGCAAGCGCGTGCCATCGACGCGGTCGCAAAGACACGCGGCTTCGAGCAGGCCGCACGCCTGATGAATGTCAGCCAGCCCGTGGTCTCGCGCCTGATCGGCTCCGCCGAGGCGCTCGTCGGCATGCCGCTCTTCCAGCGAGGCTGGAGCGGGACCGAGCTGACGGCCTTGGGCGAAGGCATCCTCGGCCATTGCTCGGCCGCGTTGGACCTGATCGCGCGCGCGGAAGACGACATCGCGGCCATGAGCGGCATCCGGCCCAATCTGCGCAACTTCATCCGCTGGCATCATCTCGATGCGGTGACGGCGGTGGTGCGTCACGGCAGCGCCTCGGCGGCTTCCGCGCATCTCAATATGACGCAGCCCGCCATCACGCGCTCGATCACCGGCATTTCCGACTATTCCCGCCAGCTCCTCTTTCACAGGAGGCGTAGCGGGCTGGAGGCGACGGCCCCGGCGCGACGGCTGGCCGTGCTTCGCGACGAACTGCTGCAGGCGCTCGGCACCGTCGAGGATTTCAGGCGGAACGTGCGCCCCGGCCTGATCGGGCGCCTCGCGGTCGGGATGCTGCCTTTTTCGGGGCAGAACCTCGTGGCCAAGACTTTCGGCAACCTGACGAACCGCTTTCCGGACCTGCGCCTGATGGCGGTCCCGGGAAGCTACGGCATGCTCGCCGAGGCGCTCCGAAGAGGCGAGATCGAGTGCATGATCGGGGTCCTGCGCGATCCTCCGCCTTTCTCCGACCTGGAGGAGATCTTCCTCTACAATGAGAAATTCACCCTCATCGCGCGGCGCGACCACCCCTGCCACGGCCGCCGCCGGACCATTTCCGAGCTGAAGAACGAAACCTGGATCGTCGCCCCCCACGGCACCCCCGTTCGCGCCTATTTCGAACAGCTGTTCCGGAACGCGGGCGACCGGCCGCCCGCGCAGACATGCGAGATCCTTTCCTTCGCCAATGCGGAGGAAATGATCATGAACAGCAAGTCCATCGGCCTGCTCAGCTACAGCGACGAGCGGATTGCCGATCTGCCGCCCGATCTCAGGAAGGTCGACGTCGATCTGCCCGGCAACGAGGTCGCCATCGGCCTGACGGTCAGGAAGACGGGCGGCAGCGTCGAGATTCTCCGCGAATTCGAGACTCTCCTGCGGCAGAACTGCCCCTGAATTTCCCGGCCGGAAGCAGATCCGGCTTCATCTCTCGGCTCCTGATATAACCAATCCATGCCTGTTTTTCGAAATACGCATAAGCGGGCGGGGGCGAGCGGTGATACCTAGTTCGCATCGGCTTGCCCGGACCGACCGGGGAGCGTCGACGGCAACGCATTTCGAGCGGAGAAACCATGGGGCAGTTCATTCTGACAGTGTCGTGCAGGAATACGGTCGGCATCGTGGCCGCCATTGCAACGCGCCTGGCCGCCAATGGCGGCGACATCCGTCAGGCACAGCAGTTCGACGACGAGGAAACCGGCAGCTTCTTCGCGCGCATCGCCGTCGCCATGCAGGACGGCACGGCGGCATTCGAGGAGGGCTTCTCCGAGGACGCCTCCCGCTTCGATCTGAAATGGACGCTTCGGCCAGCGGACCGCAAGCGCAAGGTCCTGATTCTGGTGTCGAAGTTCGACCATTGCCTGGGCGACCTGCTCTACCGGATGCGGATCGGCGAGCTGAACATGGAATGCGTCGGCATCGTCTCCAACCATCCGGCCTCGGCGCTCAACGTGACCCAGCACCACGGGATCCCCTACCATCATTTCCCGATTTCAAGGGACACGAAGACGGAGCAGGAGGAGCGGATCAAGCGGGTGATCACGGAGACCGGCGCCGAGCTGGTGATCCTCGCCCGGTACATGCAGGTGCTGTCCGACGGCTTCTCGGCGTACCTTTCCGGGCGCTGCATCAACATCCACCACTCCTTCCTGCCCGGCTTCAAGGGCGCGAAGCCCTATCACCAGGCGCACGAGCGCGGCGTCAAGATGATCGGCGCGACAGCCCATTACGTGACCGGGGACCTCGATGAAGGTCCGATCATCAGCCAGGACGTCGAGCACGTGACCCATGCCGATACGCCCGATGATCTCGTGAGCAAGGGACGCGACATCGAGCGGCGCGTGCTCGCCAGGGCCGTTGCGTATCACCTGGAGGACCGCGTGCTGATCAATGGTCGCAAGACGGTCGTCTTCACTTGAAACACAAGCATACCGGAGATAACGAGCATGCAGTCGAGAACGACGAAGCTTCCGGCATCGATCGAGATCACGCCGAAACAGGCGATCGATGCGGCCAATCTGCCCGGTCTTTTTCCGGAAGGAACACGCGTCTACATCGCCGATATCGGCAGCGAAAGCGATGTCCTGATCCGCGCCGCGCGGCGCGTGCATGACCTCGGCTATGTCCCCGTCCCGCATTTCGCCGCACGGCGCCTGACAAGCGGGGCGGCGCTCGAAGAGCGCGTCAAGGCGATGGCCGAGCAATCCGGCGTGACGGACGTGCTTGTCATCGGCGGCGGCCTCGACAAGCCCCGCAGCGCGTTCTCTTCCTCGATGCAGGTCCTCGAAACGGGCGTTTTCGACAGATACGGCATCACGGACATCGCGATCGCCGGTCACCCGGAAGGACATCCGGATTGCCCCGACGCCACGGCATTCGAAGCCCTGAAGCTGAAGGCGGCCTTCGCGGAACGTTCGGATGCACGCATGCGGATTGTCACGCAGTTCGGCTTCGACGCGGAGAAGTTCATCACCTGGGCTGACCGGTTGCGCGAAAGCCGCATCGACCTGCCGGTCCATCTGGGAGTCGCAGGGCCTGCCAAGGTGACGACGCTCCTCAAATATGCGGCGATATGCGGCGTGGGCAACTCGCTCGCCATCCTCAGGAAGCGTGCAGGCGCGCTTGCAACCCTCATGACGCGCTTTTCCCCCGAGACCGTTGTCGAGCCGCTGGAAAGACATGCCGCATCAATGCCGCATTCGCCGATCCGGCAGATTCACGTCTTCCCCTTCGGCGGCATCGATCTTGCCGCGGACTGGCTGAAATCGAGGGGGAGCTGGCATCCCGACGGCACGATCAGGGCAGTGGCAAATGCCTGATCGGCCACCATTATCAATGGGAAGCAGGTTGCCGCTCGCCTCGTCGAGACGCTCAAGCGCATCGACGCGCTGTTCGACGTCGAGCGCGACATCAACGGTCTTTCAGCCAACGACCGGCTGCAAGGACGTCAGAGGGACAGCCGCCCGCTCGTTGATGAGCTTGAGGCCTGGCTTCGCTCTGAACGAACAAAGCTGTCGCACAGTTCACTGGTCACCGAGCCGATCGATTACATGCTGAAGCGCTGGGATGGGTTTACGGCCTTCCTTAGTGACGGCCGCGTCTGCCTGACGAATAACGCCGCCGAACGGACGCTGCGGGGCTTCGCTCTCGGCAGAAAGTCATGGCTCTTTGCCGGCTCCGATCGTGGTGCCGATCGCGCCGCCTTCATGGCGACGCTGATCATGAGCGCCAAGCTCAATGACGTCGATCCGCAGACGTAGCTTGCCGGCGTGCTCGCTCGTGTCGCCAACACGCCGATCATCAGGCTCAAGCAATTGCTTCCGTGGAACCGGGTGGCACCAAAGGCGGCCTAATCTGCGGCCTTCGCCGGATGGTTACGGCAAGGCTTGAACCCTGGCCAGACAAGAACGAAGGGCATATCTTCCAAGACACGCTTGCACTGCAGCAGGCCGCCATACGAGGTCATGGCGTTGCGCTCTACGCTCGGGAGCTTGCAGAAGCCGCCTTGTCCCGGGGCGACCTGGTGGTCTTGTTCCCGGATGTGGAGGTGTCGACCGCCGGCCAATACTATCTGATCACGAAGCACGGGAAGCCGAGCCCTCCGGCTCAAGATTTCATCTGCTGGCTACATGGGCAGGTCGCCGCTAAAAACCCCGTAGCGCTGATGGCGTGTGCCGTTAGCCCAGCGCTTCGAAATCCTCCTGCGACAAGTCGATGCCGGCTGCGGCGACGTTCTCCTCCAGATGTCGGACTTTGGAGGTGCCGGGAATCGGTAGCATTACCGGGCTGCGCTTGAGCACCCAGGCAAGGGCGATCTGTCCCGGTGTCGCCGAATGCTTGCGGGTAATCGTGTCCAGGGTGGAGCCGGGTTTCGCCAGATCACCGGCAGCCAGGGGATACCAGGGTATGAAGCCGATGCCATGCGCTTCGCAGTGGTTCAAAACTGCCTCGCTGGCCCGATCGACGAGATTGTAGCGATTCTGAACGGTGCTCACCTTGAAGTACCGGCCAGCCGCCTCGATCTCGGAAACTGATACCTCGCTCAGGCCGGCATGCCGGACGACGCCCTTGTCGATCAGCTGCCGGATTGCATCGAACTGCTCGTCCGCAGGCACCTGCGGATCGATGCGGTGCAACTGCCAGAGGTCCAGCCGCTCGACACCGAGCTGGCGGAGGCTCTTGTAGGCTTGTTGGATCAGATATTCCGGACGGCCCAGCGGTATCCACCGGTCAGGCCCCGAGCGCGTGACGCCGCCTTTGGTAGCCACCACCATGTCGCCATAGGGATGAAGGGCTTCGCGAATGAGCAGTTCGGAAATATCCGGCCCATATGAATCGGCCGTGTCGATGAAATTTACCCCAAGCTCCGGCAGGCGGCGCAGTGTGCGCATGACCTCGACGCGGTCCTCAGGGTAGCCCCAGACGTTCTTGCCGGTAATCCGCATCGCCCCGAAGCCCAGCCGATTGACCTCGATGTCGCCGCCGATCCTGAATGTGCCGGATTTTCCTGCGATCAATTCGGACATGTTTCTTCCTCCCTTGGTTGGTTGTCCGCGGCGCCCCATCAGTCGGATGCGAAGAGGCGCTCGCGCAGAAAATTGCAAGGCCGATCGAATTCCAGCGCCGCCTGCGGTCCGTGGAAACGCGAGCGCAGATATCCGTGGATCATGCCCTTGGCGACCTGGAGTTCACAGTCATTGCCAGCCTCTTTGAGACGGCGTGCATATTCATAACCGTCATCGGCAAGGCAGTCGATCTCGGCGACGCCGACGATGGCCGGCGGGAGGTTGGCGAGATCCTTGGCCTTCAGCGGCGCGGCATAGGGATCCTGTATCGGCCTGCGGTCGCCGAGATAGAGTTCCCAGCCCTCTTCGACCGAACGGGTGGTGATCGGCGCGTCCGCGAAGGTCTTGAAGGCAGGGGCGTCGAGTTCATCCGTCAGCGTCGCATAGTTCAGCGCCTGGCCGACGATCTTCGGGCCGCCGCGGTCGCGGGCCATCAGGCAGACGGCGGCCGTCAGGTTGCCGCCGGCGCTGTCGCCCCAGATTGCGAGACGATCGGGATCGATGCCGTGCCTGAGGCCTTCGCGCGACAGATAGTCGACGACGGCGTAACAATCCTCGGGCGCGCTCGGGAACGGGTTCTCGGGGGCCAGCCGGTAGTCGACGCTGACGACGATGCAGCCGGTGCGGTCGGCGATGCCCCAGGCGATCGTGTCGCCGCTGTCGAGGCTGCCTTTGATGAAGGCGCCGCCGTGGAGATAGACGACCGCCGGGCTGGGATCTGCCACGCCCGCCGGCACGTAGATCCGGACCGGGATCTGGCCGTTGGTGCCTGCGCCCGGGTAGTCGATCCTGATATCGGTGACCGTCATGCCCTCGGGATAGTCGCGCCACAGCACGGCCGCATAGGCCGTCCAGCCGGCGCGGACGGCTTCGGGATCGTCGGTGACCGGAATGGCCGCCTTCGCCTTCAAGAGGGGCTCCATGTCGGGATGCACGTTCACTCCACTGATTTTCATGGGATTTTCCTTCGGATTTCCTGTGTGAATGATTTGCGGGCGCTCAGAATGCGTGCGCCGTGCTCGGATCGATCGAAAGCGACACCATCGCGCCCGGGGCCAGCCCGGCCACGGCCGCATGCCCGAATGGCAGCCGTACGGAGATGGGCCCGATGCCATACGGCTCGACGAGGACCTGGATGTTGTTGCCGAGGAAAGTGATGTCGCGGACCTTGGCCGTCAGCTGGCCGCCGCCGGCCCCGGATGTGAGGCCGATGCGCTCCGGTCGCAGCATGAGGGATGCCTTTGCCCCGTCGCCCGGCGCTCCGTGCAGCGGCACGCCGTCGACGATGGC
>NZ_JBJIEP010000037.1:0-29934 GCF_046557955.1 Shinella agrisoli | reverse complement strand
CCGGGATGCGCATCCCGGCCGGTGCATCCAGTAAACCACACTTCTTCCACACAAGCCCGAGGATGACGGAGGGGAGGAGGAGGCTTCCGGCCTATCGGACGGCGCGGCATGCGGAACCGCTGCGATAGCCCTCCGCGCCCCTCTTCTGTCGTCATCCTCGGGCTTGACCCGAGGATCCACCCACCCGGAAAACCCTCGTTTTCCAGCAAAACTGCCCTAGCCCTTGCAGAGGGGCCGAAGTCGCGGGCACGAACCGCCGAACGGGGCGCCGGAAGGCGCCAACCTTAACATGCTCTGATGAGGCGGCTTGCAGCGCCCCGTCCGAATGCTCTTCGACAAACCCACGGGCGCAAATGCCGCGTGGATCGCCGTGCTGGCGCTTGCCGCCCGCCAAAATCTTTCCCTTTCGCCGAAACATGCGCTAAGGGCATCGGCCATGACCCAGCCGGCCTCCACAGACCAGACATTCGTCGTCCTCCTGGGCGGCACGCTCACGGCCACGCCGCGCCTTCACGCGGATATGGCCGGCGCGCGCTTCATCGCGGCCGATAGCGGCATGCGGCATGCGGCGGGGCTCGGCGTCACGCCGGAAATCTGGGTCGGCGACTTCGATTCCACGCCTGCGGAGCTCATTGCCGCCTGGCCGCAGATCGAGCGCCAGCCCTATCCCGCCGCCAAGAACGAGACGGACGGCGCGCTCGCCGTCTCGGTCGCGACCGAGCGCGGCGCCAGAAGGATCCTGCTGGCCGGCGCGCTCGGCGGCGAGCGCAGCGACCATGCGCTGATGCATCTCATCCACGCCGTTTCCCTGGAGGAGGAGGGCTTTGCCGTCAAGCTCACGTCCGGCGAGGAGGAGGCCTGGCCGCTCCTGCCCGGCAGCCGCGAGATCGACCTGCCGAGGGGCAGCCTCTTCTCGATCCTCGGCCTGTCGCCGCTTGCCGGCCTCTTCATCGGCAACGTGCGCTATCCGCTCGCCGACTTCTCCTTGCCCTTCGGCTCGTCGCGCACCATTTCCAACGTCGCGGAAGGGCCGGTCCGCCTTTCGCTCGCCTCCGGCCGCGCGATCCTCATCGCCCGCCCCTACGATCTTTCAGGAGCCTGACCCTTGGCACCGCCCATCCTCAAACTCGACGACATATCCTTGAGCTTCGGCGGCACGCCGCTGCTTGCCGGCGCGAGCCTGCAGGTCGAGCCGGGCGACCGCATATGCCTCGTCGGCCGCAACGGCTCGGGCAAGTCGACGCTGATGAAGATCGCCGCCGGCCTTGCCGAGGCGCAGTCCGGCGAGGTCTTCCGCCATCCGTCCGCGACGATCCGCTGCCTGCACCAGGCGCCGGATTTCGACGGCTACGACACGGTCGCCGCCTATGCGGAAGCCGGCCTCGGCCCCTCCGACGACCCCTACCGCGTCACCTATCTCCTGGAACATCTCGGCCTTTCCGGCGCTGAGGATCCGAAGGCGCTTTCGGGCGGCGAGGCGCGCCGGGCGGCGCTCGCCCGCGTGATGGCGCCGGAGCCGGACATCCTCCTCCTCGACGAGCCGACCAACCACCTCGACCTGCCCACCATCGAATGGCTGGAAGGCGAATTGCAATCGACCCGCTCGGCCCTCGTCGTCATCTCGCACGACCGGCGCTTCCTGGAGAAGGTCTCGAACGCTACCGTCTGGCTCGACCGCGGCCAGTCGCGCCGGCTGAACCGCGGCTTTGCCTATTTCGAGGCCTGGCGCGACGAGGTGCTGGAGGCCGAGGAACTGGAGCAGCACAAGCTCGGCAAGGCGATCGAGCGCGAGGAGCACTGGCTGCGCTACGGCGTCACCGCGCGCCGCAAGCGCAACATGCGCCGCCTCGGCGAATTGCAGGACATGCGCGCCCGCCACCGCGGCCACAAGGGCCCGCAGGGCAGCGTGCAGGCCAGCGCCTCCGACGCGCAGGAATCCGGCAAGCTGGTCATCGAGGCGGAGAAGATCACCAAGAGCTACGGCGAGCGCACCATCGTCGCCCCCTTCTCGATCCGCGTGCACCGCGGCGATTGCATCGGCCTCGTCGGCCCGAACGGCGCGGGCAAGACCACGCTCCTGAAGATGCTGACGGGCCAGCTCGCGCCCGACAGCGGCACGGTGAAGCTCGGCACGAACCTGGAGATCGCCACGCTCGACCAGCGCCGCGAGGATCTCGACCTCGACGACACGCTCGCCCACTACCTGACGGACGGGCGCGGCGAGACGCTGCTGGTCAACGGCGAGCAGCGCCATGTCACCGGCTACATGAAGGAATTCCTCTTCCAGCCGGAGCAGGCCCGCACGCCGATTCGCAACCTTTCTGGCGGCGAGCGCGCCCGGCTGATGCTGGCGCGCATCCTCTCGCGGCCGACGAACCTCCTCATCCTCGACGAGCCGACCAACGACCTCGACATCGAGACGCTCGACCTCCTCCAGGAGATCGTCGCCGGCTTTGCCGGCACGGTGCTGCTCGTCAGCCACGACCGCGACTTCCTCGACCGCACCGTCACCTCGACCATCGCGCCCGCCGACCCGGAAAGCCCGGACGGCCGTTGGATCGAATATGCCGGCGGCTATACCGACATGATGGCGCAGCGCCGCGGCAGGGCCGAGGAGAAGCGCAGGGCGGAAAAGGCCGGGAAGGCGAAGGCGCCGGAGGCGCCGGCCGCGCCCGCGGAAGGCAAGGGCAAGGCAAAGCTCTCCTACAAGCAGAAATTCGCGCTCGAAAACCTGCCGAAGGAGATGGAGAAGATCGGGAAGGAGATCGCCGCCCGCGAGGCGAAGATGGCCGACCCCGCCCTCTTCAGCAAGGATCCGGCGGCCTTCAACACGCTCGCCGCCGAGATGGAGAAGCTGCGCGACAGGCTGACGAATATGGAAGAGGAATGGCTTGAGCTGGAAATGCTGCGGGAGGAACTGGAGGGCTGAGCGCCCTTGAGGCGATCGCCGCCCTCTTCGTCGTCATGGCCCTGTTCCCTCCGGAACAGCGCCGGCCCCGGCGATATGGGACAGTCGGGTCACTGGATGAGAGGAACTCATCCTGCAACCCGAAAGAGATCAGGAGAGTCCCATGCGCAAGTTCATCATGTCCGCCGTCGTCGCTGCCGTCGCCGCCGTTTCCTTCGCCGCTCCGTCCCAGGCCGGTCACTACGGCTACGGCCACAAGCACTACGGCTACAAGAGCTACGCTTACAAGCACCACAGCTACAAGCCGTACCGCTTCGTCAAGCGCTGGAAGCATCACGGCGGCCACTACGGCGCGAAGATCATCATCAGGAAGAAGCACTACAGCCACTACTGAGCCGTGCTCCTCTTCAGGAAAGGCCGAGGCCCGGATGCTTGCCGCATCCGGGCCTCGGCGCCTCGTTCGCGGGCGGATTGATTCGCGGGCGGAGTGGCGTTATCTAAGGCGTCCGTGGTGATTTGGCCGGCCGGCTTGCAGCCACGTTAAACAAGTCGCTAAAGGGCCGCGAAAGGCAGACCTTCCGTGGACCGGTTGCGACATCGTTGCGGCCGGTTTTGTTTTTCGATCGAGTGAGACATGCCCATCAAGATTCCCGATACGCTCCCCGCCTTCGAAACCCTCGTCCACGAGGGCGTCAGGGTGATGACCGAAACGGTGGCGATCCGGCAGGATATCCGCCCGCTGCAGATCGGGCTGCTCAACCTCATGCCGAACAAGATCAAGACGGAAGTGCAGATGGCCCGCCTCGTCGGCGCGACGCCGCTCCAGGTGGAGCTGTCGCTGGTGCGCGTCGGCGGCCACCGCGCCAAGAACACATCGGAAGACCACCTGCTCGCCTTCTACGACACGTGGGAGGAGGTGCGCCACCGCAAGTTCGACGGCTTCATCATCACCGGTGCCCCGGTGGAGACGCTTGACTTCGAGGACGTCACCTACTGGGACGAGATGAAGCAGATCTTCGACTGGACGACGACCAACGTGCACTCGACCCTGAACGTCTGCTGGGGCGCGATGGCGGCGATCTACCATTTCCACGGCGTGCCGAAGCACACGCTGGAGGAAAAGGCCTTCGGCGTCTACCGCCACAACAACCGCAAGCCCTCTTCGGTCTACCTCAACGGCTTTTCCGACAATTTCGAGGTGCCCGTCTCGCGCTGGACGGAGATCCGCGCCGAGGACATCCGCAACGTGCCGGGGCTCGAGATCCTGCTCGATTCCGACGAGACGGGCGTGTGCCTCGTCGAGGAGAAGGCCGGCAACCGGCTCTACATCTTCAACCACGTGGAATACGATTCCACCTCGCTTGCCGACGAATATTTCCGCGACGTCTCGGCCGGGGTGCCGATCAAGCTGCCGAAGAACTATTTTCCGCACAACGATCCGTCGCTGCCGCCGCAGAACCGCTGGCGCGGCCATGCGCACCTGCTCTTCGGCAACTGGATCAACGAGATCTATCAGACTACGCCCTATGACCTGGAAAAGATCGGAACGGGAGCCTGAGCATGAGCCGCCTCGTCATCCGCCCTCTGCACAGTGACGACGAAGGCGAATGGCGGCGCCTGTGGATCGCCTATCTCGCCTTCTACGAGACGGTGCTGCCGGAAGAGATCTTTTCGACCACCTTCGCCCGGCTGACGGGCGAGGCGGCGGAAGGGGAGTTCCGCGGCCTCCTCGCCACGCTCGACGGCAAGCCGGTCGGCCTCGCCCACTACCTCTTCCACCGCTCCTGCTGGACGCTCGGCAATATCTGCTACCTGCAGGATCTCTATGCCGATCCCGAGGTGCGCGGCACGGGCGTCGGCCGGGCGCTCATCGAGGGCGTCTACGCCAAGGCGCAGGAAGCGGGCGCGCCGAAGGTCTACTGGATGACGCAGGAGACCAACGCGACCGCGCGCCGCCTCTACGACCGCATCGCCGACAAGACGCCCTTCATCATCTACCAGAAAACCCCCTGAGCGGGATTTGCAAAAAGTATGACTTTTTTGGGTTGCAGGCCGAATGGAATTGCAGCAGGTTGCCGCCCGTGGGGAGCAGCCGGCGGAGGAGACGCAAGCGTGGGTGCAGGAAATGAAATCTTCGGTCGCCTGGCTTCGGGCGAGGCGGTCGAGCGCATCACGATCACCGGCGGCGGGCTGACCGCCCATGTGCTGACCTGGGGTGCGGTCATCCAGGACCTGCGGCTTCAGGGGCACGACGCGCCGCTGGTGCTCGGCTTCGAGGATCTCGCCTCCTACCTGGAGCACTCCCCCTATTTCGGCGCGACGCCGGGCCGCTGCGCCAACCGCATCGGCGGCGGGCGCTTCTCCATCGACGGCACCGACTACCAGCTCGAATGCAACGAGGGCGGCGTCACGCACCTGCACGGCGGCGGCGACGGCACCGGCCGGCAGAACTGGCGGATCGCGGACCAGGGCAGCGACTTCGTCGCCCTGGCGCTGACGGATCCCGCCGGCCGCGCCGGCTATCCCGGCAACTGCGCCATCACCTGCACCTACCGGCTGCCCGGCGACGGCGTGCTCTCCGTCGTCTACGAGGCGACCGCCGACGCGCCGACGCCGGCCAATCTGTGCCAGCACAGCTATTTCAACCTTGATGGCGGCGCCGATGCCCTCGGCCACGAGATCCGCCTTGAGGCCGAGCATTACCTGCCCGTCGACGAGAACCTGATCCCCACCGGCGAGATCCGCCCGGTCGCCGGCACGCCCTTCGACCTTCGCGACTGGACGCCGCTGCGCCGGCAGACGCAAGCGGGCGGCGTCGCCTTCGACCACAATTTCTGCCTCTCGCCGGAAAGGCGGGCGAAACGCTCCGTGGCCGAGGTGCGCAGCCCCGTTTCGGGCCTCTCGCTGAACGTGTCGACGACGGAACCGGGCGTCCAGCTTTATACCGGCTCCAAGGTCCACCCGCCCGTTGCGGGGCTCGGCGGCCGCAGCTACGGCGCCTTCGCCGGCTTGTGCCTGGAGACCCAGATCTGGCCGGATGCGGTCAACCATGCCGGTTTCCCCAACGCCGTCCTCAGGCCCGGCGAGGTGCTGCGGCAGGAGACGGACTACGCCTTCCGCAGAGGCTGACCGGCGGCCTCGCCAAAGCTCGTCTCGCAGCGCAATAAAATCGAAACCTTTGTAGCGGAAAACGGCCTGACGGACCCGGGATGATGCCGGGTTGTGCGGGCTTGAACGCGCCAGGACAGCGCCGGTCGCCCGAGGGACCTGCCCATGAAAATCTCGGATCTCTCCATTTCCCGGAAAGTCGGCCTTCTCGTTCTCCTGATGGGCATCGCCGCCGGCACCATCGCCGCCGTCGGCAGCCGCGGCCTCGTCTCGCTCGGCGCGGCGCTGTCCGATACCGGCGCGCGCGAGGAGGTGGCCCGCGAAGCCATGGACCTGCGCATCGACGTCATCGCCATCAGCCGCATGACCTACCAGCTCGCCATGGCGCCGGAAAAGGCGGCGGACTTTGCCGCCGAAACGGAAAAGCGCGCCAAGGAAATGCTCGACCGCCTGCCGAAGATCGCCTCGACCGCCGATGCCAACGAGGAAAAGCTGCTCGACGGCGTCCGCGCCGCCATGACGCCCTACTTCGAGGACATCCGCGCCATGGTCGCCGTCGCCGCGCAGAAGGGCGGGGACCGCGCCGCGATCCTCGCCGCGCTCGACAAGGCGCTGGAAGGCCAGAAGGCCGTCACCGCCGCACTCAAGGAATACACGACCTATTCCGCCGAGACGCTTTCGGGGTCGCGTGCCGTCGCCATCTCCCGCTCGACGACGACGCAGGTCGTACTGCTCGCCACCGCCTTCGTCTGCATCGTCGCGGGCATGCTGCTCAGCATGTTCCTTGCCCGCAACGGCATCGTGCGCCCGATCCAGCGCCTGACCAGCGTGATGTCCAACCTTGCCGCCGGCAAGCTCGACGACGCCATCCCCTACACCGAGCGCAAGGACGAGATCGGCGCCATGGCGCGCACGCTCGACGTCTTCCGCGCCAACGAGATGCAGATGCGCGAGATGGAGGCGCAGGAGGCCGCCCTGCAGGCCCAGAGCAGGGACCTGCAATCGAACATCAGCACGATCGTCGCCGCCGCCGCTGCCGGCGACTTCTCGCGCCGCATCACCAAGACCTATGAGGACGAGGACCTCCGCCGCTTCGCCACCAGCGTCAACGAGCTGGTCGAGAACGTCGACAGGGGCGTCAGCGAGGTGCGCCGCGTGATCGCCTCGCTCTCCCATGCCGACCTGACGCAGGAGATGAGCGGCCACTTCCAGGGCGATTTCGCCGAGCTCCAGGCGAACGTCAACGGCGCCATGCTGACGCTGCGCAGCACGATGGCCGGCATCCTCTCCACCGCCGGCACGATCACCGGCAATTCCCGCGAGCTTTCCGCCGCTGCCGACCAGCTCGCCCACCGTACCGAGCAGCAGGCGGCCTCGCTGGAGGAAACCGCCGCTGCGCTGGAGGAGATCACCACCACGGTGAAGACCTCCACGGCCCGTGCCATCGAGGCCTCGCAGATCGTCGGCGAGGCGAAGGAAAGTGCCGAGAAGTCCGGCGACATCGTGCAGAACGCCATCGACGCGATGGGCCGTATCGAGCAGTCCTCGCAGAAGATCAGCCAGATCATCTCGGTGATCGACGAGATCGCCTTCCAGACGAACCTGCTCGCCCTCAACGCCGGCGTCGAGGCGGCGCGCGCGGGGGATGCCGGCCGCGGCTTTGCCGTCGTCGCCCAGGAGGTGCGCGAGCTCGCCCAGCGCTCCGCCAATGCCGCCAAGGAGATCAAGGCGCTGATCAACGCGTCCGCCGGCGAAGTGAAGGGCGGCGTCTCGCTGGTGCTGTCGACCGGCGATGTGCTCTCGGAGATCAAGGACCTCGTGAACCGCGTCAACGACCACGTCGTCTCGATCGCCCGCGCCGCGCAGGAACAGTCCGCTGCCCTCGGCGAAATCAACACCGCCGTCAACCAGATGGACCAGATGACCCAGCAGAACGCCGCGATGGTGGAGGAAGCCACCGCCGCAAGCCAGGTCCTCGCCAGCGAAGCCGCCCAGCTCCAGGCCGCCCTCTCGCAGTTCCACATCGGCGACGGGCGAACCGGCGCGGTGCAGCAGCGCCGGGCCGCATAGGTTTGCCGCTCCCGACCCAAGACCGCTGCACGCTCTTGCCGGCATTCCTTTAGGCAAGGCCCGGCGCAGCGACGGGGGCAGAACGCGCCGGGAATGGCACCGCTGTCCTCTATCGTCGCTAAACGACGGCCATCTGGTTCGGCGCCCGCGTGAGTCAATATGTCGAACAGTTCCGGATCGACGTGGCGATGACGCTCGGGCTGCTGCAGATAGGCCAGCTTGTTGCCGTCTGATCTTCCATCTGACGGCGTCAGCATCCAACATACGCCGATGCAGTTTGCGCCGCCCGACGACAGCGCGCGCAACAGCGCATACTTCCGGTAATCGTTGATGTCCCCGAAGTACTGGTCCTTCACGCGCTCCTCCGAATCATATTGCGCGTGCAGTACCCTCAAATACCCTAATTTGGGGTAGTCCAAAATCGGGTCTTACTGAAGCGCTGGTCCTTGAATTGGCGCTTCCTTTGTCTTCGATTCGCTCCGATCTTTATCGTCGTATGATCGATCTGCTGATTGCAGCTCGAAAAGACGCAGGGCTCACCCAAACGGAGGTTGGCGTGCGCCTGGGACAACGCCAGACATTTGTGTCGAAGTATGAGCTTCGAGAGCGCCGGCTTGATGCGGCAGAGTTCGTGGCCGTGTGCCGTGCGATCGGTGTTGATGCGTGCGACTTAATAGTGCAGGCGGAGGATAGCGTCTAAGGCCGCTTTTGGCACTTCAAAACGGTCATTGCTGCGTCGACCTGGACATGTCGGAGATGGGATGGGGAGCCGAAAGGCGGCTTTCGGAGAGCAACAATCGAAAGCGGGCCGTCAACTGGGCGGTGGCTGTGGCAAACTCTGGCCCCAACGTGATCATTCACCTTAGCAAAAATACGTCGCGAAATTTTAATTTTTTCTACTGATTCTTACGATGAAATTTTTAAAGGGGAAAGCTGTGCGTGGCAAAGGTCAGGAGTTTCGCGAAAAACTGAGCTTAATTTCGGCTACATAGCCTGAAAATACCTAGCTTTTTATCCCTATCTTGGCTTTACTGTCGTAAGTGGTACAGGATGAGAATCATGGCAATATCAATAGCTTTTTTTAATAACAAGGGTGGCGTAGGGAAGACTACATTGCTTTGCAATGTAGCCGCCTATGCTGCAGTGCAACGAAATCTTAAAGTGCTTGTAATAGACGCCGATCCTCAGTGCAACGCTACGCAATACATGTTTGAAGACAAGAAGCTATCCTACTTCTACGAGGAAACATCTTCTTTTACCGTTTATAACATTATTCGCCCGCTCTCGCTAGGAAAAGGCTACAGCCGGGATCTAAATGTGACTTTGAGCCCGCGCTTTGGAGTTGACGTTTTGCCTGGCGATCCGAGGCTCGCCTTGACCGAAGACCTGTTAGCGAAGGATTGGGGATCTGCTGTCGGCGGTGACTCTCGTGGCATGAGGACGACACTGATGTTTGCAGAGCTTATGAAGCGCTGTGAGCATTACGATATTGTGTTTTTCGACGTAGGCCCCTCATTGGGGTCGATTAATCGAGCAGTCCTGCTTGCCAGCGACTTCTTTCTCGCACCGATGTCGATCGACATATTCAGTGTCAAAGCAATCGACAACATCGCAGCGTGGTTAACAAAGTGGCGGAAACAATGGGAGGTCGGGGTAGCAAATGTTGACGATCCTGATGAGGTCGACACTGCCCTAGCAAGAAAGCTTGGCTTTCTAGGCTACGCATCTCAACATTACATAGCAAAGACGGACGGTTCTGGTACTAAGCGTGCTGTGAACGCATATGAGAAGATTATGAAACAATTCGAGGAAATTGTCGCTTCAGAGCTTTCCTCAGTCGCGCCTTCGCCAGCATTGACCAACGTATTTTCGCTTGGCGAGATTCCTAATCTACATAGCTTGATACCGATGTCGCAAACAGCGAGGGCTCCAGTATTCGGCCTGAAAGCCAGTGATGGTGTCCGAGGAGCGCATTTCTCGAAGGTCAAAGAAGCGAAGGATACTTTTGGAGTAGTCGCTGAGGAAATCCTCAATCGAGTAGGGATCGCTCGATGATTGATTGGCCAAATCAATTAAAACTCGACCTCCAATCGCGGCGCGTTGTCGTCTTTATCGGCAGCGGTGTCTCTAAAAATTCGGTGGGCAAGGATGGGATAACCCGACCACCACTTTGGACAGAATTTCTTCAAGCTGGCCTTGAACGAATAGGCGCGAAAGGCACAGCCCATATCAAGAAAGCCCTCAATGCAAACGATCTCCTACATGCGTGCGAATGGCTAAAGGCGAAGATGGAAGAGGACTGGGAACCCTTCCTTAGAGAATGTTTTGTTACGCCAGCGTACGTGCCAGCGGAGATACATAAAGTCATATTCAAATTAGACCAGCGCATATACATGACGCCTAATTTTGACCAGATCTTTGAGAACTTCGTAACTGCGGAGACGGGTGGGCTAGTCACTGTAAAACGTTTCTCCGACCCAGACGTGCATAATTTTCTTCGTGAAGATCGAACACATATAATTAAGGTGCATGGCTCCATTGATCACCCCAATGAGCTGGTTTTCTCAAATCACGATTATGCCAAAGCACGAGTTGCACACGCGGCATTTTATGACGTGCTTGACGCATGCTTGCTGTCTCACACGTTCTTGTTGATTGGCTGTGGTATATCTGATCCGGATCTTGCTCTGTTGCTTGAGAACCAGCGGTTCAATTTTCCCAATTCACGGCCTCACTACCTTGTCACACCGTCACGGATAGCACCTGACATGGTCAAGTCGCTTCGTGCTAACCGCAACCTGAAATGCCTTATGTACAACCCGGCAAACCATCATGAGGAGCTATTATCCTCGCTAAAGATACTTGCAGATATTATGGACACTGCCCCACCCCTCCCAAGCTGATTCCGAATTACTCACAAATGCAGATCCGTTCGAGTAGCTCTCATCCGGTCTTCGGCATGTGCAGCGATACTGCGAAAATCCGAATTATAGTGATAGATCTTCATCGACTTTTGCAAAGCTGGGTTCTGCGACACCCACAATGTCCACTTTTGGTGAAACGACATCGCCGCGGTTTCGACCGTGATGGGGTCGAGTGTCGCCATTCATGAACGCTTAGAAGGGCGTCCCTTGTTGGTAGAAGCGAAATTGATCCGCTTCTCATTGGCGTCCACGGCTCACGATTTCACGCTTTGCCGCATCCGCGCCTCGTTACCACGCGTTACCCGATGGTGACCGCGCCCTCTTGAGCCGCTTCCGCGTCCCGCGATTTCAACCGCGCCGGAAAACACAAAAGCCCCGGCGAACCGAGGCTTTGAAACATGGAGGTCGCTGGAGCGGGTGAGGCGATTCGAACGCCCGACCCCAACCTTGGCAAGGTTGTGCTCTACCCCTGAGCTACACCCGCTCATCGTCGACGGCCGGGGGTAGTGGTGGCCGAAGGTCGCTGCGTTGCGGCGACGGGCGCTATATGGCCCAAGCCTTTTTCAAATGCAACAGGGAAATTCCGGATTCTGGAGAAAAAATCCCGGCGACTTTCGAGGCGCCGGATTTTCGGGCGGTTGCACCCGGATGGCCGAGGCCCTATCAGCAGACAGGAGCAATTCATGCCGGGAAGACGAGAATGACCGATACGCCGAAGACCGACAAGGACCTCTTCCAGTTCCTCGATGCCCTCGGCATCGCCCACAGCACGAAGGAGCACGCGCCGGTCTTCACCGTCGCCGAGTCCGTCGCCCTGCGCGACGAGATTCCCGGCGGCCATACGAAGAACCTTTTCGTCAAGGACAAGAAGGACAATTATTTCCTGATGACCGTCGAGGAACAAGCGACGGTGGACCTGAAGACCGTGCATACGCTCATCGGCGCGGCCGGCCGCGTCTCCTTCGGCAAGCCGGAGAAGCTGATGGAGTATCTCGGCGTCATTCCGGGCGCCGTCACCGCCTTCGGCGTGATCAACGACGTGGGACGCAGGGTGAAGATCATCGTCGACAAGGACCTGATGGAATACGATACGATCAATTGCCACCCGCTGCGCAACGACGCGACCACCTCGATCGGCTCGAAGGATCTCCTGCGCTTCATCGAGGCGACGGGGCACGAGCCGCTTGTCTTGAAAGTCACGTCCTGACATACGATTTGAAGGCGATCGAACGGCAGACGGTTTGACGGCGCAGGCGAAGCAGGACAAGGCGCTCCCGGCGCCACAGGAGAGACCATGAGTGCAGGCGACAACCCTTACGCATCGTCCTATGGCGGGCAGATGAACGTTTCGGCGAACTATGGCGGCGCGGCACCGGCGGACGACCTCATCAAGGACACGACGACGGCGAACTTTTCGCGCGACGTGCTCGAGGCCTCGCGCCAGCAGCCCGTCCTCGTGGACTTCTGGGCGCCCTGGTGCGGTCCCTGCAAGCAGCTCCAGCCGATCATCGAGAAGGTCGTGCGCGAGAGCGCCGGCCGGGTGAAGCTCGTCAAGCTCAACATCGACGACCATCCCTCCATTCCCGGACAGCTCGGCATCCAGTCCATCCCCGCCGTCGTCGCCTTTGTCGGCGGCCGCCCGGTGGACGGCTTCATGGGTGCCGTTCCGGAAAGCCAGGTGCGCCAGTTCATCGACAAGATCGCAGGTCCCGCCGGCGCGGACGAGAAGGCCGAGATCGAGGCGCTGCTCGCCGAGGCGAAGGAATTGTTCGACGCGGGCGACCTTGCCGGCGCGGCCGACCTCTACGGCGCGCTGCTCCAGGCCGACCCCGAGAATGCCCCGGCGCTCGCCGGCATCGCCGAATGCATGATCGCCGCCGGCCAGCCGCAGAACGCCCGCCAGGCGCTCGGCAACCTGCCGGAGAAGGTCGCCGCCGATCCGGCCGTCGCGGCGGTCGTCAAGAAGCTCGACCAGATCGAGGAGGCCCGCAAGCTCGGCGATCCGGCGGCCCTGGAACAGGCGCTGGCGCTCGACCCGGACGACCATGCCGCGCGGCTGAAGCTCGCGAAGATCCGCAACGTGGAGGGCGACCGCCAGGCGGCGGCCGATCACCTCCTCTACATCATGAAACGCGACCGCGCCTTCGAGGACGACGGCGCCCGCCGCGAGCTCCTGCAGTTCTTCGAGGTCTGGGGACCGAAGGATCCCGCGACGATCGCCGCCCGCCGCAAGCTGTCGTCGATCCTGTTTTCCTGAGGCTTTTTTCCTCGCGGGGCCGCCGCATCCCTTGAGAAAAGCCGCGCCTACCCCACATTCGGGGGAGGCGCGATGACGAGGGCGGGGAGACGTTTCGCCGCGCCGCGGAATGGGAAGGCGATGCCATGCATGTGGGAAATGCGCGTTATCTGAAGCCGGAGGACCTGCCCGAGGCCATCCCCGTCTTTCCCCTGACGGGCGCGCTGCTCCTGCCCGGCGGGCAGCTGCCGCTCAACATCTTCGAGCCGCGTTATCTCTCCATGTTCGACGACGCGCTCGCCTCGCACCGGCTGATCGGCATGGTGCAGCCCGTTTTCGGCGAGCAGCGAACGGACGATCCGGCGACCGACATACCGGCGCTCTGCCAGGTCGGCTGCATCGGCCGCATCACCTCCTTCGCCGAAACCGGCGACGGGCGCTATATCGCCTCGCTCACCGGCGTCTGCCGTTACCGGCTGCTGGAAGAGGTGCGGAGCGGCAAATCCTACCGCAGCTTCCGCATCGCCCCCTTCATCACCGACCTCACCGCGAGCGACGACGAGCAGAGCGTTGACCGGGAGGCGCTGCTCGCGGCCTTCCGCGCCTATCTCGATGCCAACAAGCTGGAGGCGGACTGGGAGAGCGTGGAGCGGGCGAGCAACACGACGCTCGTCAATTCCATGGCGATGATGTCGCCCTACGGGCCGGCGGAAAAGCAGGCGCTGCTGGAAGCCCCCGACCTCAAGACGCGCGCGGAAACGCTGATCGCCATTACCGAGATCGTGCTGGCGCGCGGCTACGGCGACGTCGACACGCGGCTGCAATAGGATCGGCCGATGGACGTCAGGGTCGATCCCAAGCTGCTCGAACTCCTCGTCTGCCCGCTGACCAAGGGGCGGCTGACCTATGACGCGAAGGCCGGCGAACTGATCTCCGAAAAAGCCAAGCTCGCCTACCCGATCCGCGACGGGATTCCGATCATGCTCGTCTCGGAAGCGAGGGAAATCAAGGACTAGGACATCGTTTGCGCATCCATTCGTCGGAACGATACGCGGCTCCCCGCCTGCGAGACCCTGCAACGCCCCCATTATCATGCTCGCCTCTCCCATTTGGGAGACGCGTACGGTCTGCGAATCCTTAATTTCCCTTTTGAATCGCCGAGATGGACCAACCCGGACGCGGCAGAGCGCCCGCGGCCTTGGCGATGCGGAGATGGGAGCAACAGATGACGATCATGAATTCGAGACGCACGGCGCATGGGGCGGCGAGCATCCTGCAATGGCACGCCGGAAATCGGAGTGCATTTGCCGTACTGCTGATGTCCGCCGCCCTGGTCGGCTGTAAATCAACGGAATCGGCGACAGGATCCGATTCCGGCCCAGAGGTGACGAAGCTCTATACGCCGACCTATGCGACCGACGCCCGGAACAGCATGGCGGCCGCCTATGCCGAAGAAGGCGCCTCGCTGGAATCGAAAACCAAGGCTATCCGGCAGGCCTTCGGCGACGATACCGCTGGAGAGCCGGACACCTACACGCTCGACGACACCCGGAAGGTCGAGCTTGCGAAATCCGGGGCCGGCTACGTCTTCAAATATGGCGACGCCGAGTTTACGCTCACCGACGCTGACTACGTCAGCGATCCCGAGGGCGGCTATTACGACAAATCGGCTACGAACTCGGACGGCGACTTGAGGTTCCTGGCCTCTCTCTATTCGTTGACCGGCGACACCAAAGGCGACCTGGCCTCCCCGACCCGCGTGATGGTTCCGTTGGGATTCGGCGTGCGCATGCAGGGCAACAATGCGGGCGGCGTCGAACCCGGCGAAGCCGATTCCACCGTCGAAGGCTTCATGATCGCCGGCGTGGAAACGAATCCGAGCGACATGCCGACATCGGGCACCGCCACCTATAACGGGCAGTCTCGCTTCGATATCTACGCGAAGGAATCGACATACGGGACGTCCGACGTCCAGCAGATAAGATACTCGGGCGATTCGGCCATCTCGGCGAATTTCGATGCCGGAACGGTCAGCGGCGAGGCGTTGCTGGAGCGGCGCCGGGTTCGCCTCGCGGACGACACCACGACGACGGACGACATTTCTGGCGCCGGCGTGAAGGTCTCCTTCGACAGCACGCTCACCCAGAACGGCTTTGAAATCGACGATCTCAAGGCCAACGCCGCGGCCGAGGCGGAGCTTGCGAGCCAGAACATCGGCCAGATGGAGGTCGGCGGCGAAGGCCGTTTCTACGGCAGGAACGCAGAATCCGTGGGCGTCATCGTCGCCGGATCGAGTGAGGACCACGTCATGACCGGCACGATGTTCGGCGACAAGTAGCCGGGCCCGACGCACGCTCGGAAGCGTTGTCCCGGCCCCCCCCCCCCCTCGGGGCCGGGCATTCCGCTCCTGCTGAGATGGACGAAAGCTCGATGTCGAAATCAAGCCTTGTCACCATACTGGCGATCCTGTTTGCCCTGTCCGGCGCGCCGGTGTCGGTTGCGCGGGCGATGTCGTTGGCGCCGGTGGATATGGTCAACCTGCTCGTTCTGCGGAAGGATTTCGCCATGGCCGACGGGCTGGCCAGGCGAATCGCCGGGGAAAACAGGCGGCTTGCCTGGCTGCCCGATTACGTGCGCGTATGCGAGATGCTGTCGGCGGGACGCTTTCGCGCGGCGGAAGATCGGGCCCGCCGCCTTGCGGCACGCTATCCGGCGGAGCCCGATATCCGCCACGCCCTCATCAACGCCCTGTGGGGGCAGAAGAAATATCGTGCCGCACTGTTCCAGATCGAGCGCAACAAGCCGTTGGTGAAGGATCGCTCCATGCGCGCGGCCTACGAAGCGCTGGTCGACGAATACAATGCGGTCAACAAGCCCTACGGGCTCAGCATATCGGTTGGCGCCGTTCCCTCGAGCAACGTCAATAACGGAGCGTCCACGGATACGGTCGATGTCGGCGGCCTGTCGTTCGAGCTCAGCGACGACGCAAAGGCCCGTGAGGGCGTCAACGTGACGGCGACCGCTTCGGTCTATTATCTCCACCAGCTTGGCGAGAACGTCGACATCCTGGGCAAAGGCGCCGTTCATCTGGCGAAGAGCCTGCAATCGCGCGATCGGGACGAACTGACCTTCATCGCCTCACCCGAAGTCCAGATCCAGTTCGACTCCGCGCGCTTCGGCGCGGGGCCTTTGGTGGAATATCAACTCAGCGGCTACGACGCCTATGCCCTTCGTTACGGCATCGGCGGATTCTATCGCCGAAATTTCGACCACGACATATCCTTGGCCATGCAGGCGAAGCTGCTCCGGCAAGACTATTTCGAAGACGACTTCAGGGACGGCCACAAATATGCCTTCCAGGGCGTTGTCGGTTTTCCCTTGTCCGCCAGCGCCGACGGCACTTTCAAGTTCTCCTACGAGAAGGAGAAGACAAAGAGGGATTACCTCGATTCCGACGCCTATTCCCTTGGCTTCGGCCTGTCGAACACCTGGAGCCGGATGGCGGGCCTCACGACGAACCTGAGCGTGCAATACCGTTGGCAGAATTTCCGGGGCGACTATCCCCTGACGGGTCAGCCCAGGCAGGACGGCCGCCTGACCGCCTCGATAAGCATCTCCCACGAGAAACTGGAGTTCTGGGGCATTTCGCCGAGTATCGGCTACGAGTTTATCGACAACAAATCGAATGTTGCAATCAAGAGTTATACCGCTCACAATTTCATCGTTGGGGTAAACCGGACATTCTGAGAGACTTATCGCGATGCGCGACGAGCGGGAACTGAGGGCGATTGTATCCGAGCTTTCCGAGGAAATCCGGCGGGCGACCTGGGGACAAACGGAGTGGAAGGACGTTTGCAAGGCCGTCACCCGGTCGTTTCCCGGCTCCTATGCCGCAATCCTCAACCAGAACGTCCTGAATCCCGGATTCGGGTTCGTCGTGTCGGACGGAATCGAGGAAGAGGATTTCAACAATTTCCTGACCCATTATAGCCTGCGAAATCCCTGGCAAGACTTCTGGTCGAAGTCTCCGAGCGGCGCCATCATCGTGTCGGAGCGGGACGAACCGGCGTCGCTCTACCGCAACAGCGAGTTCTACAACGACTGGATGAGGAAAGTCGGCGACTACGATGCGGCCGTGGGGATAAAAATCCGCTCCTTGTCGGAGGAACTGCTCTACTTGCCGACACACTATTCGACGCGCCTTGCGGAAACCTATGACCGGGAGCTCGAATATGTGATGACCAGGGTACGGCCGGTGCTCGACGAAGCCGTTTCGATCAAGCAGCGGATTCGCAGCCTGGCGGAACACCAGAACGCCCTGGCTGCCTTGATCGACCGCGAAGAGGGGATCGCGTTCGTCATCGACGAGACGATGCGCCTGAAGAATGCCAACACCGCTGCGATCGCAGAATTCGAACGCAGCAAGATACTGCGCTGCCAGCGGGACCGCATACGGTTTCACGATCCTGTCTTCAACGACCGGTTCCGCCATTCCTGCAGGATGCTCGTCGGTGGAGCGGCCCGATCCCGTCACAGGCTGGCGCTCAGGTGGAGGACAGGGGCGGCGATCGTCTCTCTTTGCCGCCTGCCCGACGTCACCATCCACGGCTTGCTGCCGGTCCATCCGCAAATACTCGTCCAGGTAACGGACCCGCACCAGACGGCGTCGCGGCCGAACCTTGAGCTTCTCTGCGCGATGTACGACCTGACGCCACGCGAGGCGTTGCTTTGCCAGTCGTTCGCGGCGGGCCTGCCGCTTCAGCAGGCGTGCAAGGCCGTCGGGATCAGCTATGAAAACGGCCGGCAGCGGCTAAAGATGATCTTCCAGAAGACAGGGGCGCGCAACCAGGCGGAACTGCGCATGATCCTGAGCCGCTTTTGAAGAGACAACCTGCGACGCCGTGGAGACCTAGATCCTCTGCCCGACCAGCATGCGCGGATGGCCGCCGCCGGCGGTGCCTTCGGCCTGGCGGATGAAGAAGGACTTGAGGCCCGGCAGCCGGTCGACGACGCCGAGGCCGACATCGCGCAGCACGCGCAGCGGCGTCACGTCGTTGGAGAAGAGGCGGTTCAGCACGTCGGTTGTGATGCCCATGCGGACCGTATCGAAGCGGCGCCACATCTCGTAGCGCTCCAGGACGGATATGGCGCCGATGTCGAGGCCGAGGCGGTCGGCCTCGACGATCGTTTCGGCAAGCGCCGCCACGTCCTTGAAGCCGAGATTGAGGCCCTGGCCGGAAATCGGATGGATGCCGTGCGCGGCATCGCCCGCCAGCGCGAAGCGCGGGGCGACGAAGGCGCGGGCGAGCGTGAGGCCGAGCGGGAAGGCGCGGCGGCCGCCGACGACCTTCAAGGCGCCCAGCTTGTGGCCGAAGCGGCGCTCCAGCTCCTCCTCGAAGACGAGGTCGTCGCTCTCGACGAGGCGGCGGGCGTCCTCCGTGCGTTCGGTCCAGACGAGCGAGGAGCGGTTGCCGGTGAGCGGCAGCGTGGCGAAGGGGCCGGCCGGCAGGAAATGCTCCTCCGCCGTGCCGTCGTGCGGGCGCTCGTGCTCCACGGTGGTGACGATGCCGGACTGGCCGTAGTCGAAGCGCACGGTCTTGATGCCGGCCATGTCGCGCAGCCTCGAGCGCACGCCGTCGCAGGCGACGAGCAGGCGGGCCCGGCGCCCGGAGCCGTCGGAAAGGCGCACCGCCGTCGCATGCTGGCCGGTGGAAAAACCCTCCGCCGAGGTCGCCCAGCGCACGGGAATGCCCAAAGTTTCCGCCTGGCGCAGCAGGCTGCCGGTCATGGCGCGGTTCGGCACCATATGGGCGAAGGGCTGGCCGTCGTCGCCGGAGCCCGTGCCCTCGAAGGTCAGGAAGACGGGACGCACGGGATCGGCCGTGCGCGAATCGGTGATGACCATGCGGCGGATGGGCTCGGCCTCGGGCGTGATCTCGTCCCAGACGCCGAGGACGCCGAGCAGGTTGCGCGCCGCCGCCACGATCGCCGAGGCGCGCTCGTCCTTCTGCCAGACGTGCTCCGGAGCGCCGTCCACCACCTCGACGGCAAGGTGCGGCGCCGCCTTCTTGACGGCGACGGCCAGCGACAGGCCGACATAACCGCCGCCGGCGACAAGTACGTCGAGCATGGCCGCGTCGGGCGTCTGGGCTTCGGTCATGGCGTTCTCCTGGCCGCTTGAGGTCTCCTTCCCGTCTATATAGAGGAGGAGGAACCGCTTTCCTACCTTGGGACACTTTCGGGAGCCACGTCCAAATGTCGCGCCAGATTGCCGGGAACCCCGCCATGGATACCCTCCTTGAAACGCTCGATCTCGAACGGCTGGAGACGCGGCTTTTCCGCGGCAAGAGCCCGCAGGTCGGCTGGCAGCGCGTGTTCGGCGGGCAGGTGATCGGCCAGGCCCTCGTCGCCGCCAGCCGGACGGTGGAGGAGCAAGGCCGTTTCGTGCACTCGCTGCACGCCTATTTCGTGCGGTCGGGCGATCCCTCCGTGCCGATCATCTACGACGTGGAGAACATCCGCGACGGCGGTTCCTTCGCCACGCGCCGCGTCGTCGCCATCCAGCACGACAAGCCGATCTACTTCATGACGGCGTCCTTCCAGGACGATGAGGACGGTTTCGACCATCAGGCGCCGATGCCCGACGTGCCGCCGCCGGAACAACTGCTCGGCGAGGCGGACCTGAAGGGCCAGTTCATGGCCAAGGCCCCGGCCCATATCCGCGCCTACTGGGAGCGTCCGCGGCCGATAGAGCTGCGCCCCGTCTCGCTGACCCATTATTTCTCGCGGCAGAAGCTGGAGCCCAGCCAGAACGTATGGATGCGCACCACGGGCCCGGTGCCGGCCGAACGCCACCTCCAGGCCGCGGTGCTCGCCTACCTTTCCGACATGACGCTGCTCGACACCTCGCTCTTCGCGCACGGCACCTCGGTGCTCGACCGCTCGCTGCAGGTGGCGAGCCTCGACCATGCCATGTGGTTCCATCGCCCGCCGGCCGTCGACGACTGGCTGCTCTACAGCCAGGACAGCCCGTCGGCCTTCGGCGGGCGCGGGATGACGCGTGGCGCGATTTTCACCCGCTCGGGCACCCTGATTGCCTCGGTGGCGCAGGAGGGGCTGATTCGGAAAAAGGCAACTGACTAAATTTTGCCCAATATTCCGTTTGCGCCTATTTTTTGAACATCTGCGGTGGTGATTTTTTGCGCCGAAGCAGGGGTGCTATTTTTATCCATTTAATTTCAATAGTTTAGACAACCAGTTCGAATCTGGCACGCCCCTTGAATGTGTAGCTCCGGTCGTTGTGGACATGATGTTGCCAACGGCAAGGAGAGATGGCCCCGGCTGGGGGACAAGCACGAAGGATGGGAAACCAGATGAAAATTGTGATGGCCATTATCAAGCCGTTCAAGCTCGATGAGGTGCGAGAAGCCCTTACCGCGGTTGGCATCCAGGGCCTGACCGTGACGGAAGTGAAGGGCTACGGGCGCCAGAAGGGGCACACGGAAATCTACCGCGGCACCGAATATGCCGTCAGCTTCCTGCCGAAACTGAAGATCGAGATCGCCGTGCCGAGCGACCTCGTCGATACGGCGGTCGATGCGATCGCCTCCGCCGCCAAGACCGGCCAGATCGGGGACGGCAAGATCTTCGTCTACTCCATCGACCATGCCGTGCGCATCCGCACCGGCGAAACCGATTCCGAAGCGCTCTAAGCAAACGGCCTATCAGGAGCATTTTCAACATGTCGTCATTCAAGCTTTCGCATACCTTCTCCCGCGTGGCCGCAGCCACGGCGGGCGCGCTTGCGCCGGCCGTCGCCTTCGCGCAGGAAGCCGCGCCCGCGGCCACCGAAGCAGCCGCCGCCGCGCCGGTGCCGGACAAGGCCGACACGGTCTTCATGTACGTCACGACCCTCCTCGTCCTGTTCATGCTGATCCCCGGCCTCGGCCTGTTCTACGGCGGCCTGGTGCGCGCCAAGAACATGCTGTCGGTTCTCATGCAGTGCACGGTGATCGGCGCGACCATGATGATCGTCTGGGTCGTCTACGGTTATTCCTTCGCCTTCGGCGGTTCGACGAGCGCCTATTTCGGCGGCTTCGCCAAGCTCTTCCTCTCCGGCGTGACGGTGGACAGCACGGCCGCCACCTTCACCGACGGCGTCGTCATTCCGGAATACATCTTCATCGTGTTCCAGATGACCTTCGCCGCCATCACGCCGGCGCTGATCGTCGGCGCCTTCGCCGAGCGCATCAAGTTCTCGGCCGCCGTGCTCTTCTGCGTGCTGTGGGCGACCTTCGTCTACTTCCCGGTCGCCCATATGGTCTGGGATGCCAACGGCCTGATCTTCGGCATGGGCGCCCTCGACTTCGCCGGCGGCACGGTGGTGCACATCAATGCGGGCGTGGCGGGCCTCGTCGGCGCGATCATGGTCGGCAAGCGCACCGGCTTCGGCAAGGACATGATGGCGCCCCACTCGATGACGCTCACGCTCGTCGGTGCCGCCATGCTGTGGTTCGGCTGGTTCGGCTTCAACGCCGGCTCGAACCTCGAAGCGTCCGGCGGCGCGGTGCTCGCAACCGTCAATACGTTCCTTGCGACCGCCGGGGCGATCGTCTCCTGGTCGCTCGCCGAAACCTTCACCCGCGGCAAGGCCTCGATGCTCGGCGCGGCCTCGGGCATGATCGCCGGCCTCGTCGCCGTCACGCCGGCCGCCGGCTCCGTCGGCCCGATGGGTGCGATCGTCCTCGGCCTCGTCGCCGCTCCGGTCTGCTACTTCTTCGTCTCCACGGTGAAGAACAAGTTCGGCTACGACGACACGGCGGACGTCTTCGGCGTCCACGGCATCGGCGGCATCATCGGCGCGGTCGGCACCGGCATCCTGGCGGCCCCCTCGCTCGGCGGCACCGGCGGCGAGGACTTCTCCATCGCCTCGCAGGTCTACACCCAGATCATCGCCGTCCTCATCACCATCGTCTGGTGCGGCGTCGTCTCGGCGATCCTTTACAAGGTGGTCGACCTGATCGTGGGCCTGCGCGTCACCGTCGAAGCCGAGCGCGAGGGCCTCGACCTCTCGTCCCACGGCGAAGCGGCCTACCATTCCTGAGCGGATCGCGGCGGCCGGCGGGCCGCCGCTCACAGTCCCGTCGCGGCCATAGGACACTATGCCGCTCCTCGCCCGGACCTCGGTCCGGGCCTTTTTCGTCCATCTTGCCGGAAACCACGGCGCGGCGCGCATGGTTAACACGCCATTAAGGCTTCCTTCGTAGGGTTCACAGTCAGGCGCATCCGCGAATCACGCGGACCGCCCGCGATTTTCCTGGAGTGGACACAGGCTAACCAATGAGCAGAAGCATTTCGGCAGGACTGGACAACCGTCACGACCGCTTCGTTCTGTCGGCATTCGTCTGGCGACAGCTGCAGATCCTCGTCGGGCTCTGCATCTTCGCGGGCCTTGCGCTCGCCATCGCCGCGCTCTCCACCTGGAATGTCTCGGACCCCAGCCTCTCCTATGCCTCCAGCGGCGAGCCGGCCAACATCCTCGGCTATCCCGGCGCGGTCTTCGCCGATCTCTTTATGCAGTTCTTCGGCCTGGCGAGCGTGATCGCGCTCCTGCCGGTCGTCGCCTGGGGCCTCGCGATGATCAGCGGCCGGCGCTTCAATCGCGTGCCGCAGCGCGCGGCCGCCTGGCTCGGCGGCGCGATCCTCGCCTCGGCCGCGCTCGCCTGCGTGCCCGGCCCGGTGACCTGGCCGCTGCCGACCGGCCTCGGCGGCGTCTTCGGCGACATGATCCTGCGCTTTCCCGCGCTCTTCACCGGCGCGTATCCCACCGGCATGTTCGCAACGGTCCTCGGCTGCATCATCGCCGTGCCGGCCGCCTGGCTGATGGTCTTCAGCGCCGGCCTCATCGGCACCGTGGCGATCGACGACGAGGAGGATTTCGCGCCCGTGCCGACGCCGAGCCGCGCCCGCGCCGTTTCCGGGGAGGACGAGGAGGACGACGAGCGGGAAGGTCCGCTGACCGTTCTTGCCGGCGCCATGACCCATGCCTGGTATACCGGCCAGGCGCGCGTGCGCCGCATCTTCGGCCTCTCGAGCCAGCGCCGCAGGGCCCGCGGCATCGAGCAGCCCTACGACTTCAACGAGGACGAGTTCGGCACGCTGAATGAACCCGTGCGCGCCCGCGCCTCCGGCCGTGCGGGCGAGCGCGTCGAGCCCTCGATGGAAGGCCGCCGGGCCGTCTCCGCCCCATCGATCACGCTCGACGACGACCTGCCCTTCGACATGGACGATGAGCCGCTCGCGCGCCCGAGCGGCATCCTGCCGGACGACGACGCCGACGACATCGCCGCCGACTGGGCCCCGCGCCGCGCGCCGTCCCGTCCGGCGATGCCGGCGGCCAATGCGCGCGTCGTGCCGCCCGCCGCCCGGCCGAAGCCCGGCCAGCGCGTCGAGCGGGAGGCGCAGACCTCCTTCGTCGGTCCGGACGGTTTCCAGCTGCCGCCGATCCACCTTCTCGCCGAGCCGAAAGGCCAGGTGCGCGATGCGACGCTTTCCGCCGACGCGCTCGAACAGAACGCCCGCATGCTGGAAGGCGTGCTGGAGGATTTCGGCGTCAAGGGCGAGATCATCCATGTGCGCCCCGGCCCGGTCGTCACGCTCTACGAGCTGGAGCCGGCGCCCGGCATCAAGTCGTCCCGCGTCATCGGCCTTGCCGACGACATCGCCCGCTCGATGAGCGCGATCGCCGCGCGCGTCGCGGTCGTGCCCGGCCGCAACGCCATCGGCATCGAGCTGCCGAACCAGGGCCGCGAGACCGTCTACCTGCGCGAGCTCATCGCCAGCCGCGATTTCGAGACGTCGAAGGCCCGCCTCGCCATGGCGCTCGGCAAGACGATCGGCGGCGAGCCGGTCATTTCCGACATCGCCAAGATGCCGCACCTGCTCGTCGCCGGCACCACCGGCTCGGGCAAGTCCGTCGCCATCAACACCATGATCCTGTCGCTGCTCTACCGCCTGAAGCCGGAACAGTGCCGCCTGATCATGATCGACCCGAAGATGCTGGAGCTCTCCGTCTACGACGGCATCCCGCACCTGCTTTCCCCCGTCGTCACCGATCCCAAGAAGGCGGTCGTCGCCCTCAAGTGGACGGTGCGCGAGATGGAGGAGCGCTACAAGAAGATGTCGAAGATCGGCGTGCGCAACATCGACGGCTTCAACAGCCGCGTCGAGCAGGCGCTTGCCAAGGGCGAGACGATCACCCGCACCGTGCAGACCGGCTTCGACCGCCAGACGGGCGAGGCGATCTACGAGACGGAGGAATTCGACCTGCAGCCGATGCCCTACATCGTCGTCATCATCGACGAGATGGCAGACCTGATGATGGTCGCCGGCAAGGACATCGAGGGTGCCGTGCAGCGGCTCGCGCAGATGGCGCGCGCGGCCGGCATCCATGTCATCATGGCGACGCAGCGTCCCTCCGTCGACGTCATCACCGGCACGATCAAGGCGAACTTCCCGACGCGCATCTCCTTCCAGGTGACGTCGAAGATCGACAGCCGCACCATCTTGGGCGAGCAGGGCGCCGAACAGCTCCTCGGCATGGGCGACATGCTCTACATGGCCGGCGGCGGACGCATCCAGCGCGTGCACGGCCCCTTCGTCTCGGACAACGAGGTGGAGGCCGTCGTCGCGCACCTCAAGACGCAGGGCGCGCCGCAATATCTCGACGCGATCACCGAGGACGACGACGAGGACGACGATGCGGGCGGCGGCCCGGCCGGCACGGCCAACCTCGAGGATTCCGACGATCCCTACGACCAGGCGGTGGCCGTGGTGCTGCGCGACGGCAAGGCCTCCACCTCCTACATCCAGCGCCGCCTCGGCATCGGCTACAACCGCGCCGCCTCGCTGATCGAGCGCATGGAAAAGGAAGGGCTGATCGGCCCGGCCAACCACGCCGGAAAGCGCGAGATCCTCGTGCCGACGGAAGACGAAATTTCGGGACGATGACCGGGAACGCGGGGCCTTCTGCGGCGTTTCGACCGGCAAGTCTCGCGTTAGGAGCCAGTGCCATTATGGCGCCGCGTTTGGCTCGCATGACAGACGCATGAAGGAGACCGACATGATCCGATCCGAACACGGCCGCGCGACCGGAACGCTCACTCGCCGCGGCTTCACCTGCCTTCTGGCCTTCACGCTCGCAGCCGGCCTTTCGGGGCTTTTCCCCGCGGACGCTTCCGCCCAGGCCGGCGGAACGGCGCAGAAGATCGCCGACCACTTCTCGTCCGTGAAGACCATGATGGGCGAGTTCGTGCAGTTCGGCCCGCGCGGCGAGCAGACCGGCGGCAAGTTCTACATCGACCGGCCGGGCAAGATCCGCTTCAACTACGAGGATCCCTCGCCGATGCGCGTGATCGCCGACGGCAAGTCGGTCGTCATCGGCAACCGCAAGCTCAAGACCTGGGACATCTACCCGCTCTCCAAGACGCCGCTCAACCTGCTGCTCGGCAACAGGATCGACCTTTCGGCCAAGATGGTGCGCGACGTGAAGGAGGAGGCGGACCTGACGACGATCGTGCTCGGCGACAAGAGCATGTTCGGCGATTCGACCATCACCATGATGTTCGACCCCAAGACCTATGACCTGCGCCAGTGGACGATCACCGACGCGCAGGGCAAGGACACGTCCGTCATGATCTTCAACGTCAAGACCGGCGTAGCGCTCGACGACAAGGTCTTCGCGATCCCCTACGACGAGATCCGCAACCGCGGCGGCTCCAACCGGTAGCATCGGGCCGGGCGCGAAAGCGGTCTTGCCGCCGCGCCTCGTGCCCCGGACCCCGTCTCCAGCGCATTCGTGCGCCGCCAGGTGATTCCACCCGGCCGAAAAATGCTCTAAGACGCCCCCGGACGAACTTTCGGGGACAGGCATGGCACTTTCGATCGCGACATGGAACATCAACTCGGTGCGGCTGCGCATGCCGCTCGTCGAGCATTTCCTCACGACCTTCGCGCCGGATATCCTGTGCCTGCAGGAGACCAAGTGCCCGAACGACCTCTTTCCCGCAAAGCCGCTGAAGGCGCTCGGCTACGAACACATCGTCATGCACGGCCAGAAGGGCTACCATGGCGTCGCCACCATCTCACGCCTGCCGCTGACCGAAATCGTCGAACGGCGCGACTATTGCGGCGTCGGCGACGCGCGCCATGTCTCGGTGCTCTTCCATCACCGGAACAAGTCGATCCGCCTGCACAATTTCTATGTGCCGGCCGGCGGCGACGAGCCGGACCGCACGATCAATCCGAAGTTCGGCCACAAGCTCGATTTCATCGAGGAGATGAAGCTGCTGCATGCGGAAGCCGAAGCCGGCATCTCCTCCATCCTCGTCGGCGACCTCAACATCGCGCCGCTGGAGCATGACGTCTGGTCGCACAAGCAGCTCCTGAAGATCGTCAGCCACACGCCGATCGAGACCGAGGGCCTGATCGACGTCATGACGAAGGGGGCCTGGGTCGACCTCATGCGCCGGAAGGTGCCCGCGGAGCAAAAGCTCTATACGTGGTGGAGCTACCGCTCGGCCGACTGGCAGGCCGCCGACAAGGGCCGGCGCCTCGACCATATCTGGTCCTCCGCCGACCTCGAACCGCACCTTGCCAATATCTCCGTGATCCGCGAGGCGCGCGGCTGGGAGCGGCCGTCCGACCATGTGCCGGTCATCGCCGAGTTCGATTTCTGAGCGTCTTCAGGCGAAGCGGCCCGCAAGGCCGCGCATCTGATGGATCATCGCCGCAAGGTTCTCGCGGATGCGGGCATCGACGATGAGCGCGACGTCCGGATATTCCTCCAGCATGCGCCGGAAGAGGGGGCGGTTGATGCGGATGACCTCGCTGTCCTCCAGCGCGACCGCCGTGTACTTGCGCTCGACGGCGGAAATCATCGCAAGCTCGGAGAGCAGTGTGCCCGGCTCCGCCACGCCCTCGTCGCGCGTCGAACCGTCCCGCTGCGTCGAGGTCAGCTGGAACGAGCCGTGGGCGACGACGAAGCCGCAATCGGCCGAAGTGCCCTCGCGAAACAGCGTCTGTCCTTCGACGAGCCGCCGGCGCTCGGCGCCGAAGGCCATCAGCCGCAGCTTGTCGTCGGCAAGGCCGGCAAAGAGCGGCACCTTTGAAAGAAGGGCGATGTCGTCGCTGAGAGCCACGTCGGGCGCTCCTCACTGAATCACGGGACTATCTTGTAGCCGCCGTTCTCTGTCACGAGAATCTCCGCATTGGAAGGGTCCCGCTCGATCTTCTGCCTGAGACGGTAGACATGCGTCTCTAGCGTGTGGGTCGTCACGCCCGAATTGTAGCCCCAGACCTCTTCCAGAAGCACGTCGCGCGTCACCACTTTCTGGTCGGCGCGATAGAGGTAGCGGATGATCGCCGCCTCCTTCTCGGTCAGGCGGATCTTCTGGCCGTTCTCCATGGTCAGCAGCTTCTGGCCGGGCTTGAACGTATAGGGGCCGACGGTGAAGGTCGCGTCCTCGCTGCTTTCGTGCTGGCGAAGCTGGGCGCGGATGCGCGCGAGCAGCACGGCGAAGCGGAAGGGCTTCGTCACGTAGTCGTTGGCGCCGGCTTCAAGGCCGAGGATCGTGTCCGAATCGGTGTCGTGGCCGGTCAGCATGATGATCGGCGCCTTGAAGCCGCCCTTGCGCAGGAGCTTCACCGCCTCGCGCCCGTCCATGTCCGGCAGGCCGACATCCATGATGAGGAGGTCGATCTGGTTGTTGCGCGCCGTCTGGATGCCCTTGCCGGCGGTCGTTTCCTCGAGCGTCGAGAATTCCTCGTAGAGCGAGAGCTGCTCGACGAGCGTCTCGCGCAGGTCGTTGTCGTCATCGACAAGAAGGATGGTGCGGGATGTCATGCTTTACCTCTCGGCATTCCTCTGGAAAGTAAGGGAACTGGCGCTTTTGGCAAGCCCGCCCGTGGTTTAGCCAGTCAAGTTGCCGCATGGCGCGAATATGACGGATGGATATGAGCCGGATCACATCTCTTGAACATTGCGTGAAGACGGTCCTCGTGCGCCCTGCGCCCGGCGGAAGGAGCCGCGCCATCGTGCAGGTCGGCCCGCTGCGCATCCCCGCGGCGATCGGCCGTGCGGGGCGCACGAGCCGCAAGCGGGAAGGCGACGGCGGAACGCCGATCGCCGCCATGCCGCTTCTGTCCGGCTTTCTGCGCGCCGACCGGGTGGCCTTGCCGAAGACCGCGCTGCCGATGCGGCGCATCCGGCCCTTTATGCTGTGGTGCGACGAGCCGGGACACCCCTCCTACAACCGCCTCGTGCGCGCGCCGTTCCGGCCGAGCCACGAGGAGATGCGGCGCAAGGACGGGCTCTACGACATCTGCCTCGTGCTCGACTGGAACGTGACGTCGCGCAGGCGCAATGCCGGCTCGGCGATCTTCTTCCATCTCATCCGCCCGGGCTACGAGCCGACGGCCGGGTGCATCGCCGTCGCCCGGCGCGACATGCTGCGCATCCTGCCGCACATGCGCCGCGGCACCGTGGTGCGCGTTCTTTGAGGAATTTTGCCGGGAGCCGGGCTGAAAGGGCGGGACGGCAAACCTATATCAGCCTCGACCGTCGCCGGGCTTCAAGGCGCCACGGGAAACCCGTCCGGGTTCAAGCACGCCATTCCTTTTCATGGAGACATTCTGATGAGCGATCAACCGACAATCCTGTTTCACGACGGCAACAGCATTCCCCAGGTCGGCCTCGGCGTCTGGCAGACCCCGAACGATACGGCCGTGACCGCGGTCAAGGCGGCGCTTGCCGCCGGCTATCGCCATGTCGACACGGCGGCGATCTACGAGAACGAGGCGGGCGTCGGCGAGGGCATCCGCGCTTCCGGCGTTCCCCGTTCGGAGATCTTCCTCACGACGAAGCTCTGGAATTCCGACCAGGGCTACGACACGACGCTGAAGGCCTTCGAGGCCAGCCTGAAGCGGCTCGGCACGGATTATGTCGACCTCTACCTCATCCACTGGCCGGCGCCGAGCCGCGGCCAGTACGTGGACACGTGGAAGGCCTTCGTCCAGCTCCAGAAGGAAGGCCGTGCCCGCTCGATCGGCGTGTCGAACTTCTATCCCGAGCACCTGCAGCGCCTGATCGAGGAGACCGGCGTCACCCCCGTCATCAACCAGATCGAGCTGCATCCCGACTTCCCGCAGAAGGAGGCGCGCGCCTATCACGAGAAGCACCGCATCGTCACCCAGTCCTGGAGCCCGCTCGGCCAGGGCACGCTGCTCGAAAACCCGGTGGTCGGCAAGGTCGCTGCGAAACACGGCCGTACCCCCGCGCAGGTCATCACCCGCTGGCATATCGACAACGGGCTGGTGGTCATCCCGAAGTCGGTGACGCCGTCGCGCATCGAGGAAAATTTCAAGGTCTTCGACTTCAGGCTCGACGACGAGGACATGGCGACCTTCGCAACCCTCGAAAAGGACGGCCGGCGCATCGGCCCCGATCCGATGACGGCGGCGTTCTGAGCCGTTGACGGGCAGGCGCGGGCGGATTGACCGCCCGCGCCCGCTCATGCCGGTCTTTATCCCGATCCTCGACCGCTCCCTCTCCGTCGTCATCCTCGGGCTTGTGTGGAAGAAGTGTGGTTTACTGGATGCACCGGCCGGGATGCGCATCCCGGCCGGTGCAG